>NZ_QSBV01000001.1 GCF_003465825.1 Collinsella sp. AF02-46-1
TATTTGCTCAATGTGTTCGGCTGAGATCGGAAATCAACCAATTCGTGGGCGCAAACCGCACCACCACAATCGGGGCAGCCGACAAACCACCGGCTAAACCGACCTTTATCGCTTGATCCAAGAGGTCTCGGGGCGGCAAATGAGTCGAGCGTTGTTGTAGGCCATGTCGAGTGTGAGGCAGGTGCGTGCTGCGTAGAAACCGTCCTCGCGCTGGATGGTCAGCGCCAGTTCGGGCTTGTCGCCGGTCAGGCACAGCGGCAGCAGCAGCTGGATCCGACCGCCGTAGAACTGCGGCACGGCGAGCGTGTAGTTGGCTGCGGCGCGGCGGGCGGCCTCGACGACAGCTCCCTCAAAGGCGCGGCGCAGCAGCAGCGAGCTGCCCTCCCCCATCAGGCTGGCGGGAATACGCGTAAGGTTTTCCTCGTCGCCCAGAATGTGGTCGATGTTGGAGCGGATGGGCAGGCGGTAGTCAAAGACCAGCTCGGAGGGGTCCTCGGCAAAGCGCACGCGGCACGGCAGGTACTCAAACGAGACCAGCATGGGGTCGCTTTCCTTAAAGAAGCCCTTCAAAAACCAGCGCTGGCGCGCGTCGGGCTTGGTGTTGGGCTCAAACAGGCCGTAGATGGTCTCGTAGCGGCGCGTGTACAAGCCGGTATTGAACAGGCAGCGGTCGTCGTCGAACACCAGCGGCAGGTTGGACGGCGCGGTCTGGTTTACGTCGCGCTCGGTCAGGAACACCGCGCGGCTAAACGAAAACGACAGGTAGTTTTTGAGGATGCGATTGCCGGGACCCCAGTCCTCGGGGTCGGCGAGGTCGACCAAGCGGTCGTAGCAGGGCTCGGGGCAAAACGCGAAGTCGTACACATTGCTGCACAGAGTGCTGGGGATCTCCATGTGGTGTCCAATCAATTCATTAACCGGCGTGCGGATGCTTAGATTCTATACGAGCGACAGATCGCCCGTGCCCGCAACGAATCCGCAGCGCAGCTCTTCGGCTAGCTCGCTGTTCGTGCGGCGACTGGAAACGAGGTCCTGGATCCAGGCGTAGTACTGGTTGTCTTTTGGTTCGGGGCTGTCAGACAGCACGACCGGAGTGCCTGCGAACCTTAAGACGGACAACGCAAAGACAAGGCTGGTTCGTTTGTTACCGTCTTCAAAGATGTGGTCCTTGACCATGTGCTCGGCAACGTAGGTGACCTGGTCAAAGATGTCTGTGAAGCGATCGGCCGGCGATTGGCCGAATATCGTACAGAATGCACCCGCAAGCACGGACTCGACGCGCCCAAGCTCAAGCGCGGCCCGGTCGCCTGTGGCGTCGGTTGTATAGCAGCGCCCGACCGTTATCAGCGTGCTGTGCAGGCGCATCACGGCCGCGGCCATATCTTCGAGCGAACCGGCATCATCGAGCACGAGCGGCGCGAACGGATGCGCTCCCCGCTTCGTGTCCGCCATCATGAGTTCTCCAAGAGCCTGAGCGCGTTGGGCATGTTCGAAATGGTCAGCCGAATAGCTTCGTCGATTGACGTGGTGCCGCCGAGCAAAATCGGTGATGCTGAATTTGCCACGTGCGCAGTTGAATGATCTTCTTGAGCAACGCAATCAGCGCCGTCATCTTGTTGAACATAGCTCCAAGGCATGTCTGACTCCTCTATAGCTTTACAGACGAAATAGCCTGCGAGTCGTACTCCAGAGCAATCGGTTGCCAGACGAGGTCTTCGATGGTGCAGTTTAGGGTGTCTGCAAGCGCCAATGCCGAGGAAACCGAGGCGCGGCGTAGGTCGAGCTGGTTCTGCTCGTAGAGTTGTATGGCGCGAAGCTTAACCCCCGATTGGGCGGCGAGCTGTTTTTGCGTTAGTCCGGCAGCCTTTCGTGCCGCCTTGAGGCCCTTTTTGTCTGCCTGGGCGTTGTTCCATTTTTCGATGACAATCTGGGCGAATTTATCTTCGGAGGCCTCGTGGAGCGGATGGTACGAGCCGATGATCCAATCGAGCGGAGCGACTTCGAGTAGCTTATTAAAGCCCAAGCTGCTCATCCATTGCGTATAGGCCATAACCCACCCCGCCCAATACTGAGGCGAACGGTCGAACGGATAGGTCTCCCTACATCTGACGGGGGTCAGTCCCGCATGGGCGATAATATCGCGCGCGAGCTCGTCGCCCGTCATGCCGCAGACGACGCGAGGCATACCGCGCTCAAACTGTTTCATCTCAAGAGCGTTCGACATGATCGCCGTCAACTCGGCTGGAGTCAGCCCTTGGTCACAGAGAGCAAAATCGACCGCCTCGCCCAGCGTTCTCATTGCATCCTCGAGATACATCTCACTGTAGGCGTAGGTCATCGCCCGTCATCCCCTCTCGAATGATATCGACGATACGTATTCCCTCAAACGGGTTTTCGGCAAGGAGCTCCCGATACTGCGCCCTTGCCGCTTCATCTCGTTCCTTGGCCAATGGACCATACAGAGCTTGCTGCGCACGTTCAAATCCCGCAAAACGAATGCTCTTAAACGCACGCTCGCTTTTGAGCACAATCTGCTCCCCCAGGTTACCGAGCCTCATAGATCGTCCAAGCTGATCGACGGTGATCGTATTGTTCACAAAGGCTCTAGCATAGGATGGCCAGCAAATAGACGAGGGCATACCAACATCAGTCGATACGCCCCACATCAGAAGATATGTTTTTCTAGTCTTAAGCACAGGCCGCTTGATGCAATGCCAAGTACACCGCTACACCAATACAAACGATACCTAATGCAAGAGGCAAGTACGCCTTCTTGTCTTTGTCCTTAACAAGGAAGGCTTCGATTGCGGACGCTAGGACCAGAAAACCGCCAATAATCAGCAGGTCGAGTGCAACAAAGTTGACGGTTGTTATATTGGAGGACAGACCTCCGGCGTTGACGTTTACGAGCGTAAAGATCGCAGCGAAAATGGCGAAGAGGGCCAGGACGTTGCCATAGATACGGGACTCGATATTGACGATTTCTTCCTTCTTGTTCTCGACCTTTTTAAGTTCCCCGGCATATACGTCGGAATAATCTGCAAGTCCGTTAAAGTTGAGCTCATCAGAGAAAGCGCCGTGGTAAGGATGGGCTACCATGCCATCAACGCGCTGGAATGCAACCTGCGCTATACCCTTAGACGTATCGAGCGTAATAGTGTTGCCGCTTACGTTTGTAACACGGTAAAACAGCCGTGTTCCATGTCCGGGGAAATATAGCGGCGCGTCCAAAGAAAGCCCCTGGCGAATGCGCGAATTGCGCAGAAGTACGCTAGCGGTCAAATTGTTTGGCAACGCTACACATTCAACGCAAGAGACGAATGTCGAATCCCCAGGACCGAGTTCGACCTCGGACTGCTTGTTCTCGTTAATGTAGAAGCCGTCGGTGCGCAAGTCATACGTAACCTGTCCGATGTTCGAAGCATCGGCATGGAGCAGAACCTCGCTGTCGATTAGCTCCTGAATCTTAGTATCGCTCAAGTACATATGAACCACTTCCTTAGGGCTCCGAGTATAGCACCAAGGTATGGCACGGTGGTTACCCCCAAAGGTGGTACAGAGAAGTAATAAGAAAGCGTTGCCCTTAAAGCTCCTACAGAGCTCTTGTATCGCAGCCAAGTGCGTCGCGCCGCATCAGCAGCGATATGCGGCGTTTAGAAGCACTGTCCCCAGCAGGAATAGCGTTAAGGAGGCTGCTATCCAGTAGCTGTCGCCGGTCTTGGGAAGTGTCGGTGATGTTGCCATAGTGGATTTGGGCCTGGTCGTCTTGGTGACGGTGGTCTTGGTGACCGTTGTCTTGGGCGACGCAGCCACGGGTTTCACCGTGGGATGCGTCGTCTGCTCCGCAGCGGCCCCTCTATTAGCAGGGTCAACATCGGCGCCCGCCACGCCATCCCCCGGCACCTCGCCGACGGGCGACTCAGTCTCCCCCGCCGGGCCGGTGGCGCCATCGGGCTCAATCTCCACGTGCGGCGCCACGGCCCCGCTAACATCCACCACGCTGGCAACACCAAAGGCTCCGCCTGCAGGCGTCACAAAGTGCGCGGCCACGAGCGACCCGCGATTGCAGGCAACGCCGGCATCCGTACCGGTTGCATCCAGCCAGGACGCATCCACGACGAGTGTCTCGCTCGCAGCCTCAGCACCAAACCCCTCGTCGAGCAAGCGTACGCCATAAAAGCGCAAGCCAGTATCGGAACCCGCGCCCGAAGCAGCAACGCGCCCGCCGCCACGTACTGTCAAGCTACCTGCGGCGATGCCAGCCACAGTCTGGCTAACAACGCCTGCCCCGTCGGCCCTGGCATCGACCGTGCAGTCGTCCACCACCAGCGCCTGGGCCACATGGATCCCGCATTGCGAACCCGTCGCCGTGAGCGAACCCGAGCCGCGAAGCGTAAGGTTTCCCCACACCTCCATGCCGCTCATGGAAATGTCCGCATCGGGCGCATGCGTCTCGATCACGGAGTTTTGCCCCACAAGCGTCACCACCAGGTCGCCGTCGGCGCCGATGGCCTCGCCCGCATAGCCGGTAAGCTCCAGATGGTCGACTTCGGTCCAAGCCCAACCGGGACCCGAAACACCTGGCTCGTAGTACGTGGCGCCCGCAATGAACAGGCTGTCCGCGCCCGCGGCACAAGAAGGCCCGCCCAGCAAAACGCATAGGCAGGCCATGACGGTAAGCAGAATGTAGTGACGGCTAGTGTGGAACGCGGTGGCAAACATAACCGCTCCGATCTTCGCAAGAGCCAATGGAAGCTGTACCAAGAAATGCCCTGGTAGCAGCAGTTATTAGTGTAGCGAGATTGGGCGAGTGGCGAACGAATTACCTGTAAAACGACCCGGAAATTAGGTGTAATCCGTTTTGTCAGTCGGTGAAAGGAAGCTTCGGAAACGTCGAGCAAGTGCGCGGCATCGGCAAGCCATTGAGCGACTAAACGCAATCACATATATACACCGGAATCAGTTGAAATATCCTGCGCCCTTTCATTTAACGTTGCTATTGTCTGCTTGATGTCATTGCGAATCCATTTGGTCCTCAGTCCGCCCATGCGAGATTTGGACCCCACTTTGACAAGTTGAGTGTCAATCATTTTTAACCATTCAACGGCTTCATTCAGGCTATGCTTGTCTGCATAACTCTTCATGCCGGTATGAAAAAATAAATGCAGGGAATTTTGTGAATCGGCGGTTCCTTCATAGGTTGCCATGGCAACAGTTTCAGCTGGTACATTCAGTATTCTATTTTGGTTCTCTGATTTTATGGCTTTTTCAAAAAACGCAGAGATTGTTTTACCTGTGTTCTGGTCAACTATAGAAAACTCAAGACTGATGCGATTTAAATCTCGATCTCTTTCATCTTGTTCAACCTCAGTTATAAGTTTGTCCATTATGAGATTGGCATCTGTACCATAAAAATCATTCATATTATCTCGTTCTTGCCTCAAAGCGGCAGCGTCGCACTTGGGGTCATGATTGGCGGCATGCCGAAGCGAATCGAGAAGCTTCTCGCGAAAAGATTCATCCCAGAACCCAAGAATAATAAGATCGAGTGAATGTCTAATAATCTTATAAAACCATACTTGAGAATACTGTCCCTTAGCTAGCATGTTTTTAAGATGGTTCGCGAGCAATTCAACCTGACCGTCTTCCAAGCTCCGTAAAGCGCCCCAATGGTATTCCATTTCTTGGGCCTCGACATCTGCGGCAGAATTGGGATTTTTCTCTAGTACAAATTTATTGAAAGAACTCTTAACAGTTTCTGGGTCTACATCCTTCCCTTCAGTTAATGGAGCAAGGGCCTTTGATAAAGTAAGATAATAATCGTATTCCTGGAGTTCAGACTCGTCGAAAATGCTCATTGAGCTATTCGCGTCTTTTGGCTCATTAGGAACTATTCCTGCTGATGCTTGAACTGCATATCCAACAAAATCTGAGAACGCTTGTACTCTTCCATGAAAATCTATGGACTCATCGACAAGAGCCGACGAGCTTAATACGTAGTTTATACACGGGATTGATCTTGATAGAGCTCTTGCGTTGATAAGGGAGTCCTTAAGTCCGTCGATAACTGCATCCTTGACTTTGAAGTCAATCTGTTCGGGAATGGATAACTGGTCCTTTACTATTGCCCGGTAAAGCACCTGTAGATCTGGCTCATACTCAATTTGGCTAATAACCGCTTTTTCTATAGAGCAGTCATCCTCAAAAGACAGTGGCTGATTTCTGACAAGCATCACATGCCAGCCATGATTTTCGACCATATTGTTAACAAACCCAAGAAATGAGCGGTCATCATGAGCGAAGCTGCTACGTTCGCAATCGTCCAATATCACGAGAACTTTATTCATTCCAATCAAAGATAGTAATAAGTCAGGTTTAATGGAAACCTGAATTCCAATTTTTGCTAGCCGCTTGCTTGCAATTGACTTACTAACGTCAATTGCGCCTTTCTTAAAAACATTTTTTGTGGCATCAATGCGCTTCGTTGAGTTTTCAGAAAAATGAAGCCAAGAGGCTAGAACCCTATTGCAAATCTCGTCATAATCGGAAACGCCGAATAGCGATACACGGCATACCTTTATACCTAATTCCTTAAGCGCAGGCTTAAGATCGTTCTCGCAATAATACGTCTTCCCCGAACCCCATTCGCCATGCAGGACTAAAGCTTGAAGGCCAATGGTGTCACATTGCATGTATTTTTTAATTGTCTCGGTGATTTCTTTGGCATGCATCGCTTTGTTCTCCAATCGACTGTATTTCGCTTTGCATTGTTAAGTCAAGTGTTTTTTAGCGACCACGTCTCTAAAAATTTTTATTTTGCCTCATGCTAGCTAGTGTTCAACTCGTGACCGTGGTATCTGATATTGTATTTTCGAGTTAACTAAGGACGGGGGCGTATCGGCGCTAGCCGATACGCCCCCGTCCTCAGGAACGATGATCGTACTGTGGTCTTGCCTTAATCTAAGTCCGCCCACTGCAACCAGCCGCCTCTCCCCTAGCCCCGCTTAAACATACCCCTCGTGTACACCTTGTCCGCCACGTCTGCAAGCTCGTCGCTCCAGCGGTTGGCGACGATCACGTCGCACTTCGCCTTGAAGGCCTCCAGGTCGTGGGTCACCTCGGAGCCGAAGAACTCCGGCGCGTCCAGCGTGGGCTCGTAGACCACCACGGGCACGCCCTTGGCCTTCACGCGCTTCATGACGCCCTGGATGGAGCTCGCACGGAAATTGTCGGAGTTGGACTTCATCGTCAGGCGGTACACGCCCACGACCGGCTTCGGCTTACCCTCGTAGACGCGGTCCCAGACCATCTGCAGCACCTCGTCGGCCACGAAGTCCTTGCGGGTGCGGTTGGCGTCCACGATGGCCTCGATCAGGTTCTGCGGCACGTCCCTGTAGTTGGCCAGCAGCTGCTTGGTGTCCTTGGGCAGGCAGTAGCCGCCGTAGCCGAAGCTGGGGTTGTTGTAGTGGCTGCCGATGCGCGGCTCCAGGCAGACGCCGTCGATGACGTCGCGGGTGTTGAGGCCGCGGACCTCGCAGTAGGTGTCAAGCTCATTGAAGTAGGCTACGCGAAGAGCCAGGTAGGTGTTGGCGAACAGCTTGACGGCCTCGGCCTCGGTGGTGCCCAGCACGAGCTCCGGGATGCCCACGGTGCCGTCGGCGTTCACGCGCTCCAGCTCGGCTGGGTCCGCTCCTTGGGCAAGCAGGCGTGCGAAGCGCTCGGCGGCAGCGACGGCGTCGGCATCCTCCTTCGGCGCGCCCACAACGATGCGGCTGGGGTGCAGGTTGTCGTAGAGCGCCTTGCTCTCGCGCAGGAACTCTGGGCTGAAGAAGATCTTGCTGTCGCCCAGCCTCTCGCGAAGCCCCGCGGTGTAGCCCACGGGGATCGTCGACTTGATGACGATCCAGGCGTCCGGGTTCACCGAGCGAACGGCGGCGATGGCGGCCTCGACGGAGGAAGTGTCGAAGAAGTTCCTGTCCGAGTCGTAGTTGGTAGGCGTGGCGATGACGGCGTAGTCGGCGCCCGTATATGCCTCGGCCACGTCGACCGTGGCGTGCAGGTCGAGCTCGCGCTCCCCCGCCTTTGCTTCCGCCAGGAATCGCTCGATCTCGTCGTCCTGGATGGGCGACACATAGTTGTTGATCTTCTCGACCTTCTCGGGCACGATGTCCAGAGCATGCACCTCATTGTGCTGCGAGAGCAGGACGGCGAGGGACAGGCCGACGTAGCCGGTACCGGCGATAGCGATCTTCATGTCATTCTCCAATTGTCAAAGAACGGAATAAAAAACGACTTAGTGGTTGTGTTTCAAGGAATTAATAGATTCAGAGATGTCAGAGTAATCAACCAAAAGGAAGAGACTGGCAGCCATGTTGCGCAACGTGTCATACCAGGACTCAAGTTCATGATCTGACATGCTTCCGAGAGGTTCGAAATACTTCTTAGAGTCCTCTGATGCATTGTTATGACGAATATTAAGCGAGTTAACTAGGTAAAAGAAATCAGACGTAAGACGCTTAGACAGAGCTTCAAGGCACTCCCGCTTAGGCTCGAGCTCGCGAGCGAACTTAGATAAATATTGACGCTTGCGATCAAGGTCTCCCTTGTAGCGCCAGTAATCAAAGGTAATTAAATCTATCGCCACTTCAGCAGGGGAGCACTCGGCTGAAGCGTTAATCAAATCGTTCCTCGGCACCAAGACGAAAATGCCCTTAACTTCGGATTCCTGATAAGAAATCTTGTTGCAAATAGCTCGAATATGTTTGATCAAAAATAGTGACTCCTGCATGCAGTCATCTATATTTTGCATGTGTATAGCGAAGTTTAATATGTATTCGCATAACAAGAGGAGCCTATTAAGATCCACGGTTGATAAATCATCATCAGTTGAAAACGTAAAATTATGTCTATGATTAAAATCCCAAAGGGAAATCGCAGTACCGGCGAAAGGCATCAAGCCGAAATACATATTCATCAAGCTATAAAAGGAACACTGATCAGGAGGGTCAGAATCATAGAGAAGATGAACGAGGCTGTAATATTCGTCCGAAGGACTGAACTCACTATTCAGAAGAATATCAGCGAAACTACGCCTGCTCATTAGAGCTCAACCATGTAATAGCTCTTATACCATTTAGCAAAGGCACGAAGACCGTCTTCTAGCTTGGTAGCAGGTCTATAACCAAAGTCCCGCTCTAGCGCACTTGTATCAGCGTAAGTTACAGGAACATCGCCGGGCTGCATTGGAACAAGTTGCTTATGCGATTCGAAGTCGTAATTAGGAGGCAAAACACCTTCTTCAACGAGCACGCGCTGAAGGGTATCAACGAAATCAAGCAAATTTTCAGGATTCGAATTGCCGATATTGTAGACGCGGTGAGCAGCCATCGGGAGACCGTCTTCGCCTATTCGCACTTCCGGCGCATTGTCCATTACACGGCGCACGCCCTCAACGATATCATCAACATATGTAAAATCGCGTTTGCAATTACCCATGTTGAAGATCTTGATGGTGTCCCCGCGGCGCAGCTTCTCGGTGAAGCCGAAGTAGGCCATGTCGGGCCTGCCCATGGGGCCGTACACGGTGAAGAAGCGCAGGCCGGTGGCAGGGATGGAGTAGAGCTTTGAGTAGGCGGCCGCCATGAGCTCGTTGGACTTCTTAGTGGCGGCGTAGAGCGACACCGGCGAGTCGACTCGGTCCTCCTCGGAGAACGGAACCTTCCTGTTGCCGCCGTAGACCGAGCTGGAGCTGGCGTAGACCAGGTGCTTCACCGGGTGGTGGCGGCAGGCCTCGAGCACGTTGAAGAAGCCCACGAGGTTGCTCTCCAGATAGGCGCGTGGGTTCTCGATGGAGTAGCGGACGCCTGCCTGGGCGGCGAGGTTCACAACGACGTCGAAGCCGTTCTCGGCGAACAGACGCTTGATGAGGGCGGCATCGCACAGGTCGCCGCGCACGAAGGTGAAGCGGCCGTCTGTGTCGGCTTCGGCCAGCATGCGCAGGCGCGCGTCCTTGATGCCGGGGTCGTAGTAGCTGTTGAGGTTGTCGAGGCCGACAATAACGTCATCGGTCTCATCAAGCAGCTTCTTGACGAGGAACGCGCCGATGAAGCCGGCGGCGCCCGTCACGAGCACTTTACTCATTATTCTCCTATCATAGAATTTAAGACTCAGGATATCTCATCGTGCCGCACCAAATTCGACAAGTAGTCTCATCAGGACCTCTACGTATATTTCGGCGTAGCTTTAATGGCAGACACTTTAATGACTATTACGAGATTGTATTGTTGCTTCCCCTGCCTGCAAGCCAATCGCTCTTCAGCAGTGCCATAAGTCGCATGTCGACATAGCGGCCATGCTTGTATTTTGCTTTTCTTTTAATGCCTTCGTACTGGAAGCCAAACTTCTCGTAAAGATGTCGAGCACGAGCGTTATCTTCTAGGACAGTTAACTCGATCCGACGTAAGTTCATATCAAGAAAGGCATGCTCTATCATTTTCTTTACGGCAAACGAGCCGATGCCTTTGCCTCTATTTTCGTCGTTGCCCACCATGATATGAAGTTCGCAGTTTCTGCTCACCCAGTCAATCCCAGCTAGAGTAACGAGACAAAGGGGCTTGGCGTTGCCGTCCTCGCACACGCAACACCGTATCGTATTGCTGCGATTGTTTAAGTAATTCTCAAACCAGCGATAGTCGACGTCGGGCCCAATGAATCTGTAGGGCGCACCTAAGTAACTCATGAGCTCTTCGCTACTCCGCCAGCCATTAATAACGGGCACATCTTCTCGAATAAGCTCTCTGATGCTCAATATTCTATTCATTGCAATCACTTGCCTGGCAATCGCCGTCGGAACGGGGGGCCAGAAAACAATCCTCGCTATCGAGCAAAATGGGTTCAATATCTACATCACGCAAAAACACGAATGGTTTTTCAAATACATGAAAAGGATCGCGCTCAACGCGAAGGGCGCCACCGTCTTCCATAATACGAATCGAGTCTTCAATTAAGTCGAAACCAGCCTCGGCCAGGACACCCGTGTAGGCCATGTGCCTGATATTAACCTCAGTAACCTTCAGGTTTCCCTTAGAATCCTCTTTCAAATCAAAAGACAGGATTCCGTGCGCTGCGAGGTCAAGTTTGCGCTCAATGTATTTAATACAAGAATCACAGAATTCGTTGACAGTCTTGTCGTTGAGCAGGCGACCAAAGCTCGTGTTGCCCGTGACATGCGATGGAGCAATGTTTGCCATTACGTATTCAGCACATTCAAGCGCTGCACCCTTTACGTATTCACCCTTGTAATACAGCATCTCGTTCGCAATATGCCGCCCAGTGAGAAATTCACTCACGGTAAACTCAGGAATCTCAGAGTTGATAAAGAGCCAACTTTTGTAGCTGCTAAGGTCGTCAAGTCGCAATGAGCCGAGACCGCCTGTCCCCTCGGTAGCTCTTATCCAACAGGGGAACCCAATTTCATTTTCAACCGCATCAAACCTTGGCTCGTCCTGGGTAACCTTGATTGTCTTAGGGATAAAATCCGTACCCTCGAGAACCTCGGCCATGATCGCCTTGTCACGCAGGGACCCGGATAGCTCCGTCGATCCCATAAAGGTAACACAAGGGAAATGCCCTGTTTGATCGAAATGTTTCCCCCACTCGACAATCTCAGACTCGGGCTGCACAAAGGCAAAGTCAATAGACTCACGCTCTACCAGCTTTTCAATCCAGCTGAAATAGTCTGCCGAGTCACACCTTGGACAGACATACTTTGCGTCGAGGAGTCCATCCATAAAGAAGCCAATTGCTTTCGGGTTTACATCACATCCTATGAGTCGATACTCAGGATGAGTTTTCCTGATTCGGCGTGCGATGGATCTCGGAGTAAGACCACCGATTCCCGTTATAAGTACATTTTTCACAGTTATCACACCTTTCATAGCAAATTGCTCTTTTGCAAAAGACATCGTTCTATTTGAGCAAGAAATGCGGAAGAAACCTTGCAAGGCCGAATCTGTTGGCAACATCGATTAGCGTATCCCGTTGTTCTCTACGCGACACAAGTAGGGCTAAGTAAAGAAGGCAGTACAGTGGGATTACAAGAAAATGAGCGGGAATGAACGGAATCAACACCACTAGAAGATTGCAGACGAATGAGTCAAGGACACATATAACGAGGTATGGCAGAAGAACCTTAAAGGTTTCGGTTATAGAAAGCGAGAGTCTGGTCTTGCAAGCGATTAAGTGCGAACCTGAATACGAGAACAGGGTTACGAGAGGCAAGGCAATTGAGAAAACATCAAAACCCGCTTTTGCACTGAAAAACATGCAAGGAACGGTTGCTGCGAGATATGCAAGTTGCACAGCAACGGACAACCTAGGTTTTCCCAGAGACCGGTATGCCTCAGAGGCCATATATCCGATGACAACTGAAAATGCACTTTCCATACCGTAAAGCCCAAGAAAAGTGGATGCTTCGACCCACTGATCACCTAAAAACACAAGCACAATCGATTCGCGAAAGACGAATAGCGCGAAGGCAATTGGCACAACGAACATTGCTAGATAGCTTTGCATTTTGAAATATGCTCTATCAAACTGTGCTCTGTCTCCTTGCATTCTCGAAAGCGTCGCGAATATGACGGGAGTAACCGCCGAAGAGATAAGCCCAGTCGCTGCAGAAACAAGGGAGACAGTTGTTCTGTACAGACCTAGGTAGTAGGCGTCAAGTACGTTACCCAGGATAAACGATCCCGCCCAACCAGCAAGCCAGATGGTAAACGCCTCTAACAAGGTCCAAGCACTGAAGCTGAACATGCGCTTTAAATATCGAAAGCTGTAAGAGAAAGTCGGTTTCCAGTTTGACTCAATTGTCAGCCAAACGGCTAGAAGTGCATTGCTCGCGATGGTCGCCACAATCATCGACCAATAGCCGAAACCTGCAAGCGCAAGTGGTACAGCAACAACAAGAGTAAGAAGGGACGATCCAAATCGCGAAGAGAACAGGACCTTAAACGAAAGCGCCCTTTGATAGAGCGCCGTCTGAACACTGATTGCCGCTGTAAGTGGAAGAACTGAACTCGCAACGGTTATCGCCCAACCAATTGTGGTATCCCCCCAACAACGCAGCAAGGCCATCACGGAATAGACCGATGAGAAACCAGAGGAGAAACGATACGGCGAGGTTAGTCCAAAAAGCGACATTTGCGTAATCGTGAAGGTCTGCATCAGTCTTAAACTCGTGTTGCACGAGATATTTCTGGAAACCAGCATCGGAAAACATGTTGGCAAAAGACGTCACCATGGTAACGAGCGCGATTACGCCAAATAGATCCGGCGTAAGAATATGCGCCAACACTAAGGTCGTAATTGGCTGAATAATCTTAGAAGCGATTTGCGTAAGCAATGACCATTTAGTTGCAGTAACCGCTTTCTTGCCAATTGTTTGTTCGCCCAAAATAACTCCTATAGCAAAAGAAACTTGTAACTACTCAGATCACCACGAGCGCAAGCCAAACATAGAGAGACCGTTGACCATGTAAATACAACCGCACAAATGCAATCGTGCTCCTTTTTTGACCAGGCTGAACTTAGAAGCATGAGAACAAGAGGCGACACTAGTGAAAGAAGAACTGACGTGCGCAAGAAAATTGAATAGTCAAAAGGAAGAGACATGACGGCAACCATTGTGATAAGGACAATAAACAGAGCAAGGTTATTACGCACGATTTGATCCACCGTACAGTCGATTCTAAAAAGCTTTATAAGCAAATAGACAGTAATGGCAATCTGCAGAGAGTGAATAATGACTTCCCATATATAGAAATACGATTCGCCAGCAATATAGTCAGTCGCCTTGTCAGACAGGGCATTCAAGTACGAACCGCCATATCGCATCATAAGAAAAATAATTAATAAAACGAAAGCTGTTGAAATCAATTTTTGAAGCATATTCTTGCTGTTCGTGAAGCATATATGGACAACTCTTAGAATGACGAGTGCAAGTCCGAACGAATGAAACAATGCGGCTACCAAGTAGTAGAGGATGTTTTTAAAAGGACTTCTGCCTGTAAACTGTTCCGTATAAAACGCTCTGAATACAAGCGCCGTAGCTAAATAGGACCTGATATTACTAATCACTTGAAAAAAAATTCCAGAGCTCATGCAAAGAAAAATTGCAAGGGCAACGATTTTGACGTCGATTTTGAGCCTCTCTGCAAAATCCCAATAACAAGAAAAAACAAGTGAATAGAACAATGCACAAGAGATCATCGGAAGCAGGGCATCGACTCTTAACATTCCAATAGCCCAGAAATAGATGACCATAACAGGCGTTGATGAATGGGAGCACGCTCTTGCTATATCGTAAATATCCATCGTTCCATATAGATGGAGTGCATAATATAAGCGGGACAAGTCTGCGCCCCGGTTCGGTATAAATATAAATGCTAAGAAAGCAAGCGCTGTGATATAGAGAAGCAGGCGTTGCTTTATCTGTTTGCCATTAGCAACATATAGGCTATTACACGCAACAATTAATACCAAGAAGAAAGTCGCTGTGCCCAGCATGCGCTCGAATAAATACATTACGGACGTCCGTTCGCGGAATACGCCCTGTTCAAATCAATCCACGACCCAATCATGAGATCATCTTCATATTTTTCAAAGGGGCACAGTCCACTTGCGTCGAAGAAAGTCATTTCGCCGAGTTTTAATTGATCGCGGTTGATGTACCAATCAACTCTAACATGGGGAATACCGGCAGAAAGAATCCTAGAAAGACGTAGCATTTCTTCAAGTTGTTTGGGAGCGGCCGGGGTTACGCCTGTAAGCGGATACCCTGGCTGACGAATATCCAAATGATTCCATTGAGGATCAAAAGTATCCTGTGTGTGGTTAGAGTATCGCCCTTTGTGTAACTGAATCATCTTGGGCTCCCCAGAAAAGCAAAATACCTTATAGTCTGCAGTTGATCCGGTTTCATCCGGCTCAAGGTACTCCTCAGCGAACACAAGGGGTTTTACATCCTTGTATGGCCATTCACGGGCGTAGTAAAAAAGATTCTTCTTCATCATCGCGGCAAGGCGCTTTTTCGCATAGGAGAAATCGAACGTTTCTTTATCCCTGCAGATTGCAACATAGCCGCTATAGTGATTAGCTTTCATGACAAATTGCTCGGGAAGCACGTTCAAGTCAATCTCGTCAACGTCTTTCCAGATCGCCAAGGTAGGAACAACATACTGGGCCCCAATTTTGCTTGAAACCCATTCCTTAACCGCCAATTTGTCAACAAGTGTTGTATAGAGCGGATTTCTATCGTGCAGCTTTAGCCATTGAAGTTTTTCATTAAAAGATTTGGGGTTGTTCAAATCCAAGGTATGGCCCATATAGGCTCGAAACTCAGCCTTAATGGCGGTCTCATCAGAAATGAAGGGCTTTTGGCATAGCCTCAGAACGAGACCGGCCCATGCCTCGGACGGACTCTTAAAGGCCTTTGCGATTTTAGACTTTGCGGTATTCTTCAATGCGATACTCCAAACTAATTCAAACAGCGCTCATACTCATCATGCGTTCTATGGGCTATCTGCTTCCACTCGTACATTCGTGAGAGCTCCAAGCCATTACGCCCCCGCTCAATTAGCTCTGATTTGTTTTCGCAAATCTCTGAAATAGAAGCGGCGATACCCTCGGCAGAATTGTCAGAAGTCCATCCCGCCTTGGCACAGTCAACCTCACCTCTCATGTTGCTTCCGTCAGTGGCAAGACAAGGCAAACCATATGAGAGGGCTTCAAGCATGCTCATGGGGTGTCCCTCATATCTCGAAGTAATGACGAACAGGTCCGAATTCTCTAGCAACTTGTCCTTATCCGGGCCAAACACCGGAGGGTTAATTGTCACGAGGTCAGTGATGCCCTTTTCGATTGCATCTTTTTCGAGCTGATCTGCAGATCCATTCTCGCTGGAACCATACAGATTGATACAGAAAGAAGCCTCTCGCATGATATCCTGTGCGATTTCGACTGCATTTAATAGAAGATCGAGACCCTTATGATCAATATCAAGTCTACCGATTGAAACTCCACGTATCCCCTCATGCTCCACTGCTACACGCGAGCGAGTCCTTGCAGTGATTCCATTGGGCAAAATAACGCAGGTGGAAGAATTGAAGCCCTTAGAATCGTCTCGCTCCCTATTAGTGAGAAAATGAACCGCAGCAGATCCTCGATAGAAGCTGTTAAAAAACACGAGGTTGCCGAATATCTTTTTGAGCCTCTTTTGAGATTGAGCTCTCTCGGTCATACTTCCGCGCGGAATGATGATGTATGGTATTTTTTTTCGCTTAAGCTCAAAGACTGTCTTATCGAATGGAAACTCATAGAAGCCTTCATAGACAACAAGATCTGGGTTGTTGAAGGGTTCTGGAAGCGCTGAGATGGAGCCGTCAGGGTATTCGTCAAGGGTGTGGCAAGGAACAGCGCCCGTCTTCCATTCATCTCTGCAAACATAATTCAGGTTATACCAAAAAACGTTGTCAACAGCAGCCTGTGCGTTAACCTGCTTTGGAACGCTATTGCTTGGGCCTGTAGACAGGCGACCGCTGAGCTTTGAAATAAAAACGATATTCATGCGTATTCCTATATGGTTTCCAGCAATTCGGCAAGCTCTCGATAAGTTCTGCTCCTATCAAATAACTCCTCGGCACATTTTCTAGAATTAACACCCATCTTGGTCCTAAGATCGTCATTATTGACAAGGAGACTTAAGGCTTTGGCTGTTTCCTCCACGGATCCACAGGAGCAGTTCACACCCATGGAGTAGCATTCAACAAGATTGCGATATTCGGGGCTTTCTTGGGTATTGATAACCGGAACGCCAGCTGCGGCATAGTCGGCATGTTTATTAATAATGCTGCCAGCAGAACCCTTCTTAATGGGATTGATGGCTATATCAGAAGCACTCAGGAGCCTACACATATCACCATATGGGAGCCTGCCCGTAAACCTGCAGTCAATCCCAGTCTCGCTTGCATGTTCCTTGAACTGCGCCTCGTAAGGGCCACTACCCATGACAAGAAAACGAATCCTACGCTCGGTACGATCTTGAGCAATGCGTACAGCATCTATTGCGAGATCCAAGTCATAGCTATTACCCAAAGTTCCACAATAGGCAAGCGTGATGGCACCGTGATTACAGGCATTACCTCCGGTCGAAACATACGAATCGAACTCAGAAAGATCGGTCCCTAGATACACTATTTTCTTAATTGCAGCCTTGGAATTGGCTAAAGAAGCTCTTCGCATATAAGTTTCAGACACAGCAATAATGGCATCAGCGGAAGAGTAAGCCTTGTCAGCAAGATTTTTAAATGGAATAAATGCTAGGCTGCTAATAATTGGAACGTTAAACGCCATAGCAAATGCCTCGGGCCATAGGTCTTGAACGTCCAAAACGAAACGACAGCCAATCTCTTTACAGTACTCGCCGACCTTAGCAGGAGCAGTCAGCGAGGGTATGGCGCAGTAGATAAGGTCAGGCTTCTTACGACTCCGTAGATACTCAAGGACGTTTGCACCCCATGTTTGATGGCTAAAGAACCTCTGTGGTGAAATGTTCTTGGAATAGCCAGGCTCATCAACAAGAGTGACCTTAAAAGGCAGGTCAACAATTTCCGCAGCATATCTCTGCTTTTTTTCACTGTGTGAAAAACTACTCGTAATAAGTTCAACAGAATGGCGTTTGGATAGCAATTTGGAAAGATAAAGAAATCGATTGTTACCGTTTCCACTAAGGTTGCTGCAGAAATTCGAAATAATAACGATATCCATCGGCTTTATTCCTGACTCAATCTAACTATTCCGCTTCCTCGGTTCTCTTGAATTGTCTTGAGAAGAGCCTCACCAAGCCATGTCATCTCTTCGATACCGTACCTTTGGTCGCAAGGTACGCTTACTTCCCTCTCGTATAAGACCTCACTATTCGAATCAAGCATCGGAATCCGATGATCCCTCGGCCAGTGCGAAGGGCAGTAGATCCGTTTGAAGGCCAAATTTGACCTGACTGTGTTTTTGTCAACGTCATCGGGCAACAGTAGGGGGACGAACAGGGGAACAAACGTGTTCGGCAATTGATCGAATAATAGATAATCGCCGAGGAATTGACGCAAACAGTTGTAATTCTCCCTACGTCTAGCAGCCAAGTAACATGAATTAAAGTGTCTAGCAGTTTGACTATCCTTTGGATCTCCCGCATAGACCCCGCAGGGCTCTAGCATTGAGTTTGCTTGAGAAAAAATCGCAAGATACTTTTTTTCTCCATCCTGCTCCATATACTTCTGTTTTTCGATGAATGCACAACGGCGAAGCTTCTCAAACTCACCAAGCCTGCCCGTAGGAGCTTCAGCAACAAAACCATCTCGGCTCCAAGCGTAACCGCCGGTCGCAATCCCCATCCACTTTCTTAGACTACCTACTACATAATCGCCGAGCCAAACATCTCGATTAAGAACAGAATGAGTGATGTCGTTGATCACGACACCCGAATAGTCGCCGGGGTACTCGGGCTCCTCAAAGCCAAAATAGGACATAACCAGCAGTACGTCACATCCCATAGCAAGAGAGAAATCGCGCTTAAGATCACCTTCTCGCATAAAGCTAACGGGATAAAAGGTCAACTTAAAGCCACGCTGGAAGAAGGGCTCAATCATGGACCCGCAACACCAGGAAGGAAGAGCTGCCGACGAAGCAGAAGGATTCTTTTTTAACAGATCATCGAGGACATGCGCAATGGCGGCGCGGCCCGAAACTAGCCAATGTATGTCAGCCGGAAATAATCCATTGTCATCGTCTACGAGCGGAGTCTCCCAGAACTCGCTCCCGATTTCTTTAATCACGCGACTTGGTTCCCCCTACCGCATTACTCCTAATTTCATGAAGAGAGCCCGGATGATTTTCGCCTTGACCAATATCACTGCGCCTTAAAACGACGATTACGGTTTGGATAATAATGAGCAAATCTGTTTTCAACGAAAGCTCGTCGACATACTCAAGGTCATACGAAAACTTTTCTTCCCATGAGATTGAGTTGCGACCCATCACTTGAGCCAAACCGGTCAGACCTGGTCTCACGTCATGTCTGTGATGTTCTTCAGGGGTGTAATAAGGAAGGTAAACTGTAGCAAGGGGTCGAGGCCCGACGAGGGACAATATCGCCTTTAAGTATATTTATAAGCTCGGGGAGCTCATCAATACTCGTCGAACGCAAAGCCTTCCCAAACGGAGTAAGACGCTGAGAGTCAGGAAGGAGGTTGCCCTCTTCGTCGCGTCCGTCTGTCATGGTTCGAAACTTAAATAGCTTAAATAGTTCCTCTTCACCGGTCTCCGAATTCCTTCGGCCAGGCCTAATCTGTTTGAAGAGAATCGGCGAACCTAATTTCACCCTCACAAGCACGGCGGTTACAACAAGAATCGGACTAAGGACAACAAGAGCAACCACCGAAAGCAATATATCAAGCGCTCTCTTGACGAATCGCTCATAAATCGAGGGTGAATGACCCGTCACATTCGTCCTACTCAAAACAACGCCTAATCACTTCGATGATTACGTCCTGCTGCTCGGGAGTCATCTTGTTGTCGGAGGGCAGGCAGAGACCACGATGGAAGATGTCAGCGCCCACATCCAAAGGCAAGCCATCTGCGCCCGTTGCACCGCCGGAAATATACGCGTTGGTCTTAGCCCGGCCATTGCCCTCGCGCGTTACGAAAGCATTCATACGATAAATAGGCTGCATATGCATGGGTTTCCAGATGGGTCGGCCCTCGGCGTTAATGGCAGCAATAGCCTCAAGAATCTCGGTGGGGCAGCTCTTTCCAGGTTCGCTTACGTAAAGCGCCTCACTCTCGCCACGAACCTGTTTGCACATCGCATCGGGCTCAATCAGCATGCAAGAAAGCCAGAAGTTCGGCTCGCAAACGTTGGGGTCATAGGGATTCATACTCACCGGAAGGCCCTTGAAGCCCTCCTTGTAACGAGTGTAAATAGCCTTCTTTTGGGCAATATGCTCCTCCAGATATGGAATCTGGCCACGCACAACACCGGCAATTACATTGCTCATGCGATAGTTATAACCAAGCTCCTCATGCTGGTACCAAGGGGCAGCTTCACGAGACTGGGTCGACCATTTGCGCGTTTTATCGGCTGCCTCTTTGCTATCAGTTAAAAGCATGCCACCAGCGGAACCGGTAATGATCTTATTGCCGTTAAAGCTAATGGCGCTGATGTCACCAAACGTACCAGTCTGACGACCCTTATACGTGGCGCCAAGTGACTCAGCGGCATCCTCAACAAGGACAGCCCCGTGCGCATCACAAATTGAACGAAGCTCTTCGACTTTGCCAGGCGTTCCGTAAAGATGCGCCGCCACAACGACCTTTGAAGTCGGATGCAGTTCAAAGGCCTTCTCCAAGGCAATAGGATCCATGTTCCAGGTATCGCGCTCGGTATCGATAAATACAGGGACGCCACCCTCGTAAACAACTGGGTTCACCGTCGCGTCGAACGTCATATCGCTGCAAAGGACCTCATCACCGGGTTTAATTCCAGCGAGCTTCATGGCAAGATGCAGCGCTGAAGTACCACAAGAAAGGGCAACGGCATAGCCGCAACCAATCTTCTCGGCCATTTGGCGCTCGACTTCGTTGATATTCTCCCCTACCGTCGAAATCCAGTTGGTCTCATATGCCTCGGTAATGTATTTGAGCTCATCGCCGTGCATAGTCGGCGAGCTAAGCCAAACTTTATTCTCGAAGGGTTTAATGTCCATCTTGGCTCCTTATCCCTAATCGTTAAACTGCGGATGATACGTAGGTACAACCTCGGCGAGAACAGACTTAACCGCATCGTTATCCTTGTCGACGCAATCATGAAGTTTCTCAAGCTTGTCTTTGATCTCTTCCATCTTGTCAGCCTCGGCTGTGGAGATGCGAATCTCGGAATGCTCGGTAGGCAGGAGCTGCTCGTTATCCATAAGGAGCTCCTCGTACATCTTTTCGCCAGGACGCAGGCCGACTTCTTTGATCTGGATATCTTTGCCAGGCTTAAGACCGCTCAGCGTAATAAGGTTGATGGCAAGGTCGTAAATCTTGACCGGCTCACCCATGTCCAGTACAAAAATCTCGCCGCCATGCGCCAAAGCGCCGGCAGTAATGACAAGCTTGCTGGCCTCCGGGATAGTCATGAAGTAACGCGTAATGTCCTTGTGCGTAATGGTGATAGGGCCACCCTCGCGAAGCTGACGCTTAAACAGCGGGATGACCGATCCATGACTACCCAGAACATTGCCAAAGCGAACAGCCGTAAAAATGGTCTTGCTGTTTGCCGCATAATACTGAACGATCATCTCGTCCATACGCTTGGTGGCACCCATTACGTTCGTGGGATTAACGGCCTTATCGGTAGAAATCTGCACATAGTGGCTGCACTGGTACTTATCGGCAAGGCGTACAACATTGAGCGTGCCAAAGACGTTATTCTCGATTGCCTCGCGGGCGTTGTGTTCCATAAGAGGAACGTGCTTGTGGGCTGCAGCGTGGAAAACAACTTGAGGATGGTACTTCTCAAAGACCCTGGTAATCGCTGGGAGATGCGTAATGGAGCCAATATAGACTTGAATATCGGTGCCTTGATCATGAGCGGTCTTGATGATGTCGTGATACAGCTCGTAGGTAGTGTTCTCGTAAATGTCGAACAACACGATTTGCGCCGGCTTTGCCGGAAGCAGCTGACGTACAAGCTCTGAGCCAATAGATCCGCCGCCGCCCGTGACCAAAATGCGCTTTCCGGTAACGTAGCCCATCTGGTTAAGGTCAAGCGACTTCTCCTCGCGAGAAAGCAAGTCGCTGATCTCGACCTCACGAAGGGCAACCCTGCCTACACCATCCTGCGGAATATCGCGGACATTGGGGAGCGTGAGGACCCTAAGACCCGTCTTCATGCACAGGTCATAGATACGCTGACGCTCTTCATGCGTGGCACTCGGAATTGCCACGACAATCTGTTCAGCCTCACAATCGTGCGCAATAGTAGGGATATCGGCGCAAGTACCGCAGACCTTAACGTCATGAATACGCTGATTTTGCTTATTGGGATCATCGTCAACAACGGCAACCGGATCACCGATCATATCGGGATCTCCGTTGAGCATACGTTTGATGGAAAGAGAGCCGGTCTCCCCTGCTCCTACGATGAGCGTACGCGGGAGATGCGCATCGGAATTGCTTTTAAAGCGCCAGAGCTGGCTACCATAAATGGCGCGAATAGCAAAGCGGCCGCCACCGCAAATAATGAGGACGATAGCCCATGACATAACGTCCTCACGAAGGGTCATACCCTTGCCAAATAACACGCTAAAGATAATGTCGCCAATAACTGAGCCCACCGTCACGGCGGCAACAATACGTCCAGCCTCAGAAATGCTCGCATAGCGCCACAAACTGCTATACATATGGAAGAACCAAAAGACGACAACGTTAACAAGCGCAAGCACAAGAATAGCCGGACATGTGCCGGCTGCTCCGCTGAGTGTCGCCCAATGCTGCGTTCCCCACGATGCAACAAACACGGCAATAAAAGTTGCAGCAATGTCATACGCCATCAACGCATACGGTTCAAAGGCGCTCAGCTTCCCTTTTGCTTTGCGCTTAGATTCGGTGTTCAAGATTCGCTCTTCTCTTCCCTATTGATCCCGTTATCCCCGCCCCCGAGGATCCTCCCTGTTCTGTACGGCAGTCGCCTTCAGCTAGGCGATCGCCTTTTTAAGGTTTCGCTTTACGCGCTGCTCGGCTGAAAGCACGGCAAGGCCAACGCGCGTAGTCACGCGTCGGCCGCACAGGTCGAGCTCCAAATAAGCAGTGCTCTTGCGTCTGTTAATGGTTTTGATAAGGCCTTCGTGGCCCAGCAGCGGACCTGCCGTCACTACAACCTGGTCACCGTCTTTTAGGGCCTCGCTCATGGGCACTACGCGGTCTCCCCTATGCGTAAAGCTGCCAATAAGCTGGACCTCTTCTTTTGCCAGCGGCACAAACTGACCGTCCTGGGAAAGCACCCGGGCAAAGTCGTCCATGCGCAGCAGATACTGTTGCACGGTGCGGGGATCTGCCGTGTCGCAGATAAGATAACCGGGAAAGAGCGGCTTGGTCGTATTGACCCATTCGCCGTGCACTTTAATCTCGGTTTGAAATTGGGGATAAAAGAGCTCCTGCATGGCGCTCGCCGGCACCATGTGCTCGATGCGCTCGCGCATTACGTCTTCGCGACCGTTAATGACCTGGATTACATACCACACAAGCACCACCCCCTTGCTGTCTTACGTGTGGCTCGCGGGGTTTGGGTATGGCTTCGCCAGGGCGCTTGTGCGCGAAGGCGCTCCATATTCAAACCCTGAGCCCAGTTAGACAAGCACGTGGCTCTGCCCCACCGTGAACGGTATGTATGAGTGCAGTTACTAGAGTCGCGGCCGTGTATCGCAAAAAGACCGCGACTCCAGCTGGCTGCGTGCGAACCAGTCAAGCGGGAACAAAACTGGACCGCACGCAAACAGCTGAAAACTACTACGCTTCGACACGCAAGCTATTAAATGCATCTTTGAATTACATCAATACAAATAAGAACGTGCATGACTTCTTTATTGGAGCTCGTGGTGTTTCTGGCACCGCCGTTACGGCCGGATGCTGATCGACCCTGCGCTTTGTGGCTTGCTGGAGCCGTGAGCACAGTTGAACTCATGTAACGTTAGGTATCCTAGCACAAGCTGGTAGCGAAACTGATTTGGCTTGTGGTGGACAACATATCGTTCATTTAGTGTTCAAGGGGGTTGTTTTGGGATGTTGTTCACATTGGTGCAGGATATTGGGGTGCTAGCGAAGGTTATGGATGCTCCTGAAGCCCGAATTGACCAGCGAGGCGTACTGGTAATTGCGTTTGTCCAACAAACTATGTACAGACATGGGAAATAAATTGTGCAACTTTTTGTTGGCGTAGGTGGGGTTTGCAGCGCGTGGTGTTTTGGCATGAAAAAAGGCCTTCGGAATTCCGAAGGCCTTTGCATTCACGATGGTGGAGACGAGGGGGATCGAACCCCTGACCTCTTGACTGCCAGTCAAGCGCTCTCCCAGCTGAGCTACGCCCCCGTGACGAGGAGATACTATAGGGGAATGTTTTGCTTGATGCAAGGGGGAATTTTGATTGATTGTCTTATCTTACGGGTTTTCCTGGAATGGGACTGAATTAGCTATTTTTGGCGGGTAAGAAAATAACTTGTTGGGTTTATTAGTTTTCTGGTTGAAGAATGTCTCCTACCATTTTGTTGAGTCAATGGTTGGATTTAAAGCGGAGCAACTCATTGCAGTTGTAGAATCTCTGGTTGAAATCGTCTTTGCCTGGGAGGACCGACCATGGCCGAGAAGTTCGCGTTCGACTACGTGAACGAGATTTTGGGTATCGTCAACTACGTGCGCGAAGTGCTACGCCCCGCCTACACTACTGGGACTGCTGAGCCGCATCTCGATCGCAACATCGCGAGCAGCAGCCTAACGATTGACCCACGCATCGACGTCCCGGGACAGCTCTTCGTGACCGAGCGCGACCGCGACGACGAGATGGTGGATGAGTTCATCGAACCGAGGACAGGTCCGAGAATCGACACAGAAACGGGCGAGGTGTTATG
This sequence comes from Collinsella sp. AF02-46-1, assembly GCF_003465825.1. Lineage (GTDB taxonomy): Bacteria > Actinomycetota > Coriobacteriia > Coriobacteriales > Coriobacteriaceae > Collinsella. The sequence continues at coordinate 24,717 of NZ_QSBV01000001.1, forward strand.
AGCATGACAGCAATTGCCGATTGGGAGCCCATGCCCTCTACGTGTTTAAAATGCAGCGACAACGAATACGGGTTCCCCGCCGTCGTCTGCCGTACGCCCAGCAGGCTTGTGGAAGAGTGCGAAAACGCCTTCGACGCAGGGCTGCTGCTCGCCGCTTTGACTCTCGTAGTGACCATCCCAGACGTATGCGCAAACATCGACGGGACGGATTACCGGAAATGGTGCGAGGAGTACCTGGGGCTCCCGAACGATGGGAGAAAAATGACCAATGCGCGCAAGGGCGAGAAGCGCCCAGATGAGATAAAAGAGGAGTTTGAGACGATAGAGAAGCGAGGCATCTTTACGGCATCGGATCTCTATCAGCTTCGCTGCGCGGTGATCCATGCGGGGTCGTCGGTCATCGAGGGAAGGGGCGAAGACTATAGCCCCTACAAAGCCATCGGGGTTTGCGTACAGGGCGATGCGCGCGGGATAATCGCGAGTTATGGGCATAAAGGAATCGGACATGGAAGCCAACAGGACTGCGAGTTCGATTGCGTCATCAAGCTTGAAGGGCTCATCTCTCTCATAGCAAAGGGTGTGTGCAAATTCGTCGAGGAAGACCCCGAGCGCGATCGAGAATACTCGACGGGGCAAGGACTTTCCCGCCAAGGCGTGGTGGACTTCAGGCCTTTAATCAAAAAGTAAAGTTGTTAAGCACGTGGTTGGATTTGCATATGAGCGGGTTGTTAGATAAGTGGTTGGATTAAACAGAATCCCGTTTACGGAAACAAACCGATCGTTTAACAACTTCCAACCACTGATTGTATATACCCTTTTTGGCTTTGCCAAAATTATCCAATTCAGCCCCGTCCCGATAAAACCCTCACGCCAGCAAATAACCGATCGCAACACCTTGGTGGACTTGGATCTTGGCCGTACCCCTGACGACGTTGCTGATGCCCGTGTCGGTTAGTAGACCTAACGAAGCGTGATCTAGCTCCCACTCTAGGCCGCGTTCGCTTACCACCGTCCCAGGGGCTATAGCAATGATAGAGAACGTCTTGTCCACGACGCCCTCGATGGTCCACGATTCGCCTTCATGCAGAATGCGGGCCGTGATCTCGTCCTCGGCAATCCAGACGGGGGCGTCTTTGTAGTTGGCTAGTAAGCCTAGGACGCTTAGGGCCATATCAGGGCGGCCGCCCGTGGCGCAGGTCGCAACCACTTCGGCACCTGGCCAGCGGCGTCGGACGGAATCGAGCGCCAGCGCCAGGTCGGTATAGTCTTTGTAGGGGTCGTGACGCTCAACTTCAAAGTCGGTGGCGGCATCGACCAACGCACGACCCGCGTCACTTACCGTGTCGGCATCCCCCACATACACGTCGCAGCTTAGTCCCGCACCCAGAAGGGCATCCAGGCCGCGGTCCACGGCAACAACGTAATCGCACTCCCCTGCTAGCCTACGCAACAGATCCGCGCTCGCCACCACGGGCGAGCCGCAGACCACTAATACCTTGCAAGCCACAGCCCTCGCCTAGCCCTCAAACGAAAGCACGCGGGCCAAGTCCAGGTCCTCGTAGCTGTCGATAAAGATATCGCAGTTGGCGCGCACATCGTCGCGCTTCATGCGGCCGTGCGGGTCATAGATGCCAACGCGCTTAAAGCCTGCGACCCCAGAGCTCTTTAGGCCAAAGACGGCGTCCTCAAACACCCACGCGCGCTCAAACTTGTGCCCGTGGCGCTCCTCTAGGCGGCGCAGCGCCAGCTCGTACACATCGGGGAACTGTTTGGAGCGTCCCGCCTCGCCCGTCGTGGTAACAAACTCCATGTAAGCGTCGAGCCCGGCACCAGCGAGCGCGGACTGCACCAACTCGGCCGGCGTGGACGTAGCCACACACATGGAAATTCCCGCCGCCTTCGCCTGCTCCAAAAATGCCAAGAGCCCCTCGCGCGGTGGCACCTTGGAGTAGCCATCGATCAGGATGTCGCTCAGCTCGCGATACAGCTCCTCGCCGTTCGCTCCAATGCCCCATGTGTCGTGGTAGGCCTGGCACTCGTCCTCGAGCGACAAATGCTCAAACTGGGCAAAATCGTCGACCGTGACGTCAACACCGTGGCGGTGCAATAACTCGGGCTGGGCATGGGCCCAAACGGGGGTGCTATTTACCAGCGTGCCGTCGCAATCGAAAATAAAAGCGACATTGTGGGCGGCGGTCTGGGACATAAACATACCTTTCGATGTCAAATGGTAAACAACCTGCTAAAAACGTTTTACCAAACGTCAAACTAACAATCTTGAAACCCTAATTGGTAAAACTGTCAAGAGTTTTACCATCGCAATTCTGCCAGTGGTCTAAACATGGCGCTCGCCGATTAAACACCGCCGCAAATCCACTTTTCTCCATAAAAGTAACGAACAGGTGTTATCGTATTTCGTGCCGAAAGTTCCACCGAGCACGCGAGGTGGAACGAATCATAGAACTATCGCCGTCCCCTCGATTCGTGCAGCCTTGGACCTTTCGCATCTAGTCACCAAGGCAACACGCTGCCGCGTCATGATGGGATCAAACGTGAGCGATACAAAGCTAAAGCCAGCAACCAAAAAGCCTGCTACCCGTAAAGCCGCCCCGCACGCACCGGAGCTCTCTAAGGACGATGTCTACCTGTTTGGCATTGGCATGTGGGAGCGCAGCTGGGAAAAGATGGGCGCGCACCCCGACACGCAGAACCGTACGCGCGGTTGGCGCTTTTGCGTTTGGGCGCCCGACGTAAAGAGCGTCCATGTCATTGGCGAATTTAACGACTGGAATGAGGAAGCCAACCCTCTGGTGCCCGTGCATACGAGCGCTATTTGGGAAGGCTTTATTCCTGGCGCAGAACAAGGTCAGCTCTATAAGTATCTCATTGAGACCAACGAGGGCGAGAAGCTCTACAAGGCCGATCCGTACGCCTTCAAGGCCGAGTGCCCTCCGGGAACGGCAAGCGTGCTGTGGACCCTCGATGGCTACAAGTGGAACGACGCCGCATGGCTCAAGCGCCGCGCCAGTCATAACCACATGTCGCAGCCCCTTAACATCTACGAGGTGCATATTGGCTCGTGGAAGCGCCACGGCGACGCGCCACAGGGCGAGCCGGACGAGTACGGCAACTACCCCGGTCCCATGGACCCCTTCCCCGCGCAGCGCGGCGAGTTCTACACCTACGACGACCTGTCGGTCGAGCTCGTGGACTACGTGCACGACATGGGCTACACGCATATCGAGGTCATGCCGCTTATGGAGCATCCCTTCGATGGCTCCTGGGGCTACCAGACGACCGGCTACTATGCCGCCACGTCGCGCTATGGCGACCCGCAGCAGCTCATGCACTTTATCGATGCGTGTCACAAGGCGGGCATTGGCGTGATCATGGACTGGGTGCCCGGCGGTTTTTGCGCCGACTCCCACGGCCTTGCCACCTTTAACGGTCACATGCTGTTTGAGCATGAGATTCACCCCAACTGGGGCACGCACAAGTTCGACTTCGCCCGCGGCGAGGTCCGCTCCTTCCTGGTCTCCAACGTGCTGTACTGGCTCGAGAACTTCCACGTGGACGGCATTCGCATGGACGGCGTGTCCAGCATGCTGTACCTCAACTTTGGCATCGACGATCCCGGCCAAAAGAAGTTCAACAAGTACGGTACCGAGGAGGACCTGGACGCCAGCGCGTTTATCCGCCAGGTCAACTGCGCCGTGGAGGCCCACTTCCCTGACGTGATGATGATGGCTGAGGAGTCCACCGCGTGGCCGCTCGTGACCTACCCGCCGCAGGACGGCGGCCTGGGCTTCCACTACAAGTGGGACATGGGCTGGATGAACGACACCCTTCACTACATGCAGACCGATTTTCCGTGGCGCCCCGGCAACCACGGGCTGCTCACGTTCTCCATCATGTACGCCTTTACCGAGAACTTCATTTGCCCGCTGAGCCACGACGAGGTCGTGCACGGTAAATGCTCGCTGATCGGCCGTATGCCGGGCGACTGGTGGCGTCAGTTTGCCGGCCTGCGCACGCTGGCTTTCTATCAAATGACGCACCCCGGCGCCAAGCTCAACTTTATGGGCAACGAGATTGGCCAGTTTATTGAGTGGCGCTACTACGAGTCCATCCAGTGGTTCCTGACCGAGGAGTACGAGACTCACCGTCATCATCAGGCGTTCATCAAGGCGCTCAACCACCTGTACACCGCCGAGCCCGCCCTGTACGAGCGCGGCTACACCGACGACGGCTTTACCTGGATCGATGCGGACAACTCCAAGCAGTCCATCGTGAGCTTTGTGCGCCAGGGCGAGGATGTAGATGACGACCTGGTGATTCTGATCAACTTTGACCCAGCGAGCTACGAGAGCTTCCGCGTGGGCGTGCCGCGCGAGGGCGACTGGGAGGTCATCTTTGACTCCGACCGTCCCGAGTTTGGCGGCAGCGGCTATGCCGGCAAGGAGCCCTACACCTGCTCGAGCGAGCCCTATCCCTGGAACGGGCAGATGGACTCTATTGAGATTAAGGTGCCTGGCCTGGCAGGCGTGGTGCTTAAGCGCCGCGGTCCCAGCAGCTATAAGCCGTCGATGGTCGAGGAGCCCAAGGCTGCGCCCAAGAAGCGCACGTCCTCGGTGAAGCCTAAGCCTGCGGCTGCCAAGAAGGCTCCGGCTAAGGCGAAGGCCACGGCGACCAAGGCCAAGGCCAAGGCTGCCGCAAAGCCCGCTGCTAAGGCCGCAGCCAAGAAACCGGCTGCCAAAAAGGCCGCTACCAAGGCCAAGTCTGCTTCTGTTAAGCCGTCTGCCAAGGATGAGTAACAAAACCGTTACAGCTGTAATTACCCGCCCCGACGAGGCGTAGGATACAAGTCATAACCGTTCCGGGAGAAACATCCCCGGGGGAAAGGAACGTATGAATAAGATCTTCGACAACAAGCAGGAGTTTACCGAGCTCTATCGCGATGCCGTCATGAGCATCAGCGGTAAGAGCGTCGAGGCCGCCAGCGACCTCGACCGCTTTAACGCCCTGGCCAAGCTCGTGGCCGAGAAGGCGCGCACCGTTGCCACCAAGAGTGACGCCCGCGTCACCGCCGAGGGCAAAAAGCGCGTGTACTACTTCTCGATCGAGTTTTTGATCGGCCGCCTGCTCGACAACTACCTGCTCAACTTTGGCGTGCGCGACATGGTCGCCGAGGCGCTCGACGACATGGGCTTTGACCTGTCCGTCATCGAGAACCAGGAGCCCGATCCGGCCCTGGGCAACGGTGGCCTGGGTCGTCTGGCCGCGTGCTTCCTGGATTCCATGGCAGCCGAGGGCATTGCCGGCTACGGCAACGGCATGCGCTACCGCTACGGCCTGTTTAAGCAGGAGATTGTCAACGGCAGCCAGGTCGAGGCCACCGACGAGTGGCTCACCCACGGCTATCCCTGGGAGGTCCGTCGTCAGGACAAGGCCGTGACCATCAAGTTTGGTGGCCATGTTGAGGGCTTTGAGGAGAACGGCCGCACGTTCTACCGCACGGTGGACACGCAGGACATCCTGGCTGTCCCTTATGACATCCCCGTCGTGGGCTATGCCGGCGAGACCGTCAACAAGCTGCGCGTCTGGGCCGCCGAGCCGGTCGAGGAGCACTTTGATCTGGAGGCCTTCAACCGCGGCGACTATGCTCTGGCCGATGCCGAGCGCGCTGAGGCCGAGGCCATCAGCGCCATCCTCTACCCCAACGACGCCGGCGAGCACGGCCGTCTGCTGCGCCTGAAGCAGGAGTACCTGTTTGTCTCGGCCGGTATCTACAGCCTGCTCGACACCTTTGAGAAGGAGCACGGCGCGAACTGGGAGCTGCTGCCGCAGTTTGTGGCCATCCACACCAACGATACCCACCCCGCCATGTGCGGCCCCGAGCTCATGCGTATCCTCATCGACGAGAAGAAGCTTGAGTGGGATGACGCCTGGAACATCGTGACGCAGGTCGTGAGCTACACCAACCACACCATCCTGCCCGAGGCCTTGGAGAAGTGGCCCATCGGCACGTTCTCTAAGCTCCTCCCCCGCGTGTACCAGATCATCGACGAGATCAGCCGTCGTTGGCACGAGTCGTTCGACACCTCGCAGGAGGGCTGGCAGGAGCGTCTGCGCCAGACCGCCATCCTGTGGGACGGCGAGATTCGCATGGCCAACCTGTCCGTGATCTGCAGCCATAGCGTTAACGGCGTGGCCAAGATCCACTCCGACATCATCAAGAACATCGTGCTCAAGGACTTCTATGCCTTGACGCCCGAGAAGTTTAACAACAAGACCAACGGCATCTCGCACCGTCGCTTCTTTGCCGAGGCCAACCCCACCTACGCCAAGCTTGTGACCGAGGCCATTGGCGACGGCTGGCTCAAGGACGCCTTTGAGCTTGAGAAACTCAAGGAGTTTAAGGACGACACCGAGTTCTTGAAGGCCGTAGGTGCCTCCAAGCGCGCTAACAAGGAGCGCCTTGCCGCCTACGTCAAGGCCGAGACCGGTCTGGTCATTGACCCCAACACCGTCTTCGATGTCCAGGTAAAGCGCTTCCATGCCTACAAGCGCCAGCTCATGAACATCATGAAGGTGATGGACATCTACAACCGTCGCATTGCCGATCCCAACTTCCACGTGACGCCGACGACCTTTATCTTTAGTGGCAAGGCTGCCTCGAGCTACACCTTTGCCAAGGAGACCATCCGCCTCATTAACTCCGTTGCCGACGTCATCAACAACGATGCCCGCGTCAACGAGGTCATGAAGGTCTGCTTTATCCCCAACTTCCGTGTGAGCAACGCCCAGCTCATCTACCCCGCTGCCGAGATCTCGGAGCAGATCTCCACGGCCGGCAAAGAGGCCTCGGGCACGTCCAACATGAAGCTCATGATGAACGGCGCCATTACGCTGGGTACCCTCGACGGCGCCAACATCGAGATCGCCGACCTGGCCGGCCGCGAAAACGAGGCCATCTTTGGCCTGACCGCCCCCGAGGTCGAGAAGCTCTGGGCATCCAACAGCTACTTTGCGTGGGATACCCTCAACGGCGACCGCGAGCGTCTGGGCCGCGTGATGGACGAGCTCAAGGACAACACGTTTGCGGGTCTTTCGGGCAACTTCGAGAGCATCTACAACGAGCTCATGAACAACAACGACCCCGACCTAGTCATGGCTGACTTCCGTAGCTACGTGGATGCATGGGAGAACCTCACGGGCAGCTACGGCGACCAGGAGAACTGGAACCGCAAGGCCCTGCTCAACACCGCCTCCTCCGGCTGGTTCTCGAGCGACCGTACCATTCGCGAGTATCGCGACGAGATCTGGCACGCATAAAGCGCGCGAGCTCCCTTTGCAGCACGGCATTATTCGACGGGCGCGACCGAGCGCCGCGCCCGTCGCTAATGGGTTTAGGAACATCGATGACAGAAGGAGAAATCGATGAGTAAGAAAGAATGCATCGCGATGCTCCTCGCAGGAGGACAGGGCAGCCGATTGGGGGCACTCACCCAAAAGATCGCCAAGCCGGCGGTTAGCTTTGGTGGCAAGTTCCGCATTATCGACTTTTCGCTGTCCAACTGCTCCAACTCGGGCATCGACACGGTGGGCGTTCTGACGCAGTACCGTCCCTACCTGCTGCATGCCTACGTGGGCTCCGGCGAGGCGTGGGATCTGGACAGCCGCGACGGCGGCGTGTCGATCCTGCCGCCGTACGAGACGCAGACCGGCGGCGCCTGGTATGCGGGCACGGCCGACGCCATTACGCAGAACCTCGACTACATCAAGGCCAACGACCCCAAGTACGTCCTGATTCTTTCGGGCGATCACCTGTATCGCATGGACTACCGCAAGATGCTCAAGACGCACATTGAGAACAACGCCGACCTCACGGTGAGCGTTATGCCCGTGCCGTGGGAGGAGGCCAGCCGCTTTGGCATCCTGACCACCGACCCCGAGGACGGCCGCATCACCAAGTTCACCGAGAAGCCCGAGAAGCCCGATTCGAACCTCGCGTCCATGGGCATCTACATCTTCTCGGCCGACGTGCTGATCGAGGCGCTCGAGGAGGACGCTCTGGACCAGCGCTCGAGCCACGACTTTGGCAAGGACATCATCCCCAAGCTGCTCGGCGAGAACAAGCGCCTGTACAGCTACGAGTTCCACGGCTTTTGGAAGGACGTCGGCACCATCGCCAGCTTCCACGAGACCTCGATGGACCTGCTAGGCAACAACCCCGAGTTCGATCTGTTTGACAAGAACTTCCCCATCATGTCCAACATCACCACGCGTCCGCCTCACTACATTGGTCCGGACGGCCGCCTGGACGACTGTCTGGTCTCCAACGGCTGCAAGATCTACGGCACCGCTCGCCACTCGATCCTTTCGACCGATGTCATCATCGAGGAGCGCGCCGTGGTCGAGGACTCCGTGCTGCTGCCGGGTGCGCACGTTAAGAGCGGCGCGCACATCTGCCGCGCTATTTTGGGCGAGAACTCCACGGTCGAAGAGGGCGTGAAGCTCGGCTCTGTCGATACCACCAAGGATACGGCCGTCGTTGGAAATGACGTCGTTATCGGGAAGGGGGAATGATCCGATGATCAATCGCAAGGCCATCGGTTACATCACCGCTAACTACTCTTCGACCTACGGCAGCGTCCTGCTCAAGGACCGCCCCATCGCGTCCGTTCCGTTTTTGGGCCGCTACCGCCTGATCGACTTTCCGCTGTCCAACATGATGAATGCCGGCATTAAGACCGTCGGCGTCGTCATGCCGGGCAACTACCGCTCGCTGATCGACCACGTGGGTTCTGGCAAGGACTGGGGCCTGGACCGCAAGAAGGGCGGCCTGTTCATGGTGCCCGGCAACGCGTATGGCACCACCAAGGGCGGCATGCGTTTCCTGCTGCGCGACATCATCTCCAACAAGACGCTGTTCCAGCGCTCGGAGAAGCCCTATGTCGTGATGATGGGCACCAACATCATCTTTAACATGGACCTCAACACCATCATCGAGGCGCACGAGAACTCCGGCGCCCAGATGACCGTAGTGTACTGCAAGGCCACGCGCAACGTCGATGACGAGACCAAGCTCGAGATTAACGAGAACGGCCGCCTGACGGGCGTGAGCGCCGGCGTCGTGTACGGCGACAACGCGTCCATGGACTGCTGCATCGTCAACCGCGAGACGCTGCTCGAGATTATCGACCATTACCAGGCCGCCGACTATCTGGACCTGCTCGAGGCTCTCCAGGGCGACTTTGGCAACATCGACGTGTGCAGCTACGAGTACAAGGGCGAGGTCGTGGGCGTGTTTAGCGAGAAGTCGCTGTATCGCCGCAGCATGGACCTGCTCGACCAGACTGTGGCCGACCAGCTCTTTGACCCCGAGCGCCCGATCCTGACCAAGGCCCACGACGTTCCGCCTTCGCGCTATGCGACCGGCAGCCACGCCTGCAACTCGATCATCTCGGCCGGCTGCATCATCAAGGGCACCGTGCGCAATTCGATCCTGTCGCGCGGCGTCGTGGTTGAGGAAGGCGCATCGGTGACCAACTCGATCATCAACCAGAGCTGCATCATCAAGAGCGGCGCCCGTGTTGAGAATGCCATTCTGGACAAAAACAACGTGGTTCCCACCAACACCGAGCTTCGCGGCACGCCCGAGAACATCCTGGTGCTGGGCAAGGCTCCGTTAACTTCCGACACCACCATCGTACGTTAACGTTGGCACCGCAACATCGCTCGTAACATGTAGAATAGCCGCCCGGTTTGTGCCAGGCGGCTATTCTCGAATTGCAACATGGGAGACAATATGGCTGATTCCAGCAAAAAGATGCAGATCGTGTTTGCCTCGGCCGAGTGCGCACCGTTTGTGAAGACCGGCGGCCTGGGCGACGTGGCGGGCTCGCTGCCTGCAGCGCTTGTGCGCGCCGGCGCCGAGGTCATCGTGATGGTGCCCAAGTACGCCACCATCAAGGACGAGTACAAGGCGCAGATGGAGCACTTCTCCGACTTTTACGTGAGCCTGGGCTGGCGCAACGAGTACTGCGGGCTCGAGAAGCTCGAGCACGACGGCGTCACCTATATGTTCATCGACAACGAGCGCTACTTTGCGCGCGACTATCCGTACGGCTTCTTTGATGACGGCGAGCGCTTCGCGTTTTTCTCCAAGGCCATCACCGAGAGTCTGCAGCACCTGCCGGCCGGTTTTGAGTGTGACATCCTGCACTGCAATGACTGGCAGACGGCACTGGCGCCCGTGTTCTTGCGCGAGTTTTACCAGGGCCTGCCGCTGTATGACCGCGTCAAGACCGTGTTCTCGATCCACAACGTGGCGTTCCAGGGCCAGTTTAGCGACACCGTGATGGAGGACATCCTGGGTTTGGCGCACATTCCGGCGGCCGCCTCGCAGCTGCGTTGCGACGCCTGCAGCATCAACTACATGCTGGGCGCCCTGCGCTATGCCGACGCCATCACCACGGTGAGCCCCACCTATGCCAACGAGATCCAGACGCCCGAGTTTGGCGAGGGCCTGGATGGCGTGCTGCGCGAGCGTTCGTACGCGCTGCAGGGCATCCTTAATGGCATTGATGTGACAGGCTTTGACCCGGCGACCGACAAGCGCATTGCCGCCAACTACACGGTTGAAGACCGCTCCGGCAAGGCCGTGTGCAAGGCCAAGCTGCAGGAAGAGCTGGGGCTCGAGGTTCGCGACGACCGCCCGCTCATGGTGATGGTCACGCGCCTGACGCGCCAAAAGGGCATGGACCTGGTCATGTACGCGCTCGACCGCATTCTGGCCGGCGGCGTGCAGGTGGCGGTGCTGGGCACCGGCGACCGGGACTACGAGGACGGCCTGCGCTACTTCCAGGACAAGTACCCCGGCACCATGGCCGCGCGCATCGAGTTCGATCCCGCGCTGTCGCAGCGCATGTATGCCGCCGCCGACATGTTCCTAATGCCTTCGAAGTTTGAGCCCTGCGGCCTGTCGCAGATCATCGCCATGCGCTACGGTACCCTGCCCATCGTGCGCGAGACCGGTGGCCTGAAGGACACTGTGATCCCGTACAACGAGTTTACCGGCGAGGGTACGGGCTTCTCGTTTAGTAACTTTAACGGCGACGAGATGGGTGACGCCGTGTTCCGCGCGGCGCGTCTGTTCTGGGATAACCGCGACGCCTGGAACCAGCTGGTAACGCAGGCCATGAGCCAGGACTTTAGCTGGACGCGCTCGGCCGACAAGTATCTGGACCTGTATTTCTTTATGCATCCGGAGATTGAGCGGCCGGCGGCTGTTGTCGACGAGCCTGTGGTTGTGGCTGAGAAAGTTGAGGCCGAGCCCGAGCCCAAGGCCGAGTCGGTTGTTGAGGCGCCCGCTGCTGCTGAGGAGCCCAAGGCTGAGGAGAAGCCGGCTGCGAAGCCTGCGGCAAAGAAGACCACGACTCGTAAGACGACGACTAAAAAGGCCACGACAACAAAGGCCGCTGCGAGCAAGACCACCACTGCCAAGGCAACTACCGCCAAGGCAGCGACCACGCGCAAGCGCACCACCGCAGCTGTCAAGAAGGCCGCCGAGGCCGAGGTCGTTCCCGAGGTAAAGGCCGAGACCGCTGCAGCCGAGGTTAAGCCCGCGGCAAAGGCTCCGGCCAAGACCGCCGCCAAGAAGACGACCGCGTCCAAGAGCACAACCAAGACCCCTGCCACCAAGAAAGCTACAGCTACCAAGGCCACTGCAACGAAGGCTGCCGCAAAGCCGGCCGCCAAGGTCGAGGAGACGCCTGCCGAGTCCAAGGCGGAGGCAACCGTCGAGGCCAAGCCTGCCGCCAAGACCACCTCGCGCAAGCGCACGACGACAGCCAAGAAGACCATGGCAAAGACCGCAACTCCCAAAGCAGAGACTAAGCCCGCTGCTGCCAAAGAGGAGCCCAAGGCCGAGGTAAAGGCCAAGCCGACGCCGAAGGCCGCTGAGGTCAAGGCCGCACCGAAGGCAGAGGCTAAGCCCGAGCCTGCCAAGGAGACTCCGGTCTCCCCCGCCACTCCGGCCGAGGAAAAGGCTCCGACCAAGAAGACCTCCGTCCGCAAGGCAACTGCCACCCGCAAGCGCCGCTAATCCTGACGATTAAAACTTAATCCTCAACGCAAAAGAGGGCGCCCCAAGCAGGCGCCCTCTTCTTGGTTGAACCCCGCATTAAAAAGAGGGCCGGTTTACTACGACAAAATGGCTCCGGCCGACCACGGCGAGTAATCATCGAAATTGGCAACGCTTCTACCTGCAGTTTTAATATCACTAAAATGACTGTGGTTGAGATCATTCAATTCGTCGTAGTAAACCGGAGCTGTTTTGTTTGGCTACAAATACTATCTACATAGGCGTTTTCGAGTATCGCGATAATGTGGATGGTAAAACGATTTTCTAGGACAACCGTTCGCCGATAATGAGCGGCTGTAGTTTATACAACTAAAGTGCAACGATATACTTAAGTATTGTGCGTTAAGCCCATGGCCCGCTGGCCATGATTGTATAGAACTGGACCGTACTATGAGATTGATTCACAACAGCCGTCTGCCGCAGTTTCGCACTCCGTTTGGCGCTGTGACCACTGGAACTTCCGTTGCACTCTCGGTGATTTTGGAGGATGCCGATCCCAACCAGGCAACGCTTACGCTGCGCACCTGGATCGATGAAATCGGTGAGTCTCTGTATCCCATGACGCACGAGGGCGACGGCATATTTACCGTAGAGCTTGAGTGCACCGAGCCCTGTCTTATCTGGTACAGCTTTATATGCAATATCGAGGGCCAACCCGAGGTTCGCTTGGGCGCGCCGCAAGGCCGCACCGGCGGCGAGGGCGTAACCTACGACTACGCCGAGGTCCCGTCCTTCCAGATTACCGTCTACAAGCACCGCGAAGTTCGTCCCGAGTGGTACGAGCGTGGCATGGTTTACCAGATCTTCCCCGACCGCTATGCACGCGACGAAAACTGGCGCGAGCGCACGCAGACCGAAGTCGAAAAGCCTCGCAACGGAATCCAGCGCCGCATGGTCGAGGACTGGAATGAACCGCCCGAGTACAAGCGTGCCGAAGACGGCTCCATCAAGACCTGGGATTTTTACGGTGGCTCGCTCAAGGGTATCCAAAATGACCTGCCCCGCATCGCGGAGCTGGGCTTCACGGCCATTTACCTCAACCCCATCTTTGAGGCCGCGAGCAACCACCGCTACGACACGGCCGACTACACCAAGATCGACCCGATCCTGGGCACCGAGCAGGACTTTACCGAGCTGTGCCAGGCAGCCGAGAAGCTGGGCATCTCCATCATCCTGGACGGCGTCTTTAACCATACGGGCGATGACTCGATCTATTTCAACCGCTACGGCAACTACCCCGGCGTGGGCGCCTGGCAGAGCGAGGATTCGCCGTGGCGCGATGCGTTTTATTTCCACGAGGACGGCTCGTATGACTGCTGGTGGGGCGTGGGCAACATGCCCGCCATCAATGAGAGCTCCGAGCTGGTACGCGAGCGGCTCCTGGGCAAGGACGGCGTGATCCGTAAATGGCTACGTGCCGGCGCTCATGGCTGGCGCCTGGACGTGGCCGACGAGCTTTCCGACGACTTCCTGGCCGAGATAAAAAAGGCCGTGCTCGCCGAGAAGCCTGACGCACTGTTGCTCGGCGAAGTCTGGGAAGACGCCTCTAACAAGATTAGCTACGGCCATCTGCGCCGCTACCTGCAGGGATCCGAGCTGGACTCTGCTATGGATTACCCCTTCCGCGACGTGGTCATCGGCTTTTTGATGGGCTACAAGAACGCCTACGAGGCCGCCGAGGATATCGAGACCCTGCGCGAGAACTACCCGAGCGAGGCATTGTCCTGCGCGCTCAATCTGCTTTCGAGCCACGACCGCCCGCGTATCATCTCGGTACTCGGCGGCGGCCCCGACGAGTCGCAGCTGCCCGAGTGCGAGCACAGCAAGTGGCGTCTGGACGAGAACTCGATGGGCCTGGCCAAGAGCCGTTTTTGGCTTGCAACGCTTATGCAGATGACCTTCCCCGGCGTGCCTTCAATTTACTACGGCGACGAATACGGCCTGGAGGGCCTTACCGATCCGGGCAACCGCCGCACCCTGCCGACCAAGGACCAACTGCACGACTTCGATACGCTGGCTATTGTCAAAAACGCCTCTGCGGTACGCCGCGCACTGCCGTTTATGATCGACGGCGAGATCAAGGCCTTCGCGCTCAACGACGAGGTGCTGGCCTACAACCGCACGGGCAAGAATGGCGAGTCCGCGACGGTTATCATCAACCGCAGCCTGCGCAATTCGCACCGCGTGACGATTCCGGCGCTCGGCGAATGCGCGAGTGACGTGATCAGCGGTCACGAATGCGAGATCCACAACGGTACGGTCACGCTCGATCTGTATCCGCTGGGCTCGTCGATCATCTATCACCATGCCGAGCAGCGCCTGCAGGAGCCGCTCGATCACGGCGCGGGCGTCGTTTGTCATATCACCTCGGTACCCACCGACGACGGCAAGCCCGGCACGATCGGCGCACCCACGCGTCGCTTTATCGACCATCTGGCCGCCATGGGCATGCGCTACTGGCAGGTCCTGCCCGTCAACCCAACGGACTTCTTCCGCTCCCCTTACGCCGGGCCTTCGGCCTTTGCGGGCAATATTGACCTGCTGCCCGAAAGCCAAGAGGAGCTGGCGGCCGACTTTGAGACTTGGAAGGCCCGTGGCGGCGAGGATGCAGACCCGCTCTACACGGCGTTTAAGCATCGCAACGCCGATTGGCTCGAGAAGTACTGCGTCTACATGGCCGTCAAGAAGTACTTTGAGGGCGAGTCGCGCCACGATTGGCCGGCAGATGTCGCGCGCTACAACGAGCATCTGATTGACGACAAACGTTTCCACGACGAGGCAGAGCTGCAGGCGTACATGCAGTACCGCTTTGACCTTGCCTGGTGCGAGCTCATGAACTATGCGCACAAGAAGGGCATCGAGGTCATCGGCGACATTCCCATGTACGTTTCGGACGATTCGGCCGACGCGTGGAGCGAGCCCGAAAACTTCTGGCTTTCCGATACCGGCAAGGCAATCGAGATCTCCGGTGCGCCGCCCGATAACTTTGCGCCCGAGGGCCAGGTGTGGGGCAACCCGACGTTCCGCTGGGACCACATGAAGCAGAACGGCTACCGCTGGTGGATGGACCGCCTGCGTCGCGCGTTCTCGCTCTACGACCGTGTGCGCCTGGACCACTTCCTGGGCTTCCACAGCTACTTTAGCATTCCCGCAGGCAAGGCCTGCGCCGACGGCCGCTGGCTGGCGGGTCCGGGCAAGGACCTGTTCCAAACCGCCTTTGACGAGCTGGGTCCGCTCAACTTTATCGCCGAGGACCTAGGCTACCTGACGCCCGGTGTTCGCGCCATGGCTTCGACCTGCGGCTTCCCCGGCATGGTCGTGCTGGAGTTTAGCGATTACGACGTTCGCTGCGGCGTGCATCCAACGCCGGGCAAGATTCTATACACCTCGACGCACGATACGTCGACACTCGCCGGTTGGTGCACGCGCTCCTTTGCTGGCGGCGACGAGCCGAGCGGTGTTGAGGTGGCGGCCAAGCTGATGGGCGACGCGCTCGCAAGCAATGCTCCCCTGGTGATGATGCCGCTGCAGGATGTCCTGGGGCTTAGCGACGACGCGCGCATGAACGTGCCGGGTGTCGCCACGGGCAACTGGACCTGGCAGGCCGATGAGGCAGACGTTGCGGCCGCTGAGGGCAAAACTGCACAGCTCCTGCGCAACACCCATAGATTCTGGGGCGAAGCGTGATAAAACCCCCGATATAGGGTACAGTTACAGCTGTTTGAATTTATGCGGGCAGAGCGATCTGCCCGCTTTGTGCTGAAAAGGAAGTATTATGGCGCGCTACGATTACAAGTGCTCGAGTTGCGGCAACGTGTTTGAGGTTGAGCATCCCATGTCCGAGACCCCCGAGGTCGTGTGTCCGAGCTGCGGCGCTCCGGCGACAAAAACGTTCTCGGCAAGCGGCATCAAGTTTGAGGGCAGCGGCTTCTACAACACCGACCAGCGCAGCGGAGGCTCCAGCACCAACGCCACCAACGGCTGCTGCGCCAACTGCCCGCACAGCCACTAAGAACAACGCAGCCCCGCGACCGGCACCGATCGCGGGGCTGCTTCTTTAGCTACCCAGGTTTCCTTATGAGTTGCGGTGAAATAAGGACTGATTGGCGGCTAGAAGCCGCTATTCAATCCCTATTTCACCGCAACTTAGTCGTTACTTGCGGACCAGGCGGGCGCAGAAGTGGCCGTCGTAGGAGTCGGCGTTTACCGGCACGCTTTGGAAAAGGCCACGATCGTTTTGACGAACGGCCACCAGCTTCTTGGCCTGTGCGAAATCGGGCAGCTGCAGAATCTGGGCTTCGGAGAACGGTGCCACGGTAAAGCCGGCGCCCTCGGGAGAAGCCAGGAAGGCATCCACGACCTGCGTGTTCTCTTCATCAAAAACCGAGCAGGTAGCATAGATAAGTTCACCACCGGCAGCCACGCGCGCGGCTGCTTCCTTGAGCATCGTCAGCTGCAGACGGGGCAGCTCAGTCGTAACGTCGTTCTCGGTCAGACGCCACGGAATCTCGGGGTGGCGGCGCATGGTGCCGGTGCCAGAGCACGGCGCATCGATAAAGACCGTGTCGAACAGGGCGGGTTCGCCAAGCATCGCGTCAAAGGACGTAAGCACCTCATTGAGCTCGCAGGCATCGCCCGACACCGTACGAACACCTGAGATACCCGCCTTGTGCAGGCGCGCGAGATTCTGATCGCACTTACGATCGTGCAGATCGAGCGCAGTATGCTGACGCTCGTACCCGGCACGCTTGGCCTGGCACATCATCACGTAGGTCTTGGTGCCGCGACCGGCGCCAATCTCCAGGCAACGACCGGGACGTGTCGCGGCAGTAGCGATAAGCTGAGCGTTGAGGTCCGAGGCAACCGCGGCAGCACGCTCAAACACGCCCGATGCAACCGCGACCTGCGCATCGACCGGAGCATGGCAGCCCGGGAAGACAGGAGCGACGAGCTGCGAGATATACGGGTCGGGTTTGGTCGCAAACGCGTTCTCATGCAGGGCCAGCGGCGCGGGGGCCAGATTGCCGGCGAAGTTCAGCGCGCCCTCGGGCGTATCGAACGAGGCAATAATTCGAGCGCACAGCCAGCGCGGCAGACCCATCAGGCGCGACAGACGAACCAAGCGTCGCTCAGACTCACCCACATCGGACGCCGTGGCAAAGTCCTCAACGTTGTCCGCAACCTTATGCAGCACGGCGTTCGCCAGACCGGCGGCCGATTTAGCACCGCTGCGAACCAGCTCAACGCCCTGGCTCACGGCAACGCGACCCGGGGTATGCAGGTAGAGCATCTCGAAGGCCGAGATGCGAAGCGCCATGCGAACGCGCGGCGCGACCTTTTTGGGCTTATCCAAAAATTGATCGAGCAACTCATCCAAAATACCCTGCGTGGCGGCAACACCAAGCGCCAAACGGGCGGCAAAAGCAGAATCGCGCTGGTCAATGGCCTTGGCGGAAGCACGTGAAGACAACACGTCACGTGCGTACATACCGCGACGATCGGCCTCCATCAACACATCGAGCGCAAGCTTGCGCGCGGGAGACAACTTGCTCATGACAGTACACCCCACCTAAGTTCGGCACCCTGCAGGCCGGCAGCCCAGGCAGAGGCAGCCATTGCACGCTTGCCATCGGGCTTAACCTCGAGCAGTTCAACAGCGCCATCAGAAAGGCCCAGGTAGACACGCTTGGCCTTAACGAGAACCTGACCCTCGCCAAGCGACACATCGGAAAGCGCAGCATCGAGCACGCGAACCATCTTGCCGGCAATCACGCAACGGGCAGGCGCGGTATCGGACGAAGCGAGCACATGGCGCACGCAATCGAGCGCCGCCATCTGCGGATCCAGACGCATCTCCTGCTTGGAAATCTTGGCAGCATGAGTGACGAGCGACTCATCCTGCTCAGTCCACACGGCGGTGCCATCAGCAAGCGAAGGAAGCGTATCGGCAAGCAATTTGCCGCCAAGCTCAGCAAGCTCCATGGTCAGCGCCTCAGCATGCTTACCGGCAACCGACGTCGAGGCCTGCGCGCAATAAGCACCAGTATCAACGCCATGCCCAATGCGCATAATAGAAACGCCAGCAACCTCGTCACCAGCAAGAATCGCACGCTGAATGGGAGCAGCGCCACGCCAACGAGGCAACAGCGAAGCATGAACATTCACAATACCAAGCGGCGCCATATGCAGCACCTCATCAGGCAAAATGCAGCCATAGGCAGCCACACAGAAAATATCAGCCTGCGCAGCCTGGAGCGCCTCAACAACCTCAGGCGTCATGCGATTTGCCTCAATAACCGGCAACCCCAGCTCAAGCGCCTTGGCCTTAACAGGAGAAGGCTCAAGCTTCTTACCACGCCCACGAACAGCATCGGGACGAGTAATAACAAGCGCAATCTCGTTCCCAGCCTCAACAAGCGAAGTCAGCGAAGGCACAGCAAAATCAGGCGTACCCATAAACACAATACGCATAAAGAACGTCTCCCCTCAACCAAAGCCGAGACGGCTACAAACAACAGCGGAAAGCCAAGTACCCAGCCCATCCGCAATAACAATTCAACAAGAACAAATATACCCAAAACCAAAGAAAGAGCCGCAATAAAAGCAGCTCTCTCTCAACAAAGACTATCAGCGAAGACGCCCCTCCCTGGCCCGACGGCACCCGGGCGAAAAGGAGCACGAAAACGCAGTCCCCTTCCGCCGCAGGGCTTAGGTTATTGCTCCACGCGCAGTTCCGCACGAGCCGAAGAGCACTTAATGTGCTCTTCGTGCGAGCAGGACTGTTTGAGCATGGAGCAAAACCTAAGCCCTGCGGCGGAAGGGGACGGTGGGACCTACTCCGTCTCGCCCGGTCGAGCGCCGCGGGCCAGGGCGTCCTGGTACTCCTTGACTGCCTTGATGCGCTGCATCGGCTTGAGTCGCTCAAACATGGTGTTGCCATGCAGGTGATCGATCTCGTGCTGCAGGCACACGCAGAACAGGTCGCCCGTTGCCTCATAGCGAATCAGGTTGGCGTCCAGGTCATACGCCTCGACGACGACATGATCGGGACGCTCGATCTCGCAGCTAATGCCGGGGATGGACAGGCAGCCCTCGCTAAACGGCACCAGATGGTCGCTCTGCTCAACAATGACAGGGTTGATGAGCACGTACGGGTCATAGTCATTCTTGTCGCTGTAATCGCAGTCGATGGTGACAAGCTGAATGAGCTCACCGATCTGCGGGGCAGCCAGACCGCAACCGCCGTTGTCGAACATCATCTTCTTCATCTTCTCGGCAAGCGCCTCGATCGCCGGAGTGATCTCCTCGATGACGGCGCACTCCTGGCGCAGACGAGGGTCGGGCGACAGTACGATTCCGTTGGCTTCCATGGCCATCCTTTCGGGTTGTTACATCAAATCATAGGCATCGACGTCAACGCTCACGCTCACGCCGCGCACAGAGCCCACCTCTTTGAGGCAGGCGTCGATATCATCAGAGACATGGTACCCCACAGGCGACTTCACAAGCAGATGGAAGCGGTAACGGTCCTTGGCTCTCTCGATTACACACGAAGCCGGGCCCAGCACCTGGGGCACGGCGCTCCCCGCCCGCAAAAAGTCGGGCGCGGCGGCATGCCAGCGGCGCTTAAGAAGCTTTGCAATGCGCCCAATGTAGTCCTGCGCGTCGTCTCGGTTCGCCGACCACACCAAGATGTTGACCAGGCGAACAAACGGCGGGAACAGCGCGTCGCGGCGCTGGTCCAGATCGTAGTCGGTAAAGATCGAACGGTCGTGCTCGGCGACGGCGCGAATAACCGGGTCCTCGGGCAGATAGGTCTGGATGATGACCTCGCCAGGGCGATCACCGCGACCGGCACGGCCGGCGACCTGCTCCAGCAAATCGTAGGCGCGCTCCCCTGCGCGGAAGTCCGGCAGCTTGAGGGCGAAGTCGGCATTGACCACGCCCACGAGCGTGACCTCGGGAAAGTCGAGACCCTTTGCGATCATTTGGGTGCCCAGCAACACGGCGCAATCGGCCGCATCGAACTGCTCGAGCAGCTTTTTGTGCGCATCCTTGCCGCGCGTGGAATCGGCATCCATGCGAATAATGGCGACGTCCTCGGGAAGCATCTGGTGCAGTGCGTCCTCGATCTGCTGCGTGCCCAGCCCCATTTTTGCCAGGTAGCGGCTGCCGCACTTGGGGCAACGACTCGTGGGCGCGGGATACGGCTGCACGCGCCAGGAGGATCCGCATGTGTGACATTGCAGCGTGTGCGTGCGCTCGTGATACGTAAGCGCTGTGGAGCAGTGGTTGCAGGTGGGGACGCAGCCGCACTCGCGACACATCAAAAACGGCGCAAAGCCACGGCGGTTATGCAGCAGCACGGCCTTCTCGCGACGCTCGACCACACGCTCCAAGCCCTCCATCAAGGGTTTTGAGAACATGGAGCGGCTGCCGTGAGAAAACTCACGGCGCAGGTCGGCAATTCGGACCATGGGAAGCACGGCGTGTCCCGGGCGCTCGGGCATCTCGACACGCGTCCAAGTGGCACCGTTATACGTGCCACGACGGCAGCGGTCGAGGGCCTCGGCCGAGGGCGTGGCGGAGCCCAACACGAGCGGGCAGCGATAGCGCCGCGCCATCTCGGCCGCCACCTCGCGCGCGTGGTAGCGCGGACTGGAGCCCTGCTTGTAACTGGTCTCGTGCTCCTCGTCGATGATGATGAGGCCCAAGTCGCTGAGCGGGCAAAAGAGCGCCGAGCGAGCGCCGACGACCACGCGGGCCGCACCGCTAGCAACCATATCCCACTGGTCCAGGCGCTCGCCGGCCGAAAGCCGCGAATGGAACACGGCGACCGTCTCGCCAAAGCGCGAGCGGAAGCGGCCGACGGTCTGGGCCGTCAGCGAAATCTCGGGCACCAGCACGCAGGCCGAGCGACCGGCTGCGAGCACGCGCTCGATGGCGGAGAGGTAAACCTCGGTTTTGCCGGAGCCGGTGACGCCGTCGACCAGCACCACGTCGCCATGAGCGTCCAGACGGGCGCGCTCAATCTGCGCGAGTGCCTGTTGCTGGCCGTTGGTAAGGGAGACCGGCGCCTTGCCGCTTGCCGAGGACAGCGTGGTCTGCTCGCTGCAGCCACGCCAGGCGCGGCGCTCTTCCACCACCACGGCGCCGCGTTTTTCGAGCGACTTGATGGTCGCCGACATACTGTTATAGAGAAGGTTGAGGTCGCGCGTCGTGACAGGACCACACTGGAGCGCCTCGATGAGTTGGCGCTGGCGGACCGCGGTCTTGGGTGGCGTGTAGTCAAAGCCTTCGGGCGTAAGCATCACCCAGCGGTTTTGGATGGGTTTGACGGCTGGACGTTCAACCGTCCACACGCCGTCGTCGCCCTTGACCACACGCGGGCTGCCGCCCGGTGGCAAAAACAGGCGCAGGCACTCGGAAAGCGTTGCGACGTACTCGTGGCTCATCCAACGCGCGATGCGTGCAGCCTCGGCGGTAAAGAGCGGTTTGCTGAGGATAGACTCGATGGGCTTGATGCGCACGGGGTCGAGGGCGTTGTTGCCCGGCAGATCGCCCAGATCAGGCGCAATGTCGACGACATAGCCCGCGGCGGCACGGTTACCAAAGTGGACCAGGACTGTGGATCCGATCTGGACCTCGTTGGCAAGGGACTCGGGGATGCCGTAAGCAAACGGTTCCGACAGCGCACGGGTGGGGATGTCGAGGACCACGCTCGCGTAGGCGGCAGGGGGCTCGGGCGCAGGCTTAGACTGAGCCGAGGCAGCGGCAGGCTTGGGCTTCACCGGAGCTTCCTCCGGTTCCGGCGAACCAAACAGCGACAGTTGTTGAGCCATACACCACCTCTAACGAACGGACCTGAAAGGGGTGGGACAAAATAATCAGTAGAGTTTGTCCCATGGCCGATACGAGTGTCGAGCTCGTTGCGTCACTCGAACATGGGACAAACACTACTGATTATTTTGTCCCAGCAACCCACTCATCGGTACAGAAACAAGAGCCCCGCTCGGGTGAACGGGGCTCGGATACAAACGTTTGCGCAGCGATTACAGCGCCATCGTGCGGGCGCGGTCGATGCGCGCCAGGCAGTCGTCGCGGCCGACGAGCGCCATGGTCTCGCCCAGCGGGGGGCTCACCATGTTGCCGCAGACGGCGACGCGCACGGCCTGGAACACCACGCGCTTCTTAAGGTCCATCTGCTCGGGCAGCGGCTCAAGCGCGGCGTCGATGTTGGCAGCCGTCCACTCGTCCACGCCCTCGAGCGCGGCCTTGGCGGCATCGAGAATGGCGCCCATGCCTTCCTTGGCCAGGCCCTTGTTAACAGATTTCTCGTCATACTCGAGCGTCTCGGGCGTAGCAAAGATGGGAGCGGCGACGGTCACGGCGTCGGCCGGCATCTTGGTGCGCGGCTTGACGATGGCGGCAAGCGCATCGATCCAGTCCTCACCGTACTCGACGTTGCCCTCGATGAGACCCGCCTCGTGCAGCTCGGGGACCATGATCTCGTCGGCAAACTGGGCATCGGACATGCCGTTGATGTACTCGGCATTGACCCAGTCGAGCTTCTTGGGGTCGAAGGTCGCCGGGTTCTTGGAGATGCGGTCGAGCGAGAACTTGCTGGCAAGGACATCGCGCGGGATGATCGTGGTCTCGCCGTCGAGCGACCAGCCGAGCAGCGCCAGATAGTTGACGAAGGCGTCGGACAGGTAACCGGCGTCGCGGTACTCCTCCACCGAGGTGGCGCCATGGCGCTTGGAGAGCTTCTTGCCGTCGGCGCCCAGGATCATGGAGATGTGGGCGAACGTGGGCACGGGCGCGCCGAGGGCCTCGTAGACCATGACCTGACGCGGGGTGTTGGACAGGTGGTCGTCGCCGCGGATGACATGGGTGATCTTCATCATGGCGTCGTCGACGACGGTCGCGAAGTTGTACGTGGGCGTGCCATCGGAGCGGAAGATGACAAAGTCGTCGAGCTCCTTGGCGTCGAAGGTCACCTCGCCGTGGACGGCATCGTGAATGACGACGTCGCCGCGGTCCTCGGGCACCTTGATGCGTAGGACATAGGACTCGCCGGCCTCGATGCGACGGCGGGCCTCCTCGGGATCAAGATCGCGGCAACGGCGCTGATAGCCCTGGAAGGGGTCCTTGCGCTCCTGCGCGGCCTTGCGATCGGCGTCGAGCTGCTCCTTGGTGCAGAAGCAGGGATAGGCCTTACCCTCGTCCCAAAGCTTCTGGGCAGCCTGCTTGTACAGGTCCAGGCGCTCGGTCTGGGCGTAGGGGCCAAAGTCTCCGCCCACCTCGGGACCCTCGTCCCAGTCCAGGCCCAGCCAACGCATGGCGCGCAGGATGATCTGCGTGTTCTCGTCGGTAGAGCGGGTGGGATCGGTGTCGTCAATGCGCAGGATGAACGTGCCGCCGTTAGCACGGGCGAAAGCCCAGTTATAGATAGCGGTGCGGGCGCCGCCGATGTGCAGCTTGCCCGTCGGTGAGGGTGCAAAGCGGACGCGAACGTCTGATGCCATGGAAATCTCCTCGATTGCAGGATGGATGTCTAACCGCACCAGTATAAAGCAGCAATGCCCACCTCCGCACAAAGGGCACCGACCCAGTCATTGGGGACAGACTTAAATGACCAATCTTTGGGCAACCTGTCGGCACTTAGGCAAGGCTGCTCATTTAAGTCTGTCCCCAATGAGTAGGTGCGGAAAGGGTGTGAATATTCGATTAACGCGATATCATGTGCCCTTGCATACAGAGCCCGGCGGAATGGTAACGGTCGCCGGGACACGTTTTTGAAAGGACAATCATGTCAGAAGAGCTTCGTTCCATCCCGCCCCAACACGGATCGTTTGTGTTTACGTCGGAATCGGTGACCGAGGGTCATCCCGATAAGATCGCTGACCAGATCAGCGACGCCGTACTCGACGCAATCCTCGCCAAAGAAATAGAGCTCCAGGAGCAGGGCTATATTGCGCCCAACGGCGTGCCCGCCAACGTGGAGAACGTCCGCTGCGCCTGCGAGACCCTCGTGACCACCGGCACCGTCATCGTCGCCGGCGAGATTCGCACCCAGGCCTACGTCGACGTACAGGAAATCGCCCGCGGCGTCATCCGCCGCATTGGCTACAACCGCGCCAAGTTCGGTTTTGACTGCGACACCTGCGGCGTTATGAGCCTCATCCACGAGCAGTCGCCCGATATCGCCCAGGGCGTTGACGAGTCCTTCGAGACCCAGACCGGCGCTACCACCGACCCGATCGACCTGATCGGCGCCGGCGACCAGGGCATGATGTTCGGTTATGCCTCCAACGAGACCAAGACCCTCATGCCCATGCCGCACTACCTGGCAAGCCGCCTGGCCGAGCGCCTGGCTGCCGTGCGCCATGACGGAACCCTGCCCTACCTGCGCCCCGACGGCAAGACCCAGGTCACGGTGCGCTACGAGGAAGGTAAGCCCGTGGAGGTCACGACCATCGTCATCTCCACGCAGCACGCCGCCGAGATTGAGGACATGGGCAAGATCAAGGCCGACCTCATCGAACACGTCATCACCCCGGTCATGGCCGCCGAGAACATGCCGTGGGACAACGCGGACATCTACGTGAACCCCACCGGTCGCTTTGTCGTGGGCGGCCCCATGGGCGACACGGGCCTCACCGGCCGCAAGATCATCGTCGACACCTACGGCGGCTACGGCCGTCACGGCGGCGGCGCCTTTAGCGGCAAGGACTGCACCAAGGTTGACCGCTCCGCCGCGTATGCCGCGCGCTGGGTCGCCAAGAACGTGGTCGCCGCCGGTCTGGCCGACCGCTGCGAAGTCGAGCTTGCCTACGCCATCGGCGTTTCCAAGCCCCTCTCAATCATGGTCGACACCTTCGGTACCGCGCATGTTGCCGAGGACAAGATCGTCGAGGCCGTCGAGAAGACCTTCGACCTGCGCCCGGGCGCGATCATCCGCGACCTGGACCTGCGTCGACCGATCTACGAGAAGACGGCAGCCTACGGCCACTTCGGCCGCGAAGACGCCGACTTTACCTGGGAGAAGACCGACCGAGTCGAAGAACTCAAAGCAGCCCGCGGACTGTAATTGGGAACCACCAAGGTCACAACACGCACACGCTTTCAAAAGAAGTACCGCCCCCAAGCGGTACTTCTTTTTTATTTATCCGGTAGTGAAGATGTTTCGATATGAGCCAACGCTGCGTCACTAGCTAATGAATTTTGCAGCACGGGCACTCCAACCATGTATCCTTAGTCCCGAGGGGCGGGGCATAAGGTTGATCGCGAGTTCCGCACGAGCCGGAGAGCACTTAATGTGCTCTCCGTGCGAGTCAGGACTGTCCGAGCAGGCGACCTTATGCCCCGCCCCTCGGGACGATGGGATAGAACAGGAGCGCATATGGCAGGCAAGCCACAAACACTAGCTACGACCTCGGCATTCGAGATCTTGGGCCCCGTCATGGTCGGCCCCAGCTCATCGCACACCGCCGGCGCCCTGCGCTGCGCCCAAGTTGCCGCCAGCCTGCTGGAAGGCCGCATCACCAAAGTCACCTTTGGCCTGTGGAACTCCTTCGCCCACACCTACCGCGGCCACGGCACCGATCGTGCGCTCGTCGCGGGCATCCTGGGCCTCGACACCGACGACGAGAACATCAAGCAGGCCTTCGACCTCGCAAGCGAGCAGGGCCTCGAATATCACTTTGACATCAAGGGCGACGACGCCTCCATCCACCCCAACACCGTCGACATTGACATGGTCGACGACACGGGCGCCACGGCACAGGTCCGCGGTGAGAGCCTGGGCGGCGGCAAGATGCGCATCAGCCGCATTAACGGCGTCGGCGTTGACATCTCGGGCATGTACTCAACGCTCTTCGTGGCGCACAAGGACGTCCCCGGCGTGCTCGCCGCGCTCACCAACCTGCTCGCCTACGCACACGTGAACATCGCCTTCTGCCGCACCTACCGCACCGAAGTGGGCGGACAGGCCTACTCCGTCTTTGAGACCGACGGCGCGCCCGACGACACTGTTGTCCCGATGCTGCGTAAGCTCGACAATGTCGATTACGCGACCTTTATCGAGCTCCCCGGTTCTGCCTCGTCGCTCTCCCCCGGCGTCTCGGCAAAGGAAATCTTCGACGACGGCGAGCAGCTGCTCGATGCGTGCGCCGAGCTCGGCCTGAATATCGGCGCCGTTATGGCCGTGCGCGAGGCGCGTCTGACCGGCGAGGCCCACGCCGTCGCCGCCATGCGCCGCGTGCTCGACGTCATGCGCGAGGAGACCACGACCCCCATCGTCAATCCGCAACGATCGCTCGGCGGGCTTATCGGCGGCGAGGCTAAACTCGTCGATGCCACCGGCCGCAACGATTTGAGCACGAGCCTGATGGGCACCGTTCAAACCGACGCCGTGGCCCGCGCGATGGCCGTGCTCGAGCGCTCCGCCACGATGGGAGTGATCGTCGCCGCTCCCACGGCAGGCTCCGCGGGTGTCGTGCCCGGCTGCGTGCTGGCGCTCGCCGATCACCTTCAGCTCGACGACGAGCAGGTCATGGACGCGCTCTACTGCGCAGCCGCCATCGGCCTCAACCTCACCACGAGCGCCTGCGTCGCCGGTGCCGAGGGCGGCTGCCAGGCTGAGGTAGGAAGTGCGGCCGCCATGGCAGCCGCCGCGCTGGTGCAGATGCTCGGCGGCACGCCCGGGCAGGCGCTCGACGCCAGTTCCATCGCGCTGAGTAACTTGCTGGGCCTCGTTTGTGACCCCGTCGGTGGCCTCGTGGAGGTACCCTGCCAAAACCGCAACGCCATCGGCGTGGCAGCCGCCTTTAGCTCGGCGCAGCTTGCACTTGCCGGTATCAAGAGCCTGGTGCCGTTTGACCAGATGGCGCACGTCATGCTCTCCGTGGGCCACGCGTTGCCGGCCACGCTGCGCGAGACGGCAAAGGGTGGCATCGCGCAGGCTCCGGCCGCACTTTCGGCCTGTGCAAAATGCGGTGTGTGCGGATAGCGACAAAGAAAGACTCGAAGGTGGGACAAATGTCCCACCTCTTTTGAATGCCACCGTTTCCATACCACAAACAACTAGGTAATCGCTATAATGCAAGCCCAGTAAAAACACGATGAGCCGCAAGGCGAAATTCGAAGGATATGCATACGATGTCGCAAAACGATCGAACTCAACTGATTCCCGATCCGCAGCAGCCGAGCAGGCACACCGGCGGCGTTCAATCGCCGCGTCCTATCGCGCCGAGCCGCGGTCAGCAGCGAGGTGCGGCAAACGTTTCCCAACATCCGAACAAGCAGCATCAGCAGCGCCAGACAAATGGCAATGCGCCCAAGCAGCCCCCCACGCACGCTCGAGGCGATCGCGGCCCCGCACGCAAACCCGCCGAGAACAATAAGTCGGGCAAAAAGACGACGCTCTTTGTCGTTCTGGGTCTTATCGTCATTGTCTATATCGTAGGCGTCGTAGCGTTTTCGCAGGTAGCCTACCCCAACACCACTATCGCCGGCGTCGATGTCTCGTTCTCCAGCGCTTCGTCTGCCGCCACCAAGGTCAACTCGGCTTGGAAGCACTATAAGCTCACCGTGACAGGCGATGACTTTAGCTGGACCTATCAGCCCGAGTCCGATGAGCCCATTGTCGACGGCGAAGCTGCCGCAAAAGAGATTATCAGCCGCAACGAAGCCATTGTATGGCCGGTTCGCCTTGTAGAATCCTTAAGCGGCAAGACCAAAACAACCGCTAGCTCCAACGAAGTCGATCTTGATCAAGACGTCGACCTGTCCATGCTCTCCGACACCTTTGACCAAAAGCAGTTTGAGAAGGATCTGGGCGCCGCCATCGACGAGTTTAACGAGGGGCGTTCGGGCGCGTTCGAGGCCAATAGCTCCTATGACGAGCAGGCCGGCAAGTTTACCGTCGAGAAGGCGCGCTCCAACGAAAAACTCAACCGCGAGCATGTCATTAAGTATGCCGAGCTCGAGCTTGCCTCGCTGGCCGAGACCTTAGATCTTTCCAAGCTCGGCAACGATGCCTATGAGCCGCTCAATGGAACGCTGACCGATGATCAGATTCAGTCTGCATGCGATGCCGCCAACAACTTCTTGGGCGTCAACGTGACCCTCAAGCTCAACGGCGAGGATGCCGGCAAGGTTGATGGCAGCTCCGTGTTGCAGTGGATCAGCTTTGCCGATCCGGCCAACCCCACGCTCGATACGTCGCAGATCAGCAGCTGGGCAGCCGAGCTCGCCAACGGCTTTAATACCGTGGGCTCCACTCGCTGGTGGACGCGCGCCGATGGCAAGCAGTGCGCCGTCGAAGGCGGCGACTTTGGTTGGTCCATCGACAGCAGCTCGCTCGCCAAGCAGGTCGAGGACGCCATCAACAACAAGCAGACCGGCGAAATCGAGATCAAGTACTCCCAGAAGGCCGACACATTTACCGCCAAGGGCGAGCCCGACTGGAAGGCCTATATCGACGTCGACCTGTCCGAGCAGCATGCGCGCTACTACGACGAGAGCGGCAACATCGTGTGGGAGGCCAACTTTATTTCTGGCAAACCGGGCGAAGACGCCACCCCCGAGGGCGTATGGCAGATCAACAGCAACGATGGCGCCAGCAAACTCATCGGTGCCAAGGACCCCGAGACCGGCAAGCCCAAATACGAGAGCCCGGTAAGCTACTGGATGCCGTTCGAGGGCAATATGGTCGGATTCCACGACGCCACCTGGCAAAACGATTCGAGTTTCGATAACGCCGAATCGTACAAGTGGTGCGGTAGCCACGGTTGTATCAACCTGCGTCTGGCCGATGCCAAGTCGCTCCACGAGCGCATCAAAGTCGGCCTCTGCGTGGTCGTGCACTCGTAACGCAGCTAACGTCTACAACAAGTAAACAGCACGGCGACAAAACTTACAGTACCGTCATCCGCAACTTCTATACGCCCGCCTATCGCGACGGGCGTATATACTTATCAGAGCCATATCGATAAAGGAGACGCTATGTCCAAGGTCCCCACGATCAATCCGGGTCCTGACGATTCCGATCGCATGCCCCAAGATGCCACCGAGACCCTGCCGATTATCAGCGCTGCAGACACCAAGCAGCCCCAAACGAGTCTCGACGATTCGACCGATATCTCCGATGAAGAAGCCTATGCAAAGCTCAAGGCAAAGCGTGCCGAACGTCGACGCAAAAAGCTGATTCGACGCGGCATTGCCGCCGGCATCGTGGGTGTCATCGCGCTCATTGCAATTGTCGCAACCCTAGTTATCAATGCGCAGCCGCAGGGCGCTAGCGGGCCTGTGACCGACATGGTGACCGAGGGCACGTTTACCACAACGGTCGAGGCGAAAGGCCAGCTCAAACCCATTTCGTCCTCAGTGGTCTCCCCTTCTGTCGACGGCACGGTCGATTCGATCAACGTGCAGGCAGGCCAATCCGTCAACGAGGGCGACGTGCTCATGACCATTAAAAACGACGAGCTCGATCGCAACGTTGCCGAGGCGCAGCGTGCAGTAGCAGCCGCTCAGGAAGACCTCGCCAACGCGCAGAAAGCCGCAGCTGCCGCGCAGGCCACCCCAACGACGGACGTCGATGGAGCTTCCGCAGCGGCTGGCATCTCCGCCGCATCAGCGGACACGAACGCTGTATCGGCCGCGCAGCGCAGCCTCGCATCGGCCCAGGCAAACCTCGATCAGGCGAACGCCAAGGCCGCCAGCCGTACGGTCACGGCCCCGAGCTCGGGCAGCATCGTGGAGCTCAACGCCAAGGTCGGCGCCACGGTAACAGGCGGAATGATCATGGGCGAAAGCGATACGAGCGGCGGCAAGCAGTGCATGCAGATCGCCGACCTGTCCAAGATGAAGGTGACGGTTCAGGTGGGCGAAAAGGATATCGCCAAAATTGCCGTGGGCCAAAGCGCCAACGTGACCTATCCCGCGTTTCCCGATATCGTGAGCCAGGGCACCGTCACGGCTATCGCCTCGGTGGCAAACTCTGACTCCGGCTCCGGTAGCGGCGGCAGCGTGACCTTTAACGTCGACATCCTCATCGAAGCACCCGACAGTCGCCTTAAGCCGGGTATGACTGCCGAGGTCTCGGTAGTGACCGAGAAGCTCGACGACGTGGTTATGGTGCCGACCATGGCGCTGATGACCGAAGATGGCGAGCACTATTACGTCAATCTGGCCACCGATTCGGAAGGCAAGAAGACGCGCCGCGTGAAGGTGACCGTCGTGACGCAAAACGACAACGAAGCCGTAGTCGGCAAGACACAGATCAAGCGCGACGACCAGGGCAACGAAATCAATCCTGGCGTGCCCACAACCAAACTGCGCGACGGTGACACCCTCGTCATGGACACCGGAGCGGGCGCAACGGCTGACGGCGGCTACAGCGCGGATTCGGGCAGTATGTCTGCCGACGAGGGTATGTAATGCGTCCCGTCATCGACATCCGCAACGTGCACCGCATTTTTGAGAGCGAAGCGGGTTGCGCCCACATCTTGCACAACGTGAGCCTAGCGGTAGATCCCGGCGAGTTCGTCGCCATTACCGGCCCCTCGGGCTCGGGCAAGTCGACGCTCATGAACATCCTAGGCTGCCTGGATAAGCCGACGGCGGGCGACTACTACCTGCAAGGGCTCAACGTGGCCGAGCTTGACGATGACGAGCTCACCGAAGTTCGCGCCCTGAGCATTGGCTTTGTCTTTCAGAGCTTCAACCTGCTGCCGCGCCTGTCGGTTATCGAAAACGTCATGCTGCCGCTGGCCTACACCAACGTACCCCGTAGCCAGCGCGAAATGCGCGCCGTGCACGCGCTGCAGGCCGTCACGCTGCCCGTCGACCATTGGGACCACCGCATATCCGAGCTCTCGGGCGGCCAGATGCAGCGTGTCGCCATCGCACGCGCCCTCGTCAACGATCCGCCCATCATTTTGGCTGACGAGCCGACGGGAAACCTGGACTCCGCAACCGGAGCGCTTGTGATGGAGACCTTCCATAAGCTCCAGGAGCGTGGCAAAACCATCGTGCTTATCACACACGACCCCGGCATTGCCGCCGAGGCCGACCGTGCCATGACCATCCGCGACGGTCGTATACACGACGGCGCGTATATTCCACATACACCGCGGACCCTGCGCAGCGCCGTAGATAGCCTGCCCATGATTTCCGCCTCCGCCAACCCGCCGAAAGGAGTGGTGGCATGAGCGCCCGCGATCTCATCCAGGAAGCACTTCACTCGCTCGAGGCCAACAAGGGGCGCAGCCTGCTCACCATCCTGGGCATTGTCATCGGCATCGCATCGGTCATCGCCATGACTTCGCTCATCGGCGGCATACAAAACAGCCTGGTCAACAGCTTGGGGCTCAATGCAGCCCGCATGGTGCAGATCTATTCGTCCCAAGAACTCACGGAGTCGGATATCGAGAAGCTACAAAAACTGGTGCCGCAGATAGAGCAGATCGGCATTGTCGACAGCGCGTATACCGAGTACAAGTCTGGCGATAAAAGCTATACCGTCATGGCACAGGGTGTCGACAGCGACATGCTCGACGCCGTGGGTGCCAGCAAGCTCGTTGCAGGACGTGTCTATTCACAGGCAGAGTCTCAATCAGGCTCGCGCGTGGCGCTCATCAGCCGCGGCGGCGCCGATCAGCTTTACGGCAACGAACAGGACGCACTGGGGAAAACCATCAAGGTGTCCAACGGCGAGGTGCAGATTGTAGGCGTGATTGATGGCGGCAGCGACTCCATGGGCTCGCTCACGCTGTATATGCCACGCGAAACCATCTCCGGCCTGTTTGGCGACGAGAATCCTTCATTCCCCAGCGTGACGGCACTTGCCGCCGAGGGCACAGACATGGACGAGCTCTGCAAGACCATCGAGTCTAAGGTGCGCGCGATGAAGGGCATCTCGGAGGATGATGAGTACGACAGCGTATCGGCGACCTCCATGAAAAGCGCCATCGATGCACTCAACTCGTTTATGGGCGCCTTCTCGCTCATCATGGGCGCTGTCGCCAGTATCTCACTGCTTGTCGGCGGAATCGGCATTATGAATATGATGCTTACCAACGTGACTGAGCGCATCCGCGAGATCGGTATTCGCCGTGCCTTGGGCGCCAGTCGCCGCGATATCACCGCGCAGTTTTTGGCCGAGTCCTCGGCGCTGTGCGTCACCGGTGGCCTGCTGGGTGTCCTGATTGGCTATCTGCTGGCCTGGGGCCTCGCGATGTTTGCCGCAGGATCAGGGGTTCTCAACGAGCTCGGTGCCAGTGGGCAGATCACACCGAGCTTTTCAATCGCCACGGTGCTGCTGGCCTTCGGCGTCTCCGTCGGCATCGGCGTAATCTTTGGCTTCTACCCCGCTCGCCGCGCGGCAAAGCTCAACCCGGTGGAGTGCCTACGCTACCAGTAAGCCACCACCAGCTACCAGTAAGCCACCACCAACAAGTTGCGGTGAATTAGGGACTGAATATACTATCTAGCAGCAAAAACAGACACTATTTCACCGCAACTTATTGAAGGGCTGTTAGCGCCAGTTCTGGGCGTCGTCCTCGAGCTATTGATGGATGACGGGCTTGTACGGGTCGAGCTTGCTCGGGACGCTCCTCCTCGCGGGCGGGAGGGCGCGCAGGTGCGGCAAGCGCCTAGCGCGCGAACTCCCGTAAGAGCGCGTCTTCCACTTCCCGAAGCGAAAGGGCCCCGCCTCCCTCGGCGGGACGGGTGACCACGATGCAGCGCGCTCCCACGTCGCGCGCGGCGGCGAGCTTCTCGGCCGTGCCGCCTACGGTTCCCGAGTCCTTGGTCACAAGCCACTGGGCGCCCACCTGCCGAAGCATCGCCTCGTTGAGCTCGCGGGTGAAGGGCCCCTGCATGCCGATGACGTGCGACGGCGAAAACCCCACGTCGATGCACTTCGTTATAGCACCGGGCAGCGGGAGCACACGCACGAAGAAGCGCTCCGCGAAATCGGCGACGCGCGTGTAGGGAGCAAGCTCCTTGCTCCCCGTCGTGAGAAGCGCGCGACCCGGGTTCTCGGAGAGAAAGCGCGCCGCGCAGGCGATCGACGCGACCGACACGACGCCTTTGGGCAGCGCCTCGGCCGGGCGCGCAAGGCGCAGGCATCGTGCACCCACGGCGAGCGAAGCGGCCCGGATGTTGCCGCTTGCGAGCGTAGCGAAGGGGTGCGTGGCGTCGACGACGATGCGCGCGCCGGAAAGCTCGCGCTCCATGTCGGCCTCGTCGAGCCTGCTCGCATGCACCTCGATGCCCGGAAGCTCGCCCAAAAGCTCACCTCCGTACTCGGTTGCCGCGTAGGTACGGGCGGGGATGCCCGCCCCGCTCGCCCATTCGCACAGAAGGCGGCCCTCGGTGGTGCCGGCGAAGATGCGCAGCGCTGGCACGGATGCGGGGGCCGTCACTTCGCGCCACCCGTGCGCGTGATCTGGTAGAGCAGCGCGTTCATAATGGCGGCCGCCACGGTCGAGCCGCCCTTGCGACCCCTCGCGACGATGGCCGGCACGCGTCGCGCGAGTAGCTCCTCTTTCGCCTCGACCACGTTCACAAACCCGACCGGCACCCCAACGACGAGCGCGGGCGCGATCTTCCCCGCGTCCATGAGCTCGGCGAGGCGCAGAAGTGCTGTGGGAGCGTTGCCGACGGCCACGATGAGCGGACCCTCGATGCCGCAAGCTTTGTCCATGCTCGCAACGGCGCGAGTCGTGCCCGCGGCGCGCGCAGCCGCGGCGACATCAGGGTCGGCCATGTAGCACACGGCCTTGCAGCCGAGCTTCGCGAGCGCGGGCTTGCTTATGCCTGCGAGCGCCATGTTCGTGTCGGTGAGCACCGTGGCCCCTGCGCGCAGTGCGTCGAGCGCACAGTGCGCGGCGTCATGGGTGAACACGAGGGAATCGGCGTACGAGAAGTCGGCAGTAGTGTGGATGACGCGCTTCACGACGGGCTCTTCGAGCGGCGGGAACGTGCGGCCGCCGAGCTCTTCGGTGATGATCTCGAAGCTGCGCCGCTCGATGTCGCCGGGCGCCATCTCCTTGGAATCCATCTAGTACTCCACTCCTTCCCTTGCACATATCCCCTGAGAGTAGGGGTGTTTCTCGCACCGCATCTCGGTTATGTAGTCGGCCTTCTCCACGATCTTGCGGGAAGGCGCGCGCCCAGTGAGCGCTACTTCGACGCCGCGCGCGGACATATCGAGCGCGCGGTCCACGAGCGCCTCGTCGACAAGCCCCTTCGAAAGCGCGTCGAGCGCCTCGTCGAGCACGAGCAGCCCCTCCTGAGCGCCCTCGAACTCGGCGAGCGCGGAAGCGAGGTTCCCATCGTGCAGCTCGCACGTCGCGGCAAGTTCTTCCGACGTCATTGACCAGGTAAACTTGTCCGACACCTTCCCCGCGAACACGGGCACGCCGAAATGCTCGGCGAGCAGGCGCGCCTCCCCGCTTTCGCCGTCTTTCAGGAACTGCACGACGACGACGCGGCGGCCTGCGGCGAGCATGCGAAGGGCGAGGCCCATCGCCGCCGTGGTCTTGCCTTTGCCGTCGCCATGATACACGTGGATCATACGCCCTCCTCGATAATGCGGTAGACATACTCCATGTCGAGCGCCCCGCGCACGACGTCGGCCAGGCGGTCGAACTCGCGCGCACGGTGATCGGCTGCGGACGCTGCGCCCGCAGCACCCACGACGCTCTCGGGCAGGCCGCGCTTGCGCGCGAGCGAGCGCGCGAGGGCGAGCGCCAACCCCGGTTCGTCGAACAGGCCGTGGAGATAGGTTCCGAACACGTTTCCGCAGGCCGCGCCTTCTGGTTTGCCGCCAATCTTGCCTGCAGGGGCGCAGGAGACGGTCGTTTCACCGTCGTGAATCTCGTACCCGCGCGCCGTCATGCCGTTCCACACCGAGAACGCGCCTTGGGCGCCCGTGATGCGCAGCTCCGACTGGGCGAGGCGCTTTTCCTCCTTGAACACCGTACTTGCAGGGATGAGCCCGAGCCCGCGCGCGGTGCCAGCGCCTTCCCTGCCGTGCGGGTCGGAAAGCTCGTCTCCCAAAAGCTGGTAGCCTCCGCATATGCCGAGCACCGGCGTGCCCGCGCCCGAAAGCGCGCGTACACAGGCTCCGATGCCGCTAGCCGCAAGCCAGCGCGCGTCGTCGAGCGTGGTCTTCGAGCCAGGGAGCACCACCAGGTCGGGTCGGCCCAGATCGGTCGTCGAGGAAACGTAGCGCACGCCCATGCCTGGCACGCGCGAAAGCGGGTCGAAGTCGGTGAAGTTCGACAGATGCGGAAGGCGCACGACGGCGACATCGATGACGCCGCGCGCCTCGCGGGCAGATAGGCGCGGCGCGAGCGAGTCCTCGTCATCCAGGTCGAGCGTAAGATACGGCACGACCCCCACGACGGGAACCCCGCACATCTTCTCGAGCGGGGCCAAACCCGGGCGCAGGATTTCCACATCGCCGCGGAACTTGTTCACCACAAGCCCCCGCAAAAGCGCGCGATCCTCGGGCGCAAAGAGCGCGACCGTACCGTAGAGCTGGGCAAACACCCCGCCTGGGTCGATGTCGCCCACGAGCAGCACGGGGGAGGACACGGCGCGCGCGAGCCCCATGTTGACGATGTCGTTTTCGGAAAGGTTGATTTCGGCGGGGCTGCCGGCGCCCTCGATGACGATGACGTCGTTTTCCTCCGCGAGCGAATCGAACGCCTCCAAAATCTGCGGCATGAGCGCCTTCTTTCGCGCGAAGTAGTCCCTCGCAGCGAAGGCTCCCTGCGCCTTGCCGGCCACGATGAGCTGGCTTCGGTGGTCGCTTTCGGGCTTGAGAAGGATGGGGTTCATGCGCACGTCGGGCGCGATGCCGCACGCCTCAGCCTGCATGATCTGGGCGCGCCCCATCTCGAGCCCGTCGGCCGTGACACCGCTGTTGAGCGCCATGTTCTGGCTCTTGAAGGGAGTCACGCGCAGGCCGTCCTGCGAAAGCACACGGCACAGCCCCGCCGCAAGCAGGCTCTTACCCGCGTTCGACATGGTGCCCTGGATCATGATGGGCTTCGCCCTACCCACGGGTATCGACCTCCTTCGCCGAGCCTCGGCCATCCGCGCCCGCCATAGCGCCGCCACAAGAAACGCCGCCCCGTTCGTCGGGTTCGCCTTCGCCCGATGCACCTTCCGCCCGAAGCGCGCGGCCGAACGCCATCGCAAGCCGGGCATTCTCCTTGCGCGTGCGCACCGCGACGCGGCACCAGAAACGGGACAGTACCGAAAACGAGTCGCACGTGCGGACCAAAACCCCCTGTTTATACAGGCGCTCGGGGATGTCTTTCGCCGGAGTGCGGACTAAAAGAAAGTTCGCATCCGATGGCACGACGGAAAGCCCGAGTGAGGAGAGCTCGTGGGAAAGCCACGCTCGCTCGCCCGCCAATACATCGCGCGTGCGCGAGACGTATTCAACGTCTTCCAGGGCGGCGATGCCCGCGGCCTCGGCGACCGAGGAGACGGGCCACGCCTGCCCCGCCCGGCGAATCCCCTCGATGAGTTGGGCGTTTCCGCTGATCAGATATCCCAACCGCAACCCCGCCATTCCGTAGAGCTTGGTGAACGCGGAGAGCGTGGCCACATGGCGCGAACACGCGGCACGTGCGGCCACGCTCCTTTCGCGGGCGTCGGGCGCAAATCCGAGGAAGCACTCGTCCACGACGAGCAGCGCGCCCACCTGCTCGCAGCGGCAAGCCGCGGCATCGATCACGCTGGGGTCGACGAGTCGCCCCGTCGGGTTGTTCGGATTGCAGAGGTACGCCACGTCTCCCGGCCCCTCGATCGCGCGGGCGAAGGAGGCGGGCACGTCGAAGTCGTCCGCTTCGGAGAGCGGGAACTCCTGCACGCATGCGCCGTAGTACGATGCCGCCTCCGCATATTCAGAAAACGTCGGCGCGCACACGACGATGCGTTTCGGGCGCACCGCCGCGGCGAACCGCCAGATGATGTCGGACGCGCCCGCGCCGCAGACGATAGTATCTTCGGGAATGCCCTGGGCGCGCGCTAGGGCGCGAACGAGCGCGAGGCTTTCCCTATCGGGGTAGGCGTCGATTCGAGAAAGCGCCTTGCAAGCTGCGGCGACGGCGCGCGGCGAGGGGCCTGCCGGATTCACGTTCACCGAGAAGTCAATGAGGTCGGAGGCGTCCCCTTCGCAAGCGATGCCAAGCGATTGCGTGCTACCCCCATGCGCACGGGCGCGCAGGATTCCCCCGGCAGCCCGGGGCGCGGCGTGGTCTTCCCTCATGCCATCGCCCCCACGGCGAGCACGACCGCCGCGCGCGCGGCACCGAAGACGACGACCGCGCATACGGACGCGGTGAGCATAAGCCTTGTCGCCCGGGCGATGTCGCCCCACTCGATTTCGCGGGACGCGTCGCCTATCGTCGGTTTCTCAACGAGCTTGCCGAAATACACCGCGGGTCCTGCCAGGCGCAGCCCGAGCGCGCCCGCGCACGCTGACTCGGTCTGCGCCGCATTCGGGCTCGCATGGCGACGCCTGTCGCGGCGCCAGATGTGCGCCGCCCCGCGCGCGTCGAGCCCGACGATCGGGCATACGGCGATCATAAGCAGGGCCGATAAGCGCGAGGGAATCCAGTTCGCCGCATCGTCGAGGCGCGCCGAGGCGCAGCCGAAGTCGATGTAGCGCTCGTTTTTGTAGCCCACCATGCTGTCGAGCGTATTCACCGCCTTGTACGCCATGCCCAAGGGCGCACCCCCGATCATAAGGTAGAAAAGCGGCGCGATGACGCCGTCGCTCGCGTTCTCCGCCACCGTTTCCACGGCGGCACGTGCGACGCCGTGCTCGTCGAGAACAGACGTGTCGCGTCCCACGATGAGCCCGACGGCTTCGCGCGCCGCGACAAGGCCGCCCTTCGAGAACGCGCGGGCCACGGCCAGGCTCTGGCGGCGCAGCTCGCATGTCGCGAGAATCTGATAGCTCGCCCATGCCTCGGCAACGAAGCGCAAGCCGGAGTGAACCATGCCGCAAAGATACAGGATGCCCCAGGTCAAAAGCCCACACGCAAGCGGAAGCGCCACGGCGAGCACAAGACCTGCGGCGCGCGTGCCCGCGGACGTTTGCGGGAATGCGCCCCGCAGGCGGCCTTCGGCCCACGTGATCGCGCGCCCCATGGCGACGACGGGATGGGGAAGCCAGCGCGGGTCGCCGAAGGCAAGGTCGGCCGCGAACCCGGCGGCGACGGCAAGAATCGTCATCACCGGGCATCGCCCCCCGAAGCGGGACGAACGTCGCGAAGGCAGCGCCCATCCCAGGTGGCGGCCCATGCGCCGCCCGGCTCGGTATGCACGTCGAAGTATCCAATTTTCGGGACAGCTAACTCGGAGAGCAGCGCTTTCACGGTACCCGCGTGAACGACGAAGACGGCGCGCCCACTCCCCTGGGCACGCTCCGATTTGCACGCCTCCCGAAACGCCGCGACGACGCGGCGGGTGAAATCGCTCTTGCCCTCGCCATGCGGGCAGCGCGTCTCGCACCAGGAGTCTACCCAGGCGCGGTAGCGCGCATCCTCTTTAAGCTCGGCGGCGCTTCGTCCCTCGAAGTCGCCGAAATCCATCTCGCGCAGACCGGGGCACGCCATAAGCTCCGCGTTCGGGAAGAGGATGCGCGCCGTCTGGTCGGTGCGGGCCATGCCGCTCGTGATAACACGGAACACGTCACGATCGCACGCGAGGTCGCGCAAAGCGCGCTCGCCCGCGCTCGACAGGGGCTCGTCGGTGCCCGCCCCGCTGTAGCGATGGTCTTCCGTGCCCGCCGTGGCACCATGGCGCACGAAGACGACTTCCAAAGGCGCGCCCGCGCCCTGCGTCCCTCGAGGCGCATCATCAAGATTTCCCTTGATGACCTGGGGAATCCCGCACGTCATGCGCACGACGACGTCGGCGCGCGCAGCGAGCGCGCATCCCAGGCGCCCCGCGCGCTCGCGCCATTGGGCGTCTTCCGCACGCATAGGGACGACCCCCGAGCCGACCAAGGACAGAATCACTACGTCGAAGCCGATCAGCCGCTCGAGCGCCCGGTCAGCGTCGAGCGCGCGTACGAGTTCCTCAGCACAGTAAGCGACACGGCCGGCAAAAGCCGCGGGCACGCCGCCCTCCGCAAACTGCGCCGCGTCGACGAAATCGTCCGCCGCGAACCCGAGCTTTTCGCGCACGAAGGTCCTCTTCCCCGAATGCGCGCCACCTACCACGAGCATCATAGGAGCATGCCCCCCGCCACCAGCATGGCAAGCATCGCGAGCTCGGCCCATTGCAGAAACCATCCGGCCAAATCCCCCGTCACCCCGCCGAAGCGGGACAGGGCAACATGGCGGTACCACGCGAGCGCCAAAAGCCCCGCCACCGCCATAAGGGCGCCGACGGCCTGAGCGCACGCGACCATCCCTGCAGCCGAAGCCGCAGCGAAAGCGCAAAGCGGCACGACGATCGCCGCGTGCTTCTTAGCAGGCGAGAGCCCCGCGGCCATGCCGTCCGCACGCGCGGCAGGCCAGCATTCAACGGCGAGCCCCGAAAGCGAGCGGGAGAACACGAGCGAGCACAGAAGCGCGAGGAACGCCCCCGCCGTAAGCGGCAGCGCGGTGAACAGGGAAAACTGCAGAATAAGGTACACAACAACACCGATGACCCCGAAGGCGCCCGCCCGCGGGTCGTGCATGATCTCGAGCTTTCGCTCGCGCGGGGCCCAACTTGCAAGCGCATCGGAGGTGTCGCAGAGCCCGTCTAGGTGGATGCCTCCCGTCACCGCCACAGGCAGCGCCACGAGCACGGCCGCGACGATGGTCGCGGGCACGCCGAGCAGGTTCGCAACGTGTCCCCACGCCGTCATGAGGAACCCTTCCGCAAGGCCCACCAGGGGAAACGCGGCAAGCGCATGGGTTGACCCGAAATCGGTCCAGGCCGATTTCGGGACGGGGATGCGCGAGAACGTTCCGAACGCCGCGCCGATTGCCTCTGCTATCTTCACCTTGTAGGTCCTTCACCTTTCATCCACACGGGAATCCCGCATACCACCTCGACTGCGCGGTCGGCCAGCGCCGCCACGCCCGCGTTCACGCGCGCGAGCGCGCGCCTCCATGCCTCGGTCCCCTCATCGTAGCGCATCTCATCGGCGAACACGTCGACGGTGACCACCACCGTATACGCAGCGGCCTGAGCGAGCCGTTCGATGCCTCCGAGCACCTCGCGCGCCACAGCGTCAGGGTCACGCGGGGACAAGCCGCCTTCCGCGAAAAGCTCGTTCGCAACCAGGTTGCCCACGTCTTCCAAAAGAAGCGTACAGCCGCGCGGAAGCTCGGGCACTGCGGTGCCCACGTCACGCGTGCGCTCGAGGGTGGAAAACCCCTTGCCCTCGCGCAGCGCCCGATGGCGCGCGATGCGGCGGGTGCCCTCTTCCCCGAAGGGCTCCATCGTTGCCAGGTACACGCGGGGGCCGTCGTGCCCGAGGCACAGAGACTCGGCGTAGGCGCTCTTGCCGCTCGCGGCGGCGCCGATAACGAGCGTCACCGTCATTTCACGGCCTCGAAATGCTCGTAAGCAGCCATGCCAGTCGCCGTGAACGTCTTCCCATCCCGGTATACGCGCAGCGCCGAATCCAGAAGGGGCAGATACGCCATGGCGCCCGCGCCCTCGCCCAAGTGCATGCCTGCGTCGAGGGGTGCCTTTATGCCGAGCTCGAGAAGGAGCTCCTGGCTTGCGGGTTCGCTTGATGCGTGGGTGCCCACGAGGTAGCCCAAGGCGTTGGGGCACAGGCGCGCCGCGCACAGAGCCGCCGTGCAGGATATGACCCCGTCGAGGAGCGCCGGCGCCTTCGAGGCCGCGGCCCCCAGGTAGAAGCCGCACATCGCCGCGATGTCGAAGCCGCCCACCTTCGAGAGCACGTCGATCGGGTCGGCGGGATCGGGCGAGTTCGCGTCGATAGCGCGCTCGACCACGTCGCGCTTGCGCGCGAGCGAGGCGTCCGAGAGCCCCGCGCCGCGCCCGACGAGGCTCCGCGCGTCCGCCCGGATGAGCACTGCGGCCACCGCCGCCGAGGTGGTCGTGTTGCCGATGCCCATCTCGCCCGCGGCGAGAAGGCGCACGCCGGCGCGGGCAAGCCCGCACGCGACGGCGATTCCGACCTCGATCGCGCGCACGGCCCCATCTCGAGACATAGCGGGGCCGTGCGCGATGTTGCCACTCCCCCGCCGCACGTTCGCGCGCACCATGCGCGCGTCTTCTATGCCCCGGGCCATACCCACGTCGACGGGCACGACCTCGGCACCCGCGAACGCCGCCATGCGGCAGGCGCTCGTGGCCCCCTCGCACATGTTGCGCGCGACGGCTCGCGTCACGTCTTGCCCGCTTTGCGACACGCCTTCGGCAACGATCCCGTTGTCGGAGAAGAATACCGCGAGCGCACGGGGAAACTCGGCCACCTCGGCGCTCCCCTGAGCTGCGGCGATACACGCGACGGCGTCTTCAAAGTCGCCCAATCCCCCCAAGGGGTGCGCGATGGAGTCCCACGCGGCGTACGCGGCGGCGCGGGCGCACTCGTCTGCGGGCTCGATCCGGGAGAGCGTGGCTTCGAGCACGGCGCCCGGCGCCGACGAGAACGCGCGCTCGACTTCCTCGCGGATGCAGGCAAGCGCGGTTTCGGTTGCTTCAGCCATGCCGTCTCCTCTCTGCAAACGACGCTGCGGCAGACGCGAACGCGCGCGCAACGTCGGGGTTCGCAGGATAGTACACATGCGGGAAGCCCGCAACCAGGGACGGGGTGGTCGACATGCACGGCCAGCCCTTGTCGCGCCGGGGCTTCTGCGCCCAGAAGTCGCCGCCCGGGCAGGTGGACTGCCAGTAGTGGAACTCGTGCGCGCGGATGCGTGTGCCGCGCGGCCCGTAGAGCCCGTCGCGTTGGGAAGTGAGCTCCACGTACCCGAAATGGGACAGCCTTCCCCCATTCTCGCTTGCGCCCTCAAGGGCGCCCGCAACAGGCCAGCGCCGCCCCTCGCTATCGGCGATTTCGCGCTGCAGGTACAGAAACCCACCGCATTCGGCGACCGTCGGCATGCCGGATTCCACCGCGCGCCGCACCGCCTCGCGCATCGGCGCGTTCTCGGAGAGCTGCCGCGCATGGAGCTCCGGGTAGCCGCCCCCCAGATAGAGGGCGCTTGTCCCCCGGGGCAACTCGTTATCACACAGGGGGCTGAAAAAGGCCAGCTCGCAACCCAGGTCCTCGAGCGCGCGCAGGTTCTCCTCGTAGTAGAACGAGAACGCCTCGTCACGCGCGACGGCGACGATGGGCCGCGCTCCCGCGATCGGCTCCAACCGGTAAGGTTCCTCGCGGATATCGGGTGCCGTCACCGCTATTTCGAGCAAGCGGTCGACGTCGACGCTCTTTTCCACCAGCTCGGCCATCTTGTCGATGCGCGCGGAGAGCTGCTCGACCTCGTCGGCGGTCACAAGCCCCAGATGCCGGCTTTCGAGCGAGAACGCCTCGTCGGCGGGGATATTCCCCAAAACCGCGACGCCCGTGTGCTTCTCGATCGCAGGCGCCGCGTAGGCGCAGGCAGCGGCGCTCGTCTTGTTCAGCACGACGCCGCGCACGTTCGCACAAGGCAGGAACTCGGCAATGCCGCGGATTACGGCGGCGAGCGATAAAGACGCCCCGCGCCCGTTCACCACTAAAACGACCGGCGTTTCCGTGTCGCGCGCAACCTGGTAGCTGCTCGCGTCGGCCACACCGGGCGCCATGCCGTCGTAGAAGCCCATAACCCCCTCGAGCACCGCGACATCCGCGCCCGCGGCGCCGCGTGCGAGCAGGGCGCGCAGCGTCGGGGCGTCGGTGAAGAAGCCGTCTAAATTGCCCGAGCGCGCACCCACGACGCGGCGATGAAAGAGCGGGTCAATGTAGTCGGGTCCGCATTTGAAGGCCGCGCATGCAAGGCCGCGACGCGCGAGCGCGCGCAGGAGCGCGCACGTGACGACCGTCTTGCCGCTCCCGCTCGAGGGCGCAGCGACCATGAAGCGCGGGATGGACGTGCTCACTGGGCGCCGCCTTCCCCACCTGCGGCGTTGCAGTTAGCAAGCGAGACCACCTCAACGGATGGTTTCCCCTCGGCAGAGGGGTCCTCCCCGACAGGTGACTCAACAAGCGCCCCGACATCGGCAAGCTCCTCGGCATCCGCGCCCGCACCACGCGCGCTGACGAGGAACACGGGGTTTTGCGCCTTCATAAGATGGTGCGAGCCTACAGCCTCGGCGCGGGCGGCCGAAACCTGGCACGCCTCGAACTCCTTAAAGCGCGAACCCGAGAGGAGCGCGCACGCCTCGGTGAGCGTCTCAACGGTGACGCATGGCACGCACAGGCGAACCTGCGAGTTCTTCTCGAGCGCCGCCTCCACGATGGAGGGAAGCTCGCCCGCGCTCCCGCCGACGAACACGGCGTCGGGGACGGGCAGTTTCGCGAGCGCTTCGGGGGCGACACCGGGGACCGCATGCACGTTGCCGCACCCGAATGCATCCGCGTTCTCTCGGATGAGCCGCACGCCGGCCGCGTTGCGCTCGACCGCCCATACCGACCCCGCTCGCGCGACGAGCGCCGCCTCGATCGACACGCTCCCCGTGCCGGCGCCGACATCCCACACGGTGTCGGTCGCGGTAAGGCGCAGCTTCGC
This sequence comes from Collinsella sp. AF02-46-1, assembly GCF_003465825.1. Classification (GTDB taxonomy): domain Bacteria; phylum Actinomycetota; class Coriobacteriia; order Coriobacteriales; family Coriobacteriaceae; genus Collinsella. Next base: position 68,592 of record NZ_QSBV01000001.1, read on the forward strand.
GAGCGCGACGGCGCGCACCTCCTGCTTGGTCATGGGAACGTCGCCGCGGATGAAGAGCTCGTCGGGAATGCCCGAGGAAGCGTACGGCCAGCGGGAGCTCGCGGCGCGGGATGCGCCCGCAGAGTCCGCCGCGAAAGAAGCCGCCGCGGGCGCAGACGCGCCGGCCGGCGCCTCGGAGGCTGCGCTAGAGCCCGCAGGCGACCCGGCGCAGCCTGCGAACTCGATAAGCATCACGTTCAAGTCGTCGAACGTCTGACCTGCGATTTCACTTGCGGTCGCGCAGGTGATGCGCTCGTCGGGGTACGACAGGCGCTCGGCCACCGTCACGCGCGCGTCCGCGAAGCCCGCCTGCACAAGCTCGCCCGAAAGCCGCGAGGGGTCTTCCCCGCCCGACGTGGCGAGGAAGAGCTCACCTGCGCGCTCGGCCTCGGCCACGATGTCGCACGCCACGCCGTGAGCGCTCGCGAAGCGCCAATCCTGCCATGGACGCGCGAGGCGCGCGGCGAGATACGACGCTGAGCTTATGCCGGGAATGACGCGCACGTCCACCCGCGCGTCGCCGGAGAGCGCCTCCACCAGGCGGCGCGCGCCGCTGAACAGCCCCACATCGCCCGTCATCACGACCACGGCGCGCTGCCACGACGCCGCATCAGTGAGCGCGGCGACGATGTCCGCCGTCTTCACGAGCTCGCATCTCACCACGTCGGGCGGCACGTCGATGCCGACAAGCGCGCGATGAGCGCCGATGACCACGTCGGCGATGTCGATCGCGTCGAGCGCCGCACGCGAGAGCAAGTCGGGGTTTCCGGGCCCCGCCCCGATGATCGTTACCTTTCGCATGGAATCTCCCGATACCCGCGCGGCGTGACCATACGGCCGCCTACGCGCTTCGTGTCCGCGTTGCCGACGAACACGGTGGTGAACATGTCGGCGTCGAACTCCCCCAGCTCGGAGAGCCTGCACATGCCCGACTGCTGCCCCTCGCGCCCGATGTTGCGTACCCAGCCGCAGAGCGTGTCGGGGGCCTTCCATTCGAGCATAATCTTCGCCGCGCGCGAGAGCCTGTCGGCGCGCTTTCTGCTGCGCGGGTTGTACAAACAGATGCAGAAGTCGGCGCTCGCCACGGCAGCGAGCCTGCGCTCGATGACCTCCCACGGCGTGAGCAGGTCGGAGAGCGACACGACCGCGAAGTCGTGGGCAAGCGGGGCGCCGAGCACCGCCGACCCGCTCTGAGCCGCGGTGGCCCCGGCGATAACTTCCACGTCTACATCGGGGTAGTCCTCCGCAAGCTCCAGCACGGGGCTCGCCATGCCGTACACGCCCGCGTCACCGCTGCACACGAGCGCCACGGCTTCTCCGCTCTGCGCGCGCGAAAGCGCCAGGCGGCACCGTTCGACCTCGTGCATCATCGGCGTCGCGAGATGCGCCGCGTCGGGCACGGCGGCGAGCGCGAGCTCCACGTATTTCGTGTACCCCACAACGATGTCGGCCGCCTCGAGCGCGCGCCGAGCCGCAATCGTCATGCCGTCGGGGCCGCCCGGGCCAATCCCCACCACGAAGAGCTTTCCCATCACCGCTCCTTAAACGAAAGTTCGATAGTTACCTTGGAAAACGCGACGGTCACGCCGCCGTGAGCGAGCTTCGGGAAGAAAAGTTTGCCCCCGCCCGCGAGCGCCGCGCGCTCGCACACGTTGTCGACCCCCACCGTCGCGCGCACGAAATCAGATGGCGAAACGCTGCCTTCGACCTGCGACAACTCCTCTGCGGAATACGTCGCGAGCGGGATACTGCGCGCGTGGCAGAAGGCGAGCAGACCCTCCTCGCGCGCCTTAACGTCGATCGTCGCCGCCTCGCGCACGGCCGAAGGCGAGATGCCCGCCTGCCCGCACGCGAGAAGAAACGCCTCCCCGATCGCTTCGGTGCACGCACCGCGACGGCACCCTATGCCCGCAACGATGCAGGGTAAGACAAGGTGAAGCGGCTCGGGCGCAGGCGCCTGCGCCCGCACGCCCGCCGGCTTCCCCGTCACACCGGCGGGCACGACCTCGCCCGTTGTCTCCGCCGCGCGAACGGACGCACCTGCATTCGCGCCAGCGAACGGCGACACGACGATATCGGCCCGAGCGCGGTCGGACGCAATGTCAACCCCCTCAGGCGGCTGTCCCGAAATCGGCATGTCGGAATAGAGCGCCACGCGCCCGCCCGAAAGCAGCCGCGCCGACACTCGCTTGATAGCCTCGGGATTCGAAACGGCGAGCCCAGCACAGCGCGCCCACGTATCCACCGCCCACACGCCGCGGACGTCGGTCGCCGTGGTGATGACGGGGATGGCCCCTGCCGCGCGTGCCACAGTTTGCGCAAGCTCGTTCGCACCGCCCAAATGCCCCGACAAAAGCGAGACGGCAAAGCGCCCCGCCTCGTCGATCACCACAACCGCGGAATCGTTTGCCTTCGAGGCGACATGCGGCGCGATCGCCCGCACGGCGATGCCCGCCGCGCCCACGAACAGAAGCGCGTCCGACGCTTCCCACGCGAGCGCCGTCCATGCGCGCAGGTCGGCCTTCCCCTCGCCGAACCCGCGCGAAACGGAAACGTTCCAGCCAGAGTCATCTTCACCTGTCTGCGCGCAATCGGAAAGCGCGCGTGCGGTGCGCTCCGCCAACGCATACCCCCTCTCAGTGAACGCTATGCAGGAAACCCTCATCTAGCGCACCACCATCGTCGAGAAGTAGCTGCCCCGATCGGGCACATCGTCGAGCGAGCGGTACACGCGCTCGCCCGGAAGCCCACAGTCCTCTACGAGCTCGGCACCGTCGAAGGCACCCTCCTCGCGAAGGATGCGCTTCGTGTCCGCAAGCGAGCGGCGCGCCTTCATGACCACCTTCGTCCCCGGCCAGCCGATTGCGCGGCGAACGTCATCGTAGCCGCCGGGCACGATGTGCAGAGGCGACGACATCTCGGGCGTGAGGTCGCGCTCGAGCGCCGCGGCGACCGCGCAGAAGCTCGGCACGCCGGGAATGGCGCGCGCCTCGAACCCGCGGGCGCGCACGTCGGGCGCTATGCGCTGGAAGGTGGCGTAGATGCTTGGGTCCCCCAGGTTCAGCAGCGCGACGTCGCGGGCCGCATCCAGGTGCGCGACAAGCTCGCGAACAAGCGAGGCATGCTCGGCCGCGCGGCGCTCGGCGTCGCGCGTCATCGAGAATCGCACGGGGATCACCGTCTTGCCTGTAAGGTCGACGGCGCCGCGCACAATGTCAAGCGCGACCATGACCCCGTCCGCCGTTTGCGGTGCGGCGATGACCGGACACGATTCGATTGTGCGGACGGCCTTGATCGTGAGCAGCTCGGGGTCGCCAGGCCCCGTGCCCACCCCGTACAGCACGCCTTTACTCATACGTCGCCCCCAATTCCCCGATAACAGCATCGGCGCCCGACGTGCGGAAAAGCTCGCGGCGCCCGGCGTCGAACACGACCGCGGCGATGTCGCATGCGCCCGCCGCGCGGCGGCGCAACCTGTCCTCGATTGCCGCAGCGAGCGAGGCGCGCACAGCATCCCCCACGCCGGCGGCCTCGATTACCTCAAGCGCCGTCGTGGTCGTGACCGACGACATGATCTCGTGCACGGTCTTCGCGCCCGCGCCGGCCAAGGCCGCGTGGGCGGCCAGAATCTCCGCGCGGCAGTCGGCGGTACGCGAATGGGTGTCCATGATGCCGCCCGCGACCTTCACTAGCTTGCCGATGTGTCCCACAAGAAGGACATTGGTAAATCCCTCGCGAACGCAGCAATCAATCGCATCGCCCACAAAGTTGGAGATGAAGACCACCGGCGCACCGTTTAGGTGGAAATGCCCCGAGATGAACTGCCCGCCGTAGTTGCCGGGCGTGAGCACGACTCCGCGCCGCCCCATAGCCGCATGCTGCCGGATCTCGAGCTCGATGCTGTCGCGCAAGGCAGCGAGGCTGCGCGGCTCGACGATGCCCGTCGTACCCAGGATGGAGATGCCGTCCTCTATCCCCAGGTGCGGGTTGAAGGTCTTTTCGGCAAGGGCAACACCCTCGGGTACCGAAATCGTCACAGCAATATTTCCAGAAAAGCCGTGCGCGGCGCACACCTCGCGCACCGCCGAAGTGATCATCGCGCGCGGCGTCGCGTTGATGGCGGCCGCCCCCACCGGCTGCTCAAGCCCGGGCAACGTCACGCGCCCCACGCCCACGCCGCCATCGACGGAAACTTCCGATTCGCGCGCGGGCACGCCCTTGCTGCCCGCAGCGCCCGTGCCCGGCCCCGCATGTTCCACGAGCGCGTACACGAGCACGCCGTCGGTCACATCGGCATCGTCGCCTGCGTCCTTTCGCACGGCGCACTGGGCGCACCCCTCGCCGATGCATACGTCGACCACGTCCGTCTCGACGGGCAGCCCGCCGGGGGTGACGATCGACACGCGGCCCACGGTCTTTCGTGACAAGAGCATCTCGCAGGCCGCCTTCGCCGCGAGAGCGGCGCAGCTCCCCGTGGTGTAGCCGCAGCGCAGGCGGGTCGTCCCGGTATATATGTAGTGCTCGAAGGCCACGCTAGCTGCTCGCCTTCCGATACCCCGTGGCAAACGAAGGGTCGTAAAGCTTGCTGCGCTCGTACGACTCCGCTTGCGCGCCGTCGTGCGCAAGCCCGCCGCGAGCTCCGAGCACGCGGCCCACCACCACGAGCGCCGTGCGGTCGATGCCCTCTCGCGCGCCCGCATCGGCGAGCGTGCCCACTGTGCATCGCACCACGCGCTCCTCAGGCCAGGTCGCCTTATACACGAGCGCCGCCGGCTCGTCGGAGCTGCGGCCCGCGGCCAAAAGCTCGGCGGAAAGCTCGGCGAGCATACCCGAGCTCAGGAAGATGACCATAGTCGAGCCGCTTTCCGCCATGGTGCGCATGCCCTCGCCCGCAGGCATGGGGGTGCGCCCGGAAAGCCGCGTGATCACGACCGACTGGCTGATTCCCGGCAGCGTGTATTCCTGGCGAAGCGCCGCCGCGGCACCGCAAAAGCTCGACACGCCGGGCACCACCTCGTAGTCCACGCCGCGCGCGTCGAGCGCGTCCATCTGCTCCTGGATGGCGCCGTACAGGCACGGGTCGCCCGTGTGCAGGCGCACCACTTCCTCGCCCCGCGCATCTGCCGCGCACATCACGTCGAGCACTTCCTCCAAGGTCATGTGCGCGCTGTCGTAGACGATGCAGGATTCCTTGCACTCAGCGAGCAGCTCGGGGTTCACAAGGCTCCCCGCCCAAACGACCACGTCGGCCGCGTGCAGAAGGCGCGCCCCGCGCAGCGTGATAAGGTCGGCGGCGCCAGAGCCTGCGCCAACGATATGAATCATCCGAGCCTTCCCTTCCCGTTTCTCATCGCAACCGTTTACGCCGCCATTCGCGCAGCGGGCAAAACACGGCGCCTGCGGCAGCAATCGGCGCAAATACGCAGGCAGGAGGCGCAATGCCGCCCGCGCTGGCTTTGACACGTTCACAAGTGCCCACTATCATAGTAAAAGTTTCGGCAACGAGCATATGACAATCGGATAAAAGGAAATGACCGGCGCGGCGCCTGCACAGCCCGCGCTGGCTTGCGGAGGGAACCAGGTGGGAATCCTGGGCAAGGGACATTACTGTATAGGACGCGCGGGCGAACCGCCTCGCGCCCCAAGCCAGACTGCTTCGCCTTTTCCTCACGGCATCGCCGTGGCGTTAGCTCCTTGTGAACCCCGAGGGGTGCGCTTTTCTTTCGCTTGTGCCGACAAGCAACTGTCGCCGGGGGACCGGCAAACCGAGGAAAGGAAAAACCATGTCCGACCAGATGTCACGCCGCGGCTTCATGGGCGCCGCAGCAACCGGAGCCGTCGCGCTCGCCGGAGTCGCGCTCGCGGGCTGCTCCAACACCTCCGCGAGTTCCGAGAAATCTAGTGAAAAGGAGAAGGCCGCGAAGCCGGTCATCCTCGTCACGAGCTTCGGCACGAGCTACAACGACTCGCGCCACATCACCATCGGCGCCATCGAAGACGCTATCCGCGAGAAGTACTGGCAGGACTACGACATCCGCCGCGCCTTCACCGCGCAGATCATCATCGACAAGCTGAAGAAGCGCGACGGCATCACGATCGACAACATGACCGAGGCGCTTGACCGCTGCGTGGAAGACGGCGTGAAGGAAATCGTCGTGCAGCCGACGCATCTCATGGCTGGCCTGGAATACGCCGACGTGAAAGACGAGCTCGACAAGTACGCCGACAAGTTCGACAAGATCTCGCTCGGCGACCCGCTGCTCACCTCCGACGACGACTACAAAAAGGTGGCCGCAGCCATTAAGGAGAACATGGCGTCCTTCGACGACGGCGAGACGGCGCTGTGCCTCATGGGCCACGGCACCGAAGCCGATTCCAACGCCGACTATGCCAAGATGCAGGAAGTGTTCAAGAACGAGGGTTTGACGCAGTTCTTCGTCGGCACCGTCGAGGCTGAACCGACCTGCGAGGATGTTATCGCCGCCGCGAGCGCCGCAGGCTACAAGAAGGCCGTGCTCGCGCCGTTCATGGTGGTCGCGGGCGACCACGCGAACAACGACATGGCAGACGAGACCGACCCCGACAGCTGGGCTGCGAAGTTCGTGGCCGCAGGCTTCGAAGTGACGTGCCTGCTCCAGGGTCTGGGACAGAACGTCGCGGTCGACGACATCTACGTCTCGCACGTGGACGACGCCATCGCCAAGCTGTAAACTCGCCGCGCACGGGGGCGCCGGTCGCGTCCCCGTGCAACGGGCATGCGCCTTTCCCCGACTGACGACGCATGCCCGTTGCATTCGCATCCCGACCGCCCACCGCACGGCGCGGGCGGTCGAAGCGATTGAAAGGAACCCCCTCCATGTTGAAGAAAACCCTCGTCTTCGCCCTGTCGGCGGCGCTTTGCGCGTTCTCGCTCGCCGGCTGCGCCGGAAATTCAATCGACAGCGCAAAGGCAAGCGATGCCGATTCCCAGGAAAAGACCGAACAGGCGGCCGATGCGCCCGCGGGCGCAAGCGCTGCCCCCATCACCGCCGACAAGGTGGCCGACGGCACCTATCCAATCACCGTAGATTCCAGCTCGAACATGTTCAGGATCGTGGACGCCCAGCTCATCGTGGAAAACGGCTCCATGCACTGCGTGATGACGCTTTCCGGCACGGGCTACGGCAAGCTCTTCATGGGCACGGGCGACGAGGCTGCCGCCGCGAGCGAGGCCGACTTCATCCCCTATGTGGAAAACGCGGAAGGCAAGTACACCTACGACGTGCCCGTTGATGCGCTCGACGAGGACACCGCCTGTGCCGCGTGGAGTATTAGAAAAGAGCAGTGGTACGACCGCACACTTGTGTTCGAATCCGCCGGCGTCGATCTGCGCGCCGACGCACTGAAGTAACGCCATGCGGTCGATTCTTCCCAAGGGGGAAAACAGGAAGCTCCACAGCATCGCGGCGCGCGCGATCGCCTGCGTTCTCGTCGCCCTGCTCGCGCTTCCCTTCGCGGGGTGCAGTGCGAGCCCGAACGCGACCGGTGGCACGGCGGGCTCTCAGGAATACACGGTGAGCGTCTCGCTTTCCGGCGGGTCAGGGCGCGCAAGCATCGCCTCACCCACCACAATTGTGAAGGATGGCGACACCTACACCGCGACCATCACCTGGTCGAGTTCGAACTACGACAAGATGACCGTCGACGGCGTGGACTACGCGCCCGTAAACGACGGCGGCAACTCCACGTTCGAGATACCCGTCACGCTCGACGAGGACATCGCCGTGTCGGCCGAGACCGTCGCCATGTCGACGCCGCACACCATCGACTACACGCTCCACTTCGACTCATCCACCATGAAGGAGAAATCGGGCGACGATGCAAGCGGCGGCTCCCCTGCGGGAACGGCTTCAAGCGCCGCGGCCGACTTCCACAACGCCGATTTGGGCTGCGGCTGGGAGCCGACGGGAGCGCTTCAGCTTGAATACGCCGAGCACTTCACTGTCGACGAGTTCGAAGGCGGCCTGCGGCTTATCTGCGTTTCGAACGGGGAGCGCTTCCTCGTGGTGCCGCAAGATGCGAAGGTACCTGATGGGTTAAGCTCCGACATCGCGGTCATAAGGCGCCCCGCCGACAAGGTGTACCTCGTGTCGTCGGCGACGATGTGCCTGGTCGACGCGCTCGATGCGAACGACAATATCTTAATGTCGGGCACGAAAGCCGACGATTGCTCGGTCGCGGGCTTCAAAAGCGCGCTCGGAAGTGGGGCGATCGCCTACGGCGGCAAGTACAGCGCGCCCGACTACGAGCGAATATCGGCCTCGGGCTGCACGCTCGCCATCGAGAACACCATGATCAACCACACGCCCGATGTGAAGGAAAAGCTGCAGAAGCTCGGGCTCGTCGTGCTCACCGAACAGTCGTCGAGCGAGCCCAAAGCACTCGGGCGCGTCGAGTGGATTAAGCTTTTCGGCGTCCTGTTCGACAAGGAAGACGAGGCCACGCACCTGTTCAACGAGCAGAAGGCCCGCGTCGAGCAAACGTCGGGGCTCGCGTCGTCAGGTAAAACCGTGGCGTATTTCTACATTAACTCGAACGGGGCCGCCGTCACGCGGCGGGCGGGCGACTACGTGGCGCAGATGATCGAGCTTGCAGGCGGCAGCTACGCGCTCGATGACGCGCAGACGGCGTCGACGTCAGGTTCGTCAGTAACGCTCGAAATGGAGCGCTTCTACGCGACAGCGAAGGATGCCGACATCATCGTCTACAACGGCACCATCGACGAATCGGTTGCCACCTTGAACGACTTCGTAGGCAAAAACGCGCTATTGTCGCAGTTCAAAGCCGTGAAGAACGGCAACGTCTGGGTCACAAGCGCCGACATGTACCAGCAGATGACTTCTACCGCCGACATTATCGACGAGCTGCACGGGGCGTTCACCGGCGATGACGCGAGCGACTTCCATTATCTGAGGAAGCTCGGTTAGCGCCATGAGAAGCCGGCTTTCCATGGCATACGACGAATCGGGGCGCGCCGCGCGGTGTCGCGTCGTGACGGCGCTGCTCGCTGTTGCCCTCATCGTGCTCGTCGGGGCCAACCTGTGCATCGGGAGCGTGCTCGTGCCCGCAGACCACATCCCCGGCATCCTTTCGGGCGGCGCGGCCAATTCCATGGAAAGCCAGGTCATCTGGGAGATTCGCCTGCCGCGCGTGCTTTCAGCCGTGCTTCTCGGCGGGGCACTTTCGCTTTCCGGGTTCCTGCTGCAGACGTTTTTCAACAACCCCATCGCCGACCCGTTCATCTTGGGCGTCTCCTCGGGCGCAAAGTTCGTCGTCGCGCTTACGATGATCGTACTTCTAGGCGCGAACCAGGCCATGTCCTCGCCGGCCATGGTGGCCGCAGCGTTTCTGGGCTCGCTTATCACCATCGGCTTCGTGCTCCTCATCGCACGGCGCATAAGTTCCATGGCCATGCTCATCGTGGCGGGCGTCATGGTGGGATACATCTGCTCGGCGGCGACGAACTTCCTCATCGCCTTCGCCGACGACCAGTCCATCGTGAACCTGCACAACTGGTCTTTGGGTAGCTTCTCGGGTTCGAGCTGGGACGACATCGCGGTCATCGCGGTCGTGGTGATCACCGTGAGCGCATGCGTATTCGCGATATCGAAGCCCCTTTCCGCCTTCCAGCTGGGAGAAGCCTACGCGAAAAGCGTCGGCGTGAACGTCGAACGCTTCCGCGTGGTGCTCGTCCTTCTAGCGAGCATGCTCTCCGCCTGCGTGACCGCGTTCGCTGGTCCGGTGTCGTTCGTAGGCATCGCGGTTCCGCATCTCGTGAAGTCGGCGCTAAAGTCGTCGAAGCCCATCCGCGTGATTCCTGCGTGCTTCTTGGGAGGCGCCATCTTCTGCGCGGGCTGCGATTTGATCGCGCGCACGCTGTTCTCTCCCGTCGAGCTTTCCATCAGCGCCGTCACCGCCATCTTCGGCGCTCCGGTGGTTATCGCGCTCATGTTGAAGAAGCGGGTGAGGTAGATGCGGGAATTCGTGCCGCGGCCCAAAACGCTCGGAGGGGACATTCCATGCTTAGACAGTCCTGAGCTCGCACGAAAGCGCCAGAAGGCACTTTCGGCTCGTGCGGAACTGCGCGCGGAACGCCTCTTCCGAGCGGAGCCGAACCTCGAAACTACGGTCGAAACGCAGGCTGACGGAGCGCCGCTTTTCCACATAAGCGACCTGTCGGCGGGCTACGACAAGAAGGTCGTAGTCGGAGGCGTCGATCTGGAGGTTCGCGCGGGCGACGTCGTGGCGCTCATCGGGCCGAACGGCTCGGGCAAGTCGACCATCTTAAAAACCATCACACGCCATCTGGCACCGCTTGCCGGCGCGGTCGAGCTCGACGGGCGGGAGATTTCCCGATGGAAGACGGCGGAGTTTGCAAAGAACCTTGCCGTTATGCTGACAGATCGCCCCCGGACCGAGCTCCTCACCTGCCGCGATGTCGTAGAGGCGGGAAGGCACCCCTACACCGGGCGAATGGGCACACTCTCGCCCGACGACCATAGTCGGGTCGACGAGGCCATGAAAACCGCACGTGTGGAAGAGCTCGCCGAGCGCGACTTCATGCAGATAAGCGACGGGCAACGCCAGCGCGTCATACTCGCACGCGCCATCGCGCAGGATCCGCGTGTGCTCGTGCTCGACGAGCCCACGTCGTATCTCGATATCCGCTACCAGATCGACCTGCTGCGAATACTTCGCCACCTTGCGAAATCGCGGAATGTGGCTGTCATCATGTCCATCCACGAACTCGAGCTCGCGCAGAAAAGCGCCGACAAGGTGATTTGCGTGAAGGACGGCCGGGTCTTCCGCGCCGGCGTACCCGAGGACATATTCACGCGCGAGACGATTGGCGAGCTCTACGGCCTTCAACATGGCACCTTCAACGAGCGCTTCGGCAGCGTGGAAATTGGACGCCCGCACGGCGATGCGCACACGTTCGTCATCGCCGGCGCAGGTACGGGGTCGGCTGTGTTTCGCCAGCTCATCCGGCAGGGCAAGGCGTTCTACACGGGCGTTCTGCACGAAGGGGACATCGACTGCGAGCTAGCGCGCGACCTGGCGGCGGAATGCGTGGCCGAGCGCGCCTTCGAGCCGATCGGGGATAAAACCATAGCCCGCGCCAAAGAGCTCCTCGTCCACTGCGCGCGCCTTATCGTGTGCCCCGCCGCCTTCGGCACCATTAACGCCCGCAACGCAGAGCTCGTCGAGTTCGCACGCTCGCACGGTATCGAGGTCATGCGAGCGTGCGAAGGCGCATCGGAGGATTCCCAATTGGGGTGGAAAGGATAAACTGGACTTTCTTTTAAGGATCCTCAGGCTACAGCTCCTACGCCGGCGAGGTCTACAAGGCGCCGGAGAACCTCGTAAACAGGAATTTCCACGCCGACGAGCCCAACCTGCTGTGGCTCACCGACATCACCGAGTTCAGGCTCCCGGGCGGCGAGAAGGTCTACCTGAGCCCGGTCATCGACTGCTTCGGCGGGATGCTCGTCGCCTGGTCGATCGGGCTGCACCCCGACAAGCGCCTCGCGAACTCGAGCCTGCGCCTAATCCAAGCGAGATTCCAGACTCGACAGGCCATTGAGAGTCAGGTCGTTGGCGACCTCCGAGACGCGCTCGATAGGAACCGAGCCGTCAGACAGCGCCCATGTGCGATAGATTCCGATAATACCCGACAGCAAAAACGCCAGATAGTAGTCGAACATCTCGTCCTTGAGACCGTGGGGCAGCAGATCGCGCTCGGCAATCTCGTGCTCGAGCGGCGCACGAAGACGAGCCATAAAATCATCGAGCGGAATGTTCTCGATCAGCTGACGATTGAGCACCAGGTTGTTGCACAGCGCCTCGTTAACGGTTTTAAAGAAGGTCGCCGCCGCGCCCAGGGCGCGCTCGTTGGTGTCACCGTCCATGGAAGCAAGCGTTTTCTCGACCGAGTCGACAATCATCTCCACCACATCGACGGCAATGGCATCGAGCAAGCCATCAACCGTACCAAAGTGCACGTAGAAGGTTTTACGGTCGACATTGGCCTCGCGCGCGATGGCACTCACCGTAATGTCTGCCAGCGGCTTTTCCATGAGCAAGCGCTCAAAAGCGGAAAGGATGGCATTGCGGCTGCGAACGATACGGCGATCAATACGCGGTTTACTGGTGGCCATGGGTGTGTCCCTTCGATATGCGAGCATTCATCAACAGATGAGAGATAATCTACGTAAGAGGATTATCCCCCATACAGCTCAAATATGCCCCGCATCATGAAGAACGCACGACTGCCCTACCGCGACTTAGGGTGCTTCTTCTTATTGAGCGCCGACGGAGATACGCGGATACCGTCGCCCGTCTGGCGCACATAGGCTTTATGAGCCGGCTTAGCGGTCCCAGAAGCCTTCTGAGCGTGCTTCCTGGGATCAACGGTAACAGCATTCGTGGGGTGCGGCTTAGTGGGCGCAGAGGGCGTCTGAGGCTCGCGGCCGAGTTTGCGCATCACGCGATCCCAGCGCGCATGGATGCTCTCGTTGTGGGCGCTCTTAAGTCCCAGCAGGGGCGCAGCCAAAATGGTCGGCGCAATAAACGTAATGAGGCGCCACAGCAGATAGCCGGCGGTCGAAGCCGACCCAAAGAAATGACCCAAGAACAAAGCAAAGCCGCCCTCAGCGCCACCAGTTCCACCGGGCAAGGGAACCGCAGAGCTCAGCAGCTGGACAAAGGCGCTCGCGGCCATGACCGAGAAAAAGTCGACCTCGTGATGGCCAAAGGCAAGCATCAGGAAATACGGAACCAGATAGAAAAACGCGAGCTGCAGCATGGTGATAAACACGGTGAGCAGCATGGACGAAAAATGTCCGGCCGAAAGCTTGAACTTCTCGGAGAAGGAGTAGATCTCGCCGTCGACAAACGTGCGCCATCCCTCGATCTTAGTGGCCGAGACACCTATGCGCTCGAGCCAATTGATGATGCAATGGGCAACGCGCGTGACGGTCTTAGGCATGAGCGCGACGGCGAAGATGCCCAGCAAGATGCAGCAATGCCCACCAAAGCTAAAGACGCACAGCAGCGTCATGTCGCCATAGCGCTCGGCAAAAAACGGCATGCGAGCAAGCAGTAGGATAGCCCCCCAGGCAACGAGGCCAAACTGGTACACGATAAAGCGCGTGAACTGCGTGGCTCCGGCCTCGCCGACATTTTGGCCCGCCTTGGTCAGGCGGTAGATCTGGGCGGGAGTCGAGCCCATCATCATAGGCGTGAGGTTGCCAAAGAAGATGCCACTCGCCTCGACCGAGATCAGGTCGCGAATGCCGACGGGTGAATTGGGGTCAAGCCATACGGCGATCGCATAGGCCACAATGCCAAAGAACAGATACATGAACATGCAAAGACACGCGACAAAGAGCCATGACGCCTGCACGCTCGACATAGCGGCCCAGAACTGCCCCATCTGCCCGGTTACCACCAGATAGACGATATAACCCACCAGCACGACGCCGATAAAGATGGCGCCGCGGCGTGCGCTCTTATTGTCATCTCCGCCCGAGGCCTCAACCTCGACCTGGGGCTTAGACGTATGCTGAGAGGACTCCGTCATGAGACTCCTTCTAACAGTCAAAATATCTTGGTTATTGTACCCGTAAGGGCCATAGGAAGAACGCAAAGCTCTGGTTCAAACGGGAATTGCAGACGGTTGTTTGGAAATAAAAAACCCGGGCTTCCATGGGAAGACCGGGTATCAGATGCGTGGTAGCCCGTACCAGATTCGAACTGGTGATCTCCGCCTTGAGAGGGCGGCGTCCTAAACCGCTAGACGAACGGGCCATAGACCTCAGCAGAAAAGAAGTGGTAGCCCGTACCAGATTCGAACTGGTGATCTCCGCCTTGAGAGGGCGGCGTCCTAAACCGCTAGACGAACGGGCCATAGACCTCAGCAGAAAAGAAGTGGTAGCCCGTACCAGATTCGAACTGGTGATCTCCGCCTTGAGAGGGCGGCGTCCTAAACCGCTAGACGAACGGGCCACATGACATCTGCACTGCCGTGCTGCGAGGAAATATATTACGGGACAAAAAACGTCAGCGCAAGAAGAAATTCCAAATTGCCGAAAAATTGTCGGCAGGTTATGGAACACGCAGGTAAACTGGGTAGCTAATTCAAGTTGAGATGGACCAAAAGAGCTTCGCGCTCGTTGGAAATGTTGTCTTCGATCACGGCGTCGAGGGCGGAGTTGAGTAGCTGGCCTAGCTCGGGCCCCGGCTTCACACCGGCGCGGATCAGGTCGCCGCCGTTAATGGCGAGCATCTTGAGCGTATAGGGTTCCCCCGCCTTCAGCAGCTCGTGCGCCATTGCGCGCATCTCCTCAATCGTCTCGACGTAATAGAAGCACGACGGGGCCTTGCCCAGCGTGTCGGCACGCTTGAGGTCCATAAGCTCGTCGATTAAGCGCGCTGTATCGACGCCCTCGCCCGAAAGCGCGCGCATCATATTGAGCAGGCAGGAGCGCTCGGGGCGCAGCGGCTTATCGTGATATTTGATGAGCAGGCACACGTCGCGCACCAGGTCGTGCGAGAGCGCCAGGCGATCCATAATGACGCGCGCTTTCTTGGCGCCGAGCTCGGGATGACCGTAGAAGTGTCCGCTGCCGGCGTGATCGACCGAAAAGCACTCGGGCTTGGACACATCGTGCAAAAACGCCGCCCACATAAGGCTCGACGAGGGCGCGACGCCGTCGCACAGCGCCAGCTCCCCTGCCACCGTCAGCACGCGGGCGATATGCTCGTAGACGTTAAACGCATGATAGACACTGCTTTGATCAAACCCGCGAGCGGGCGCAAGCTCGGGCACGGCGGCACAGATGAGCTCGGGATAGCGAAGCATCGCGTCTCCCCCATGACCGGTCGAAAGAATGCCCTCGAGCTCAATACCCACACGCTCGCGCGCCACGGCATCGAGCAGCGGTGCGCACTCGGCAAGCGCGCGCTTGGTCTCGGGCTCAATCATAAAGTCAAGGCGGCAGGCAAAGCGTACCGCACGCAGCATGCGCAGGGCGTCCTCGTTAAAGCGGCGCTTGGGATCGCCGACAGCGCGAATCAGCTTGCGCTCCAGATCACCCTGGCCGTCATAGCGGTCGACAAGCCCGCGCTCGGGATGCCAGGCCATGGCGTTGACGGTAAAGTCGCGGCGCGCCAGATCGTCCTCGAGCGAGGCGGCACGCTCCACACTCTGGGGATGGCGACCATCGGTGTAAAAGCCATCCAGACGGTACGTGGTGACCTCGATACGCTCGCCATCGGAAATAGCCGTGATTCCGCCAAATTTAATGCCGGACTCCACAACCGCGATGCCGGCGGCCTCGAGCGCCGCTTTGGACTCCTGCCACAGGCCGCTACAGCACATATCAACATCGTGGCTGGGGCACCCCATCAGGGCGTCGCGCACCCAACCGCCCACGTACCAAGCCTCAAGACCAGCCGCCTCAAGCGCGCGCAGGACGCACAGGGACGCATCGGACGGTTGAGTACCGTTGAGCGAAACATTGCACATGCCTATGGCCTCCTGCACTTGTGAGCATAAATCGATGGTTCTCAAGAAGTCTAACAAGAAACGAGAAAACACGCACACGCAATCGCGTCGTCGATTAGATAAATCGAGACAGCAGACGCCACATACGTTCAGCGCGCAAAAAACACCCGCCTTGGTAATCCAAAGCGGGTGTTCGGCAACGACGTATCGATGCTGCTAGCAGACCTGGCGAACCTCAATGTGCTTCATATATTCGTCCACCTTGGCAAAATCGCCCAGACCGGGGCACTCGACCACGTTGGCGCCGGTGGCCATCGAGAGGCGCAGGGCATCCTCGACGCGCTCGGGGGCGTCGTGCCACACGGACAGGAAGGCGGCCAGCGAGGAGTCGCCCGCGCAGACGGTCGACAGCAGCTTGACGTCGAAAGTGCGGTTGGCAAACCAGATGTGCTCGCCGTTGGAGAAGTACGCGCCGTCGCCGCCGAGCGTCAGCAGTACATTCTTAGCGCCCTTGGCGTGCAGCTCGGCCATGGCGCCCTTGACGGACTCGTCGTCGCCACCGCTCACCTTAATGCCAAAGATGTCGAGCAGCTCGTCGTCGTTAGGCTTAATGAGCAACGGCTCCATAGCAATGAGGTCGGCCAGCTGATGGCTCGAGATATCGAGCACGAACTCGGCGCCCTTCGCCTTCACGCGACGCAGGACCTCTGCCAGGAAGCTCTCGGAGGTGTTGGGGGGCAGCGAGCCGCTGATAACCAGGCAGGTCATGTCATCGAGCGAATCGATAAGCTCAAACATCTCCTGCTCGTTGGCTTCGTTGATGGCGGCACCGGCGTTGACCATGTTGTACTCGGTGTCGGGACCGGCGTTGAGGAACACGTTAACACGCGTGATGCCGTCAGTCCACACGGGCTTGACGGGCACGCCCAGGGCCTCGGCGCCCTTAACGATATACTCACCCGAGAAGCCGGCGAAGAAGCCCAGGATCGTGGTGTCGACGCCGTAGTGGTCGAGCGTAAACGAAACGTTGAGACCCTTGCCGTTGGGGGTGTAGACAGCGTTACGGGTGCGGGTAACGGTGTTGGCGGACAAGCCATCGCAGGAGATGTTGTAGTCAATAGCGGGATTTGCAGTAAGCGTGTAAATCATGAATGTTCCTTTCACGAAGCAACGAGTTAATGAAAGTATATTCCACGCTTCGGCAAAAGGCTACAACAACTCGGTGAACGGTGTGGAACGCGTGAAGCGCGGCTCCGAGGTTCGAGTGGGACAAAAAACGGCGCCCCGGTCGAAACCGGGACGCCGTATGCGCACGAGTTTGTCGTGTTTCGCTTACTTGCGATCGAGCTTGCGAACGGCAACGCGCTTGCTGTACTCGTCGACGTGACCAAAGTCGCCGATGCCGACGGACTCAGCAACGTTGGCGCCGGTGGCCATAGCGAGCTTCATGGCCTCCTCGACGTTGTCGCGATCCCTGTACCACTTGTGCAGGAACGCAGCGAGGGTGCAGTCGCCGGCGCAGACGGAAGAGACAAGCTTGATGTTGAACTCACGCTTGGCATACCAGATGTCCTCGCCGTTGGAGAAGTAAGCGTCACCGCGGCTACCACGGGTGAGCAGCACGTTCTGGACGCCGGCCTCGTGAGCCAGCTTCATGGCAACGCGGACCTCGTCGTCGGTGTCGACCGGCACGCCGAAGATAGCCTTCATCTCGTGATGGTTCGGCTTAATGAGCAGCGGCTTCTTGTGAGCGAGCTCCTTGAGCTTGTCGGAGGACAGGTCCAGGACGACGTCGGCGCCACGGGCCTGAGCGTGCTCCATGACCTGAGCCAGGAAGTCGGGCGTAGCTTTGGGAGGCACGGAGCCGGAGACGATCAGGCACTCAAGGTCGCCCGCGGTGTCCAGGATGTTGTAGAGCTCCTCCTGATGCTGCGGCGTGATCGGAGCACCGGGGTTCAGGATGCCGTACTCGTGCTGGCCATCGTTGACGTAGGTGTTGATGCGCGTGATACCGTCGGTCCAGACCGGGCGGCAGAGGCAACCCAGGTTCATGACCTCCTCGACGATGAACTTGCCCGTGAAGCCGGCGAAGAAACCGAGCGCGACGGTGTCGACGCCCATCTTCTTAAAGGCGAAGGACACGTCGAGGCCCTTGCCGTTAGCCGTGTAGCTGGCCGAGCCGGTGCGGACGTTCTCGTCGGGCTCGAGCGGAGAGCTCGAAACCGTCATGTCGACAGCCGGGTTAGCGGTTAGCGTGTAGAACATTTACAGTACCCCCTGTATATGTGAGGGCCGCGTGGCCGGCCCATTCCAACCACGCGGTTACCTCTGATACCAAATTAGCGAGCTGCGGACTCGAGCAGTGCCTTGACCTCGGCAGCGGTGTTGCAGGCGAGCGCCTTCTCGGCGAGCTCGTCGCACTCGGCCTTGGTCCACTGGCTGATGGTCTTGCGGGCGCGCAGGATGGACGGAGCGCTCATCGAGAACTCCTCCAGGCCCCAGCTGATCAGCAGCGGCTCGAGCAACGGATCGGCAGCGGCCTCGCCGCACATACCGACCATGATGCCGGCCTTCACGCCGCTCTCGATGATGTTCTTGAGCGAGCGGAGCACGGCGGGATAGTAAACCTGGTACAGGTTGGAGATGGTGTCGTTGCCACGGTCGGCGCACATGGTGTAGCCGATCAGGTCGTTGGTGCCGATGGAGAAGAAGTCGGCGACCTCGGCCAGGCGGTCAGCGAGCAGCGAGGCGGCAGGCGTCTCGACCATGATGCCGACCTCGATGTTCTCGTTGAACTTGCGACCCTCTTCGGTCAGCTCGGCCTTGCACTGCTCGACGAGCTCCTTGACAGCCAAGACTTCCTCGACGCAGGTGACGAGCGGGATCATGATCTTGACGTCACCGAAGGCGCTGGCGCGCAGCAGGGCGCGGAGCTGGACCTTGTACTGGTCGGGGTTGGCCAGGCAGTAACGCACGGCGCGGAAGCCCATGAAGGGGTTCTCTTCCTTGACCATGTGCAGGTACGGAATCTCCTTGTCGCCACCCACATCGAGCGTGCGGATGATGACCGGAGCACCCTTGAGCGCGCTGGCGACCTTACGGTAGGCGTTGAACTGCTCCTCCTCGGAAGGAAGCTCAGCAGAGTCCATGAACAGGAACTCGGAACGGAACAGGCCGATAGCCTCGGCGTCGTGATCGAGCGCGTTGGGCACGTCATCGGGGTTGCCGATGTTGCAGGCAATGATCTTCTTGATGCCGTCGGCAGTCACGGACGGCTTGCCGCGGAAGGCCTCGAGAGCCGCCTTCTCGGCAGCGAAAGCCTCGGCCTTGGCAGTGTAAGCGGCGAGCGTCTCCTCATCGGGATCGGCCTCGACGATACCCTTGCCACCGTCGACGACAACGGTCATGCCGTTGCGCAGTGCGGTGCAGCTGTTGGAAACCGAAAGGACAGCCGGGATCTCGAGGGCGCGCGCAATGATTGCGGAGTGCGACGTGCGGCCACCAGTCTCGGTGACGATACCGGCAACGTGCGCCTTATCGATCGTGGCGGTCATGGACGGCGTGAGGTCGTGCACGACAACGACGGTGTTCTCGGGCAGGACGGAGAGGTCGACGACCTCCTTACCCAGCAACTCGGCCAGAATGCCGGTACGGATGTCGGCGATGTCGGCCGCGCGCAGACGGAACATCTCGTCGTCCATGGACAGGAACATGTTCTCGAACATGGTCGAGGTGTCCATGAGCGCCTGCTCGGCGCAGGTGCCGCCGTCAATGGCGGCGTTGATGGCGTCGGTCATGCCCGGATCCTGAGCCAGGACAATGTGTCCGCTCATGATCTCGGCCTCGGCCTCGCCCACCGTCTCCTTCATGTGGTCGGCCTGAGCCTGAGTCTTCTCGCAGAAGACCGAAAGAGCGGTCTGATAGCGTTCCTTCTCTGCTGCCGAATCAGCAACCTCGTGCGGCTCAAACGTCAAGTCGGGATCGACGGCGACCATAACGGTGCCGATACCGATGCCCTCGGAAGCGTTGACTCCCTGATACATTCCCATTCCTCTCTCCGTGTCATGTGATAAAGCGTTTTGCCATATCCATGACAAAAGAGCGCAGCTACCTTACAACAGGTCACTGCGCCCCCAAATATGAACTTAGTTGTTCAACATGCGACCCGTTTGAGTTCTACTCGCCAAGACCGCTCTTGATGAGCTCGATGGCAGCAGCCAGAGCCTCGGCCTCGTCGGCGCCGTCGCACTTGACCTCGACCTCGGTACCGCAGGGGATACCAGCAGCCATGAGGGCCATCGGGGACTTGCCGTTGACCTCCTTCTCGGGGGTGACGACCGTCACGTCACAGGCATACTTGCCCATGGTGGAGGCGAACAGACCAGCCGGACGCATGTGCAGACCCTGAGGATTAACGAGGGTAGCCTTCTCAGAAACCATAATTGACTCCTTTTTGTGTTTAACCCCTGTCATGCATGTGGCAGGAGTCAGATTCACGACGTTGTTTATATTAACTCACATCAAACGGTTTTTCATTGTGTTTCGCACGAATTGTTGGACAGATGTCGTTCCTGTACGTTCGTCTGCCGGGCGGGGCGGTTAAGTTTGCTGCTCTACAGTCCTGCGCAAGACGGAAAGCACATTAAGTGCTTTCCTTTGCGTGCGGAACTCGCGACAAACTGAACCGCCCCGCCCGGCAGGCAAGCTGCGGAAACTCGGTCGGTCCAGAGCAATATCGTGCAAACAGAATTCTGGCTAATTTTTTGTTCGCCTGGTTGATCTAGTTGATGGAGCCTATCTATACCCTCTTGTGGACTGAGGACTGTCCCAAACTGCCGGCAGAAAAGGAACGTCCCTAAGTGCCGAGTAGGGATGAAAAAGGCGGAGGCCCTGGTGAGGGTCTCCGCCTTTTTACAGGGGGCGATATTAATCGCTGACTGCTGGATTAGACCAGGCGGGCGTTGATCGTCTTGGCGATCTCGGCGGCGTCGGTGGAACCCTTGACGGTGCCACGGAAGTCCTCGTCCATGAGCGCCTCGGCGACCTTGGACAGGATCTTGAGGTGCGTGGTGCCAGCCTGTGCACCGGGGATGAGCAGGGCGATAGCCACGTTGACGGGAGCGCCGTCCATGGTGTCCCAACCGGTCACGCCGGATTCGTCCTTAACGACGATGACGGCGGCCTCGGTAATGGCGTCGGACTTGGCATGCGGGATGGCGAAGCCCTCCATCATGCCCGTGGTGCCCTCGGCCTCGCGGGCCAGGAAGGCGTTCATCACGGCGTCGGCGTCGCTTGCGATACCGGCCTTGACGGCCTGGTTGGAAACGAAGCTCAGAGCCTCGTCACGAGAAGCGAAGTCCTCGGCGACAAAGACATTCTCGACCTTCACGAAGTCGGCAGCCTCGGCCTTGGGGGCCTCGACGGCAGCGGCCTTGGGGGCCTCAACGGGCTTGGCTGCAGGAGCGGCCTTCTGGTTCTTCTCAAAGTCGTACTTCTTGAAGGCCACGAACAGGATGCCACCGACCACAGCGCCGATGAGGATAGCGAGGACCCAAAGCGGACCGTTCTCGACAACGGGCAGGACCAGGAAGCCACCGTGAGGCGCCGGATCGTGAACGTTGAACATAATGGTCAGGATCGAAGCGATAGAGGAACCGAGCATCATGATGGGCATGACGGGCCAGATGTTCTTGGTCATGAACGGAATGGCGCCCTCGGTGATGTGGGTGCAACCAAGGATGAGGTTGACGACACCGGCGTCGTGATCCTCCTGGCTGAAGTACTTCTTGCCGACAACGACGGCGAAGGTAGTGATCAGCGGCGGAACGATGCAGGCGGCGGAGACGGCAGCCATGAAGTTAGTGCCGAAGTTGTAGGTATCGGTGCCAACGCCGGCAGCCAGTGCCTCGGTGAGCATAGCAGTACCAGTGACGTAAGCAGCCTTGTTGACCGGGCCACCCATGTCAAAGGCGCACATGCAGCCGATGGCAAGACCCAGGACAACGGCGCCAGAGGCGGACAGGCCCTTGAGGAAGTCCATCATGGCGGTGTTGATGGCAGCCATGGGGCCGGAAATGCCGAGCATGACCAGGCCGACGATAGCCGTCGAGAACAGCGGGTACAGGAAGATGGCCTTGAGGCCGTCCAGGTTCTTGGGCAGACCGGCAAAGACCTTCTCGAGCAGCAGGATGACATAGCCAGCGAGGAAGCCGCCGACGATGCCGCCCAGGAAGCCGAAGCCCACGCCGGCGCCACCGGCGTCGATCATGCCGGTCTCGGCGTTAACAGGCAGGCCCTGAATGGCGATCATACCGGCAACAAAACCAGGGACGAGCGCCGGGCGCTTACCGATGGACTCGGCGATGTAGGCGGAAAGCACCGGAACCATGAGGTTCATGGCGATGCCGCCGATGATCTTGAGCATCGCAGCAAAGCTGTTGTAGTCAGACGCCGTCGAATCGAAGGACGTAATGCCCCACAGGAACGAGACGGCGGTCAGGACACCACCGGCAACGACGAAGACCAGCATATGGCTGACGCCGTTCATAAGGTGCTTGTAGATGACGTGACCGATGGACTCCTTCTCCTCGGCCTCGTCCTCGACATCGGCAGCGGCTGCAACCGTGTTGTCGCCCTTGGCGGCGAGCGCGCGGTCAATCAGCTTACCGGCGGCCTCAACGGACAGGGCCTTGGAAACACCAACGGAAACCATGGGCTTGCCGGCGAAACGCTCAGCCTGGACATCCTTATCGGCTGCGACGACGACGGCCTTGGCACCAGCGATCTCACTCTTGGTGAGCTCGTTCTCGACACCGACCTGGCCATGAGTCTCGACCTTAATGGTCAGACCGCGCTCGGCAGCTGCCTTCTCCAGCGCCTCCTTCGCCATGAAGGTGTGCGCGATGCCGGTCGGGCAACCGGTGGCGGCGATGATGTCAAACTTAGCCATGTGTCCCTCCTTTTTAAGTTTTGCGCCCGCAGGCGCTCCCCTACACGCGCGTCCTTGCGCGCTTTTCCACAACTGAAAGATACCAACCTACCGTCCGCGTGAGAAGAGACACGGCGCAATTCTCCGGTGAAAGGTTCTTTCATAACCGTAAACGGTAGGTGAAAGTTTACCATCAACACTTGAAACGGCAAGGTGTATCTTGTAATTGAAAATCCCCCTATACTATGACATTACAAAACGAGTCCGATTATCATGCCAACCAGGAGCCATCCATGACCGATAGTAGCAAGAGCGCACTTTCCCTCATTAGTACCCATCAGGGATACAGCGAGTCAGAGCAGCGCATTGTCGACTATATATTGGAGCACCAGTCCGAGGCGCCACGCCTCACGGCAGCTCAGCTCTCGCGCGCCGCCGCCACGTCCGAGGCGACCGTTTCGCGCTTCTGCCGCAAGCTTGGCTTTGGCAGCTTCCGCAGCTTTCAGTTTTCCCTGGCGAGGGATTTGGAAAGCCAGCGCAACGAGGGCCTGACTGACGAAGTCTCACTCGACAACATGGAGCAGAGCCTTAAGAACATCCTGGCTGCCAAGGTGAGCGAGCTTAATGCGACCATCGACGGGATCGACCACGATACGCTGGCGGCTGTTGTACATGCCCTTAAGCATGCAGGGGTTATTGAGTTTGCGGCTGTGGGCAATACGAACGCGGTCGCGCTCGATGCGACATTTAAGTTTTCGCAGCTGGGCCTTCGCTGCATGGCGAGCACCATCAGCGAGACCTCGATCGGGTTTGCGCTCACACTACGCCCCGGCGACGTCATCGTGCTAATCTCAAACTCCGGCAAATCGCGCCGACTGAATCGCATGGCAAAAGCGGCTCGCGACTGCGGCGCAACCGTAGTCGTCATCAGCAGCGACAGCAAATCCCCGCTCGCGCGCCTGGCAGACTACACTTTTAATACCGTCAACCACGAAGCGCTGCTGACGACGGGCGACTTTGCGTTCTCTAAGATAAGCGCCACAATGATCATAGAGGTCATCTACAACTTCCTGCTGCCCGAAATCGAGGACGCCCGAGAGCACATCAGCTACTACGAGGAGCTCATCCAGCCGGATAAGGTCGTTGAGTAGGTAAATTGGGGAGCCGATAGACGCCTCTCGTCACGAAACACGCCCATCTACTACGTTTTAACCGCAACCGCCAACCATACACCCAAAATAGAGAAAACCGCAGGCGTTCTACCTGCGGTTTTCTTTTTGCAATTCTTGGCGTGGTTGCCGATGCCCTACCAAACGTAGTAGATGGACCCATTTCGTGGCGGCCGGGTTGGACATGCATGTGGCGGCTCGGCCTAGGCACGCGCCTCCGCAAGCATCTGCCTGGCGTGCGCCAGGCTTGCCTCGGACTGATCGCCGCTGAGCATGCGGGCGATCTCGGCGGTACGCGCTTCGCCAGTTACCTCGTCCAAATGCGTCTGGGGAACATCGCCCGGTTCCTTGCTGACGACATAATGCTTGTCAGCCATGACGGCGACTTGCGCCAAGTGGGTTACGACAATCACCTGATGCGTAGCGGCGAGATCTGCCAGCACGCCCGCGAGTGCACGCGCCGTGGAGCCACCGACACCAGCATCGACCTCGTCAAATACCAGAGTGTCGACACCATCAGCATTACCCAAGACCACCTTGCTCGCCAACATGACGCGGCTAAGCTCGCCGCCCGACGCAATTCGGCGCAGGGGACGCGGCGTCAAGCCGGCACCGCTGCGATACAAAAGCTCATAGCTCGAAGGACCCGCCGGCGTCCACTCGGCGCGCGGAAGATCACGCGACTCCCAAACGAGCTCGGCGCCGCCCATCTCCAAGCGTGCCATCTGACGACCAACCTCGTGGCAGAAGCGCGGGGCCGCCGTATTGCGAGCGCGCTTAAGCGCCTTGGCAGCGGCAAACAACTCGCGCTCAGCAGCACCAAGTGATTCGCGCGCCTTTTTGATCTGTTCATCGCCATCATCGACCAGGGACAGCAGCTCTTGCGAGCGATCGCGCATGGCAAAAACATCGTCCATGGTGGGACCCCACTGACGCAACAGGCCCTTGAGGTCGGAATACCGCTCACGCATGCGAGCGAGCTCGCGCGGGTCGAAGGCGACGCCATCGCGATAAGCACGCAGCTCGTTGGCGCAATCCTCGAGTAAGATGCAGGCATTCGAAAGTGCGTCGGCGATGTCACCCAGTTTGCGATCGACGGTAGCCATTCGAGAAAGCTCTGCCACGGCACTGTTCACGGCATCGAGCGCTCCCCCTTCGGCGGCAAGCGATGCATGGGCATCGTTAGCCGTCGCCACCAAGACCTCGGCGTGCTCCGAGCGCGGCAGCAGCTCCTCGAGCTCCTCATACTCGCCCGGCTTGGGGTCGACCTCGCCGATGCGCTCGAGGGCAAAGCGCGCCTCCTCGACGCGGCTCCCCTGCGCACGTGAGGCCTCTTCGACGCGTCGAACCTCCTTGGCGGCAGCGCGCGATGCCTTAAAGCAGGCGCGATACGCATCCAGCGCCTCGAGCGCAGAGCGCCCTGCCCACGCATCGACCATCGCAACGTGATGCGCCGGGTCGAGCAAGCGCTGGTGCTCGTGCTGGCCGCACAGATCCATCATCACGCCAACGCGCTCCGAAAGCTCGCGCACACTGGCGATGCGGCCGTCAATCTTCACGCGGCTGCGGCCCTCGGCAGAAAGGCTGCGCTGGACCGTGAAGCCTTCCGTGTCGTGCGGGCCGTCGAACAAGCGCGCCTCGACACTCGCCAGCGCCTCGCCCTCGCGCACCGTCGACGAATCCGCGCGCTCACCCAAAATAAGCTTGAGGGCCGAGAGCAGCGCGGTCTTGCCGGCACCGGTCTCGCCGGTCAGGACAGTCAGGCCGGTACTCGGCACCAGCGTCGCCTCGCGAATGAGTGCAATGTTAGAAACCTGCAGCTCATCGATCATGACGCACTCCGTAGAACACGCGGCTCACGGAGTTATAAAAGCTCTCGGGACCGTAATCGAGAAGCAGCACATCTCCGGGACCGCGACGCACGGCCACGCTCTCGACCGTGCCATCGCAGGTAATAAACTGTCCGTCGATGGCAATCGCCGGCACGCTCGGGCGATCGTCGGACATAAAGATCTCGACTACATCGCTCGGCGAGGTCAAAAAGGCGCGAGCCTGAATGGTATGCGGGGCGATGGGCACACAGACCATACCCGTGTAATCGGGGCTGACAATGGGACCGCCGGCGGAAAGCGCATAGCCGGTGGAGCCGGTCGCCGTCGAAACGACGACACCGTCGCCGCGCAGGCGATCGATATGATGGCCGGACACCGTGATGTCAAACTCAACCATATCGGACAGGGGGCCGCGCGTAAGTGCCATATCGTTGAGGGCAAACGTGCGCACGACATCCTTCGTGCCATCGTCGCGCACGGACACGATATCCGCGGCGATAGTGGCGCGGCGGCTCACGTGCAGCTCACCGGACAGAGCATCGCTCACGACCTGCAGAATGTCGCGCTCCTCGGGGCTCGCAGCAGTTAAAAAGCCCAGGTGACCATAGGAAAGACCAAGGATAGGAATCTCGCGATGGTTGAGGATGCGGGCAGCGCGCAGCAACGTACCGTCGCCGCCGAGCGTAATGACCAGATCTGAGCCATCAATATCAGGCGTGCTTTGAATCTTCGATCGCTGGTCGGCAGCCCATGCGACCTCGTAGCCCTGGCGCGAAAGCCAAAGCTCGAGCATCAGACCGCTCTCGACGGCCTCTTGCTTGTAGTAATTGGGAACCAGAAAGACCTTCATAGCGTTGCAGCTTTCTCGCTCAAAACCGATACCTGGGATTGCAGCTCATCGTCGGTACGTCCGCCGGGGGCAAACCTCATGCCGTACAGGAAAAACTCAACGTTTCCCTTGGCACCATGAATGGGCGACACGCACACATCGACCGGGAACAGCCCCTTGGCAGCAAAGAGTTCAACTGCCGCAACGAGTGTATCGCGGCGCACGGCGGGGTCGGTCACAATTCCGCCCTCGCCCACCAGCGCCGCCGGAGCCTCAAACTGCGGCTTTACGAGCGTGCAGAATGCACCCGTAGGCGCCAGGCACGCCAGCACCGCATCGATAATGTTCGCGATGCTGGTAAACGAGACGTCACACACAGCCAGGTCGATAGCGCCGGCATAGCCAAGCTCGGGCAGCTGCGTCACGTTTGTGCGCTCATGCAGCGTCACGCGATCGTCCTGACGCAACGACCAATCGAACTGGGCGCGACCCACGTCCACCGAGACAACTGTCGCAGCTCCGCGCTTAAGCAGGCAATCGGTAAAGCCGCCGGTAGAGCAGCCCACATCCAGACAGGCAAGGCCCGTCGGATTGATACCAAACGCATCAAGCGCGCCTTCGAGCTTAAGACCGCCGCGGCCAACATAGGGAATGCGCCCCTTCACGTGCAACGGCAGGCCCGGGGTCACCTTAAGGCCCGGCGAAGTCAAGCGCTCGCCGCCACTCGAGACCAAGCCGGCCATAAGAGTGCGAAGGGCATCCGCGCGATCGGCGCAGATGCCCTGTGAAATCAGTTCGTCATCAAGACGCACGCGTTTCATGAATGCCATCAACCATTCGTATCCAGAGATGCGGCCTAGCTATCCTGGGATTCATTTGCCGCATCCTCATCGTATTCCTGCTCGAGCTTGTCGGCCTCACGCGGCGTCAGCTCAAACTTGTCGACCATATCGACCGCGCGGGAGCCCAGCTCAATCGCTTCGTCAAACAGATCGAGTGAACGCTCCAAGGAGGTATCTTTGGAGCGAACGGTAGCGATGATCTGGTCCAGACGGTCCGAGATCTCGTCAAAGTTGCGTACAGAACCCTCTGGCATGGCTACTCCTCGACGGAGTCGGCCTCGACGGCCTCAGCAGCGTCCACACCCTCGGCCAGCACACCAGCCTCAGCCTGGGCAACCGCAACTTTAGCGGCAGCCTCGGCAGCCTGGGCCTCCTCGCGAGCGCGATCCTCGGCGAGCAGCTCTTGGTACAGGTCCTCGCCCGGCAGCTCCTCGCTGCGAGCGATCTTGCCCAGCACGCCGTTGACGAACGACGCGGACTGGTCGGTGCCGTAGGCCTTGGCAAGCTCGACGGCCTCGTTGATCACGATGGCGTCCGAGACCTCCTCGTCGGTGAGGAAACGCATCTCGTAGACGGCGATACGCAGCAGATTGCGGTCGGCGCCGGGCATGCGCATAAGATCCCAGTTCTTGGCGACGGCGCGCAGGGCACAGTCGATGCGATCGATATGCTCGTAGGCACCGCGGCACAGCTCCAGCGCATAGGGGTCGAGGGGGCCCTTCGAGATCAGGAAATCGCCCTCGAGGACGCGCTCGAGCGGGCTGTCCGTGGCCTCGGCCTGGAACAGCAGCTGCAGCGCCTGACTGCGGGCAAGCGTACGCCCGCGATAAACCTTAAGGCTCAAAGGTTACTCCTTGGGGAAAACGAGGCCGTCGATGCAAACGTCAACGCGCTCGACCTCAACGCCCACCTGGGCATCGATGGCAGCGACCACGGCAGCGCGAACGGCCTCGGCGAGTTTCTTGAACGGATAGCCAAAGAACACCACAACGCGCACGGTGAGTGCGAGCTTGTCGCCGACGACCTCGGTCTCGACCGCCGGCTCGGAAGCCGGGGCCTTGGACGAGAGCATCATGGAGACAAGGTTGGTGGCAAGGTCCTTGACGCCAACGGAGGCGATGCCCTCGACATCGGACACGGCGCGCGAGACGATGGCGGTCAGAACATCGGGCGAAATGCCGATGCCGTCAATCTTGATTTCCTGGGGCATGAGTCCTCCTAGAAGAGTTGGTTGCTAGACGCGGGAGACGAACTTGCCGTCGCGGGTGTCAACCTTGATGACCTCGCCCTCGTTGAGGTACATGGGGACCTGGATGACAGCGCCGGTGTCGATCGTGGCCGGCTTGGTGGAACCCTGGACGGTGTCGCCCTTAAAGCCCGGGTCGGTCTGGACGATGGTGGTCTCGATGAACATCGGCGGAGTCACGCCCATGAGCTCATCGTCGGCGAAGAGCAGCTGGCAGATGTCGTTCTCGCGCAGCCACTTGGAGTTCTCGCCCACCATGTCCTCGGGAACGGGAACCTGCTCATAGGATTCGTTGTCCATGAAGATGTAGTCGGTGCCATCGTTGTAGAGGTACTGGAACTCACGGGTGGTGAGCATGACGCTCTCGAACTTGGTGCCGGCGTTGCAGGTGTTCTCGACGACGCGGCCGCTCTTGATGTCGCGGGTCTTGTAGCGCACAAACGCGCCGCCCTTGCCCGGCTTGACATGCTGGAACTCGACGATGGTGTAGACCTTGTCCTTAATGCGGAGACCGAGGCCGTTCTTGAAGTCGGCGGTAGAAATGGTAGGCATAGCGACCTTTCTTGTTATGGGCAGAACGCACAAGCGTCCAAATTACATACGAGCGAAATTATACACTTGCAGACGGCGCCTGCAGCGAGCGCATAAAAAGAGAACGCGGGGCGTCCGAATTGCTCCGGAGGCCCCGCCCCAAACTATCTACCGAAGTAGACTAGCAATCGATGACGTGAAGGTCATGCGGCGTCTTGGTGAAGGGCTCGTAGCCGTTCTCGGTGACCACGCCGTAGTCCTCCAGGCGCACGCCGCCCACGCCGGGCAGGTAGACGCCGGGCTCCATGGTGATAACCGAGCCGACCTCGATGATATTCTTGCTGCGGTTGAAGTTGGGCAGCTCGTGGATGTCAATGCCCACGCCGTGGCCCAGACCATGGTTGTAGTAATCACCATAGCCGGCATCGCCGATGATCTTCTTGGAAAGCTTGAAAATGTCGTTGCCCTCGACGCCCGGATGGATGGCGGCGACGCACTCCTCGTGCGCACGGCGCACGAGCGCGTACAAGTCGAGCTGCTCCTGCGTGGGCTCGCCCATCACGACGGTACGAGTCATGTCGGAGCGGTAGTCGCAATAGCCCGCGCCATAATCCATGAGAACGAAGTCGCCCTTCTCGATCACGCGGTCGCTCGGGACGGCATGCGGGTTGGCGGTGTTGGGGCCGCTCGCCACGATGGAGCCGAAGGCCAGGCTGTCGGCGCCGTTGGCGAACATAAAGTTCTCGAGCTCGTTGCGAACCTGCTTCTCGGTCATACCGGGCTTAATATAGCCGAGCATGTGCTGGAAGGCGGCGTCGGTAATCGACTGCGCATGGCGCATGAGCTCGATCTCCTCGGCGTCCTTGATGGCGCGCATCTTGCGAATGTCGTCATGCATCCGCGGCAGCATGCAGGCGACGGAACGATCCTCAAGGCCACGCTGGATACCCTGGTAGAAGTTGATCTGCATGTCGTCCTCGACAGCGCAGACACGGCACTTGTTAGCCGCGATCTTGCCGGCGACCCAACCGGGGATGGTGCCCTCGTCCATGTCGTAGACCCAGGGGCTGCCGGCGGACGTGTTCTCCTCAAAGCTGTTGAGATAGCGTGAGTCGGTATGGAACAGGCACTGGTCGGCCGTAATAAATGCAGCGTGCGGGAACTCGAAGGTGTAGTCGAAGACGCCCTTCACGCCCGTGAGCCAACGAAGGTTGGCCTCGTCGCGCACGACGATAGCGTCGTAGCCGCGCTCAGCCATCAGGGCACGGACACGCTCGATACGACCGGCAGGACCGGCAGCAAACTCAGACATGCAGATTCCTTTCTTATTGTCCTCATAAAAGCGGGACGGGCCTCGATCGAAAGATGGAATCGCGCGCGATTCGCAACCGATTGGAAACCCGCCCCTCAACATGATACGAAAGACGATGTATGTCAATAAATCCTAGAGAAGTTCTTTGCGAGAAGCCAAGTATGCGTGAGCATGGCGGTCGAGAACCTCGTCCTCAACGCTCGTTAGACGAATGGCGCCGAGCGCCGCGGGCAGCGGCAACATGCTGCGGTTCGAGCGAACAAACTGCTGCCTGCGGAACTCCTCGATATATGCGGCAGGCTCCAGATCGAAGGCAAGCTCCTCGATACCAAAGTCCTCCAGGCAGTCATCGACCTCAAAGACGTAATCGATATCAAAGTCGCAGGCATCATGTGCTAGGCGCGCCTCAAAGCGCATCCCCTCGGACAGCAGCTGGTAGGCAGGAACCTGCACCGCGGCTTTGCCCAGGCAGACGCGCAGAGTACGCTCCCCCGTCTTGCCAAAGTCTAGAGCGTGGCGGGCGCTGGGATTCGTAGCCATCAGTACGTCCTTACGGGCAGTCTGAGACCACTGAACGGCATTGACGAGCGCGACCTCCTCGCCCGCGAGAATCTCGGGGACGGTCTCGGTAAACTGATTCCAGCGGGACTTGCTGCTCGAAAGCATGGTGCCAACAAGTACCACATAGCCAAGTTTGAGGTCATCGGGGTCCGCCTCGCGAACAAGATCAAGGTCACACACGACCAACCCCGGCTCGGGACGGAACGCGATAGCGGGAAGCGCATTCGCCGACGAGGCAACGAGCGGCCTCATGGTCGTCGCGACCGTGAGCATGGCGTCAAACGTCGTCGGCAGCAAGGCGCACTCGGTGCGACCGCACCACTGATTGGCACACCAGCAAACGACTGAGCAGGTCGCCGTGTCGCCGACAGCGACAACGAGATCATCGCAGGTAATGCCGTTAGCCGACAGCGCGCCAAAGACGGTATCGGCATCGACCAGCGTAGCACCGGCAGGCGAAACCTCGAGGACGAGCGGCGACACGGCAAAACCGGCGTCAACCAGTGCATGCTCGACAACCTCGCCAAAACGCTCGGATGTGGCGTCGTTCCAAACCACCATCGCACGCTTAGGCTTGCCCACAGCCGAGGCAAACATGCGCGACAGCTCCTCGAACGCCCCCAATCCGACGCGGACATCGACACTGCGGTTTTGGAAATTGATAAGTTGACGGCGAATCATAGCAGTCCACGCTCCAAAAGCATCTCGGCACAAAGGTAGGAAACGTCCTCGAAGGACTTGTTGCGAATATCAAGGGTAATATCGGCCGCCTGGCGATACAGCGGACGGCGATGCTCAAACAAGCGCGCAGCGTGCTCGGGCGAGCGGAAATCGGGCCGGGTATCGGAGCGACGAATCTGGCGCAACGAGTCCTCAAAGTCGCCTTCGAGGTACACGCATGTACCCATCTCGTGCATCAGCTCAATGTTCACCGGCGTCTCGACGATGCCGCCTCCGCACGATACCAGCAGGCTGCGCTCGCTTTGAAGCGAACGGAGTGCCGAGGTCTCGAGCTCGCGAAAACGATCCTCGCCCTCGGTCTCAAATATCTCGGTCACCGACTTGCCACATCGACGCACAACCAAACGATCGGTATCGATAAAACGCCGCTTGAACATAGTGCCGACGTTGCGCGCGAGCGTCGATTTGCCCGCGCCCAAAAAGCCGATAAAGAAGATATGGTCGCAGCCGTGTTTGATGTGCTGAGACATGGCGAAACCTATTCCTCGCAGGGAAGGTCGCGCAGGGCCCGGCGCTCAAAGATACGGAAGATCTGCGTGTACCACAGGTCCTGGGTTGCCTGCGGCTTGACCAGAATAGTGTCAACGCCGGCAAAGTTACCGCTCCACACGTCCGTGTACAGCTGATCGCCGATCAGCACCGCCTCGTCTGCCGTGGCGCCAAGGCGCTTAAGACCCGCCTTCAAGGCAAACGGGGCGGGCTTCATGGCGTGGCTGATGGCCTCGAGTCCCAGCTCGCGTGCAGAGCTCATGACCTGATCGCGATGCCAGTTGTTGGACACCATGCACAGCTTAAAGCCTTTGGCGCGGGCGGTATCGAGCCAAGCGGAAACCGCGGCGGGAACCTGCTCGGTGTCGCGCGGAACCAGAGTGTTATCGCGATCGAGCAGAATGGCGCGTTTGCCGTCGGCCCACAGGGTATCAAGGTCGATGCGATCGACCGAGGCAACGTATCGTTTGGGGCTAAATATCCTCATGCTAATTCCAAGACTGTTGATGCTCTTCGTAGGTTTGCGAGAAGTACTCCTCGTCCTGCGTAATGTAGAAATACAGGTCATCGGAGTCGGTCGGCTCAAGCGTGGCCTTGAGTGCCTCGAGCGACGGAGAGCAGATGGGCGTGGGTGGCAGGCCCTCGTGCTTATAGGTGTTATACGGACTATCGCTCTGCAGGTCGTCGGCGGTAACCTCGCCACCGGTGACATACATCATGGTCGCATCGCTGTTGAGATAGCGCAGACCGTCGAGCTTGCCGGCAAGGCGGTTGTAGAAGACCGAGCCCACGTGTGCACGTTGATCGGCGTTGAGGCCCTCGCGCTCAACGATAGAGGCCAAGTTGACGATGTCGTAGTCGGACATCTCCACACCGTAGCGCTCCTTGATCTTGGCTTCGCAGCTCGCAAAGTCAAGCGACTTGTACTCAGTCTTAAACTGATCGAGCATGGCGCGAATCACGTCATCGGCCGTCGGCGAATCACCCAACGAATAGGTCTTGGGGAACAAGAAACCCTCGAGCGAGTCGTTGGCGGCGCCCTTAAGGAAGCTATAGTCATCCACGTAATTGGAGGCCTTAGCCTGGTTGAGGAAGTCTTCCTTAGAGATGCTGTCGTAGGCCTGGGCCACACGGTCGGCGACTTGATCGACCGTCAGGCCCTCAGGGATAGTCAGCGCATTGGAGCCCGCGTTAGGACCTTCCATGAGCTGCTGAACAACCTTGGTCGCATCCATGAGCGTGGTGAACGAGTAGGTACCAGGCTTGAGCGACATATCGGCGTTGAGCTTTTTCACCGCCGCGTAGTAATCCTTGGGATTTTCGACGATATGGTTCTCGGAGAGAATCGAGGCGATCGCATCACCCGAAGCACCGTCGGGAATGGTCACCGTAACCTGCTGACCAGCCGTGACCTTCGTATCCTCACCGGCAAAGAAGCCCTTGACGGCAGGCACGACAAAGAAAGCGATAGTAGCAAGCGCGATAACGGCCACCACAACGCCGATGATCATAGGAACCGGAGAACTCTTCTTTAGAGCACCGCGACGAGCATGCGTGTTGTAGCTCGAGCGGGCCGCCGGAGCAACGCCATGCGAACCGCGAGCGTGATGCGAATGCGATTGGGGGGCCTGCGTTCGCTGAGTAGGTGCCTGATGCTTAAAGCGAGCACCGCCTGCAGGCTGAGCCGAACGAGCAGCGGGCTGCTGAGCCGCGTGAGAAACCGGATACTGAACCGAACGAGCAGAAGACTGCTGACCCGTCCGTTGAACAGGTTGGGCCGAACGAGAGGAGAACTGCACCGGGCGCGCGGCAGATTGAGCTGCGCGCTGGGTCGGCTGTGCCGGACGCTGGCCAGGCTGAGCAGGGCGCGACGACGGCTGACGTGTACGATTCGGCTGGCGCGGATCGGGAGCGCTAGGCATGCGAAACCTCCTCGTTTTTACGATCAAGCCACGTCTGCAAAAACAGGCTGGCGGCAATCATGTCAATCTTGCCCCTCATCTGCTTTTCGTTGAGGCCCTGCTCGCGCAGGATACGCTTGGCCTC
The DNA here is from genome assembly GCF_003465825.1 of Collinsella sp. AF02-46-1. GTDB lineage: Bacteria > Actinomycetota > Coriobacteriia > Coriobacteriales > Coriobacteriaceae > Collinsella. The sequence goes on from NZ_QSBV01000001.1 coordinate 102,704, forward strand.
TTGCGAGGACAGGCGCTCGTCCTCAAACTCCAACGGAAGATCGAGCTCGTCGGCAATCTTTTGCGCAACAGCGGCAACACGCTCGGCCTGGGGACCGGGCTCACCGGCCATGGTCAGGGGACGCCCACTTACCAGGATATCGGGCTCATAGTCCTCGACCAGGTAGCGGAACGTCTTGGCCATACCGGTGACCTCTGCAGCCGGGAGCACCTTGACAGGCATCGCCATCTTGCCATCACGGCTCGAGACGGCGATGCCGATCCTGGTCTCCCCTATGTCCAGCGCAAGCGCGACCACAGCGACTACCTAGATTCTTAGGCGCCGAGCGCGGTCTTAGCGGCCGCAAGGGCATCGGCGATGCCGGCGGCATTCTTGCCACCGGCCTGGGCCATGTTGGGACGGCCGCCACCGCGACCGTCGACCAGGCCCGCGATCTGCTTGATCACGTTACCGGCGTGGAAACCGGCCTTGACGGCGTCATCGGAGCCGGCGGCGAGCAGGGCCGGGGTGCCCTTCTCGGTCACGCTGGCGACGACGCAGGCGACAGGACCGGCGACCTTCTGGTGCACGGTATCCCAGACGTTGCGCAGGTCGGCAGCCTCAAGGCCCTGGAGCTCAGCGACGACGAGCTTGTAGCCGTCGAGCTCGACGGCGCCCTCGATGGCGCTGGAGATAGCGTCGGAGGAGCCACCGGTCAGCGCCTTCTTGAGCTTGTTGGAAGTCTCGCGCAGCTCGGCCTGCAGGTTCTCCACGCGGGCGGGAACCTCATCCACGCGGCACTTGAGCGCAGCAGCGGCGGCGTCGACGAGCGCCAGACGGTCGGCCATGTAGTCGAGAGCACCCTTAGAGGTCACGGCCTCAATACGGCGGACGTTGGAGCCCGTAGAGGACTCGGAAATGATCTTGAACAGGCCGATCTCGGCGGTGTTGGCAGCGTGCGTGCCACCGCAGAGTTCGCGGGAGAACGGCTGGTCCTCGGCGCCCACGGAGACAACGCGGACGACGTCGCCATACTTCTCACCAAACAGGGCGACAGCACCGGCGGACTTGGCCTCGTCAATGCCCATGACGCGGGTCAAGACCGGCTTGGAGGCGAAGATCTGCTGGTTGACCAGGTCCTCGACAGCCTTGAGCTGCTCGGAGGACAGGGCCTCGAAGTGCGTGAAGTCAAAGCGCAGGTGCTCAGGCGTCACCAGCGAGCCGGCCTGGGAGACATGCTCGCCCAGGACCTGCTTAAGCGCGGCGTCGAGCAGGTGCGTGGCGGTGTGGTTGCGGCGCAGGAAGCCACGGCGCTCGGCGTCAAGCGTGGCGGTCACAGCGGCACCGACAGTCAGCGTGCCATCGACAACGTGCGCGACGTGGGCATACAGACCGTTGTGGTTCTTGGTGTCGGCAACGGTCAGAACAACCCCCTCGGCGGAAAGCTTGCCGGCATCGCCCTGCTGGCCACCCATCTCGGCATAGAACGGGGTGCGGTCGAGAACGACCTCGACGTCCTCGCCGGCGGCAGCGGACTCGACGGACTCGCCGTTGCGCACGATGGCAACAACCTTGGCGCCTACGATCACATCGTTGTCATAGCCGTCGAACTCAGTCGCGGCGACCTTGTCGGAAAGTTCGACCCACACGTCGTTGAAGCTGCCCCAGGCGTCGCCCTTGGCATTGGCGCGGGCGCGGGCCTTCTGGTCCTCCATGCAGGCGGTGAAGCCGTCCATGTCGACGTCGTGGCCAGCGGTGCCGGCGATCTCGACGGTCAGGTCGATGGGGAAACCAAAGGTGTCGTGCAGCTTAAAGGCAACATCGCCCGGAAGCACAGCGCCCTCGGCAAGCGCTGCCAGGGCCTCATCCAGGTAGACGCGACCGTTGTCGAGCGTCGTGGAGAAGCGCTCCTCCTCGGAGGCGACGATACCCTTGACGAGCGCGACGTTCTTGAGCAGCTCGGGATAGGCCTCGCCCATCTGAGCGTTGACCTCGTCGATAAACTTGGTCAGGAAGGCGCCCTCGATACCCAGCAGGCGACCGTGGAACACGGCACGGCGAAGCAGGCGTCGAAGGACGTACTCGCGACCCTCGTTACCGGGCAGGATGCCGTCCGAGATCATAAAGTCGACGGCACGAGAGTGATCCGCGATGATACGCAGCGAGCGGCTGGCACCGGAGTAATCGTCGGCGTCATAGGTCTTGCCGCTGATCTCCTCGCCCAGCTTGATGAGGTGCTGCATCAGATCGCCGTCGTAATTGGCGGTCTTGTGCTGCATGATGGCGGCCATGCGCTCTAGGCCCATGCCCGTATCGAGGTTGCGGTGCGGCAGCTCTGGCATGGAGCCGTCCTCCTGGCGGTCGTACTGGGTAAAGACGAGATTCCAGAACTCCAGGAAGCGGTCGCAGTCGCAGCCGGGCTTGCAGTCGGGGCTGCCGCAGCCAACCTCCTCGCCCATGTCAAAGTAAATCTCAGAGCACGGACCGCAGGGGCCGGTGGGGCCAGCGGCCCAGAAGTTGTCGTCCTCGCCCAGGCGGGAGATATGATCCTCGGCAACGCCCAGGGAGCGCCACACATCGTGGGTCTCGTCGTCCTCGGTAAAGACAGTAAAGTACAGGCGGTCGAGAGGCAGCTTGAACTCCTTGGTAATGAGCTCAAAGGCCCAAGCGCAGGCCTGCTGCTTGGAGACGCCACCAAAGGAGAAGTCGCCGAGCATCTCAAAGAAGGACAGGTGACGGCCGTCCTCGCCGATGCAATCGATGTCGTTGGTGCGGACGCACTTCTGGCAAGAGATTGCGCCGATCTCCTTCATGGTCTTCTTGCCCTGGTAATACTCCTTAAACTGGTTCATGCCGGCGTTGGCAAGCAGCAGCGAAGGATCGTCGGGGACGAGGGACGAAGAAGGATAGAGCTTAAGACCGCGCTCCTCAAAGAAGTTGAGGAACTTAGAGCGAATCTCAGCCGTAGTCATTGACGGGTAGTCAGCACTCATAGAGGGAATCTCCTCGGTTTCACATCGAAACAGTTCAAACGTAACGATATTACCATCCCACCGCGCCTGTGCAAAAAAGAGGGCCGCCAAACAGCGACCCTCCAGCGAAAGTGCACGTTATTTAGTACTGTGCGATCCTTTGAAAAAGGGCTGCTGTAGAATTACATATAAGAGTCACCCGGAAGGAGAGATCGATGAAAAGCAAACGTTTTTTCCTCAATGCACTTCTGTTAGCGACACTTTTAACGCTTTTGGCTTTCACCTGCTGGTACGCAAACCAACCAGCATTTGGCTACGTGTTGTATGCAGTAATGTCCGGCGATAAGGCTTATTACACTCTACGCGCAATTGACATTCTCTTTTTCTATGTTGCCGGCCCCTTATCAATCGCTTTGCTCGCGTTTCTTGTCATTTTCAACTTCAAGAAACGTTAATAGGACCTATTTAGAATCCGAGTCGTCCATGGAGCCGTCGATGCCGGTTTTTGTATCGTCGTCCGTGTTGGAGTCATCGTCCTTGGCAAAGGGGTTCTTGAAGAAGCCCGTGGCATCGGGCTGCAGACCAGAGATCTTAATCCAGGGATTATCGAGCTCGGGCTTGGGCATGGCCTTGGCCTCGGGCGCAGTCTCGTTGCCGATGAGTTCGGACTCGTAGATGAAGGTGTCGTCGCCGAGCGCGTCGTAGGCGGCGACCGGGTTGCCATCGGCATCGCGGTACGGCGTGCCCTTAAACACGGCGCCGTCATAGGCCACAAGCTGTCGGCCGGTCTCATTCTCGAAGTAGTACACGAAGATACCCTTGAGGGCTGCACACAGCGGGATGGCAATAATCATGCCGATGGGGCCCATGAGTGCCGAGCCAATAACGAGCGCCGTGAGGCTCATGATGGGATGCACCTGCACCGAGCTCTGCATGACCTTAGGCGAAATCACATTATCAGTGACGTTTTGCGCGACCATCGTCACGATGAGCGTCCACAACGCCAACATGGGGCTGAACATGAAACCGAGCACTGTGGCGATTGCCGCGCTCACCCAGGGGCCGACGACCGGAACCAAATGCATGATGCCGGTAAAGATAGCCATGAGCGCCGCATACGGATGGCCGATAATCATAAAACCAATAAAGGCGAGGAAACCACCGCAGATGGACGTCACGACCATACCGCGCATGTAGCCGCCGACAGAGCGAGAAAGGATGGCGACCATAAAGCGGTACGAAGTCTCCTTCTCCTGACCGATGATGGTGCAAATCTCGTGGTGCATGCGAGGATAATCGCAGGCCATCCAGTAGGCAAGCACCAGACCAAGGAAGATCACGAACAACTGCGAGGCCGTATTGGTGATGAGCGGGAACACACCGCGGCCAAGCTCGGCAGCGATCTGAGACACATACTTCGATGCCACGGTAACCAGCGACGAAAGATTATCGTCCAAATACTCCATGAGCGGCGTGTTGTTGAGCGTCTTGACATGCGAGACCATCTCGTTGAGGTCGCCACCCGCAACACGAAGCTGCTCGGGCAGGCGGCTCAGGACTTCCATGATCTGACCAAAAAGAATCGGCGACAAGATGCAAACAACACCGACGAGCACGGCAACAACAACAATAAGCGCTATAAGCGAACCGATGCCGCGATTCACGCCATGATGCTCGAGCCAGTTGGTGATCGGGGACATCACAAAAGCAATGATGGAACCGACTGCCAAAAACTCGATGACCGGTGCCAGGATGCCCATAAGGTTAAAGATGACGGCAGCGATGACAATGCAGCCGACGACGCCCCAAATGCGCAGCGTCAGAATACGGGTATCGCGAAGCGTGCGGTCGATTTGTTGGGGGTGCTCACTCATGAACGAACCATCACTCCGTCGGGGTCGATCTTATCTTGAATCTTCTTAAGCGTGCGGCGCAGCAGACGCGAAACCTGCACCTGCGAGATGCCCAGCTTCTTGGCGATCTCGATCTGGGTCATGCCCTTCACAAAACGCAGCTCGATAACCTCGCGCTCGCGCGGCGAGAAATCGCGGATGGCTTCCTCGATTACCAGACGGTCATCGGTAAAGTCGAGCTCGTTGTCATCGTCGGCGTAACGATCGAGAATCGAAGGCGCATCATCGGAATCGGACGCACCGGGGGCCTCGATGGGCACCGAGGTGTAGGCCGAGGACGATTCCATGGCTTCGAGCACCTCGTCGACGGTTACGCCAAGATAATCGGCGATTTCCTCAACCTTGGGCGAACGCTGAAGCTCGTTGGTGAGCTTGTCGGTGGCCTGGTTAACCTTGGCAGAGAGCTCCTGCAGACGACGCGGCACGCGCACACTCCAGCCCTTGTCGCGGAAGTGGCGCTTAATCTCGCCCAAGATGGTGGGCGTGGCAAACGTCGTGAACTCGAGTCCGCGCTCGGGATCAAAGCGATCGATAGCCTTGAGCAAGCCCAAGTACCCGACCTGCAAAAGGTCATCGAGCGGCTCGCCGCGGTTCTTGAATTTGTTGGCAAGAAACCTTACCAGGTTCATATGGGACATGACGAGCTGCTCGCGAGCATCCGGATCACCGGTCTCCTTATAACGACGAAACAGCTCGCGGGTTTTCTCCTTGTCCCAAGCGGTCTTGCCGCTCCGGGAGCGTTCGGTCATATTAGATATCCGCCTTGAGGTCGAGGGAAAGCGTTAGGGGCGCTGTAGTCTTTTCGTAGGAGTCGCACACACTCGCCAAAATGAGCTCGGCATACACGGCAGCCTGGTCATCCTCATCGACAGTCGCCTGGTCGCCAAAGGTAAAGGTCATGCCCACATGCGATTCGTCGACATCGAATTTGATCGAGATATTGTCGGAATCAACAGCCGTGCAGCCAAAGATGAAGGCTTCTTCGGCAGCCATACGAATGTCCTCGATGCGATCGACGGACATAGAGCACAGGGCGCCGACGTTGGCGGCCGTCATGCGCACCAAGCGCGCGAGACGCGGATCACCGGCAACGCTCAGCGTAATGGGGCAGGTTGCTTCGCTACTCATCGCAGGACTCCTCGGAGGTCTCGGCAGGCGTATAGGTGTAATACTGAGCAGGCTTAGCAGCGGGCTTCTGAACATCATCGTCGTCAGCAGCGGCATCGTCGTCGCCAATCAGAACGCGCTCAGTGGGCTGCTCGGCCTCGGCAGCGGCAGCGGCGAGCTTGCGATCGGCGTCGGCTGCAGGAGCCTTCACCTTATTGAAGAGCTTCTGCACGGCGCCAGCAGCAGAATCAGTCACGCTCGATACGGCATTGCTGGCCTCGGCCACGCTGCCCGTGACCTCGGAGATGTCGCGAACGACCGCCTCAACCTCAACGAGGTTAGACGTCAGAGCATCAACGGCAGTCTTGCTCGACTTGAGGAGCGGCTCCATCTGGGCAAGTGCCGGCGTAAGCTCGTCAACGGCGCCATCAAGCTTTGCCACCACGGGCTGAGCCTCGGCAATCGTATTGTTGAGGTCGGTTACCGTCTTGTCGAGCGAATCAACGACGGTGCGGGTCTTGCGCAGCGTGAGCGCGAGCTCGACAACAGCCCACACGCCGGCAACGGCGAGCACCAGCAGGGCGATTTGAATGGGACTCATACAAGCCTCCCAAAGGAATCGAAATACAGACGCTGTTCATGGTACCCCAAAGGGGACCGAACATGCCAAGCGTGAGATCCTGGGACAAAATAATCAGCAGTTACTTCGGTGCATTCCCGCTGCGGTCGCGTTCGCTTTGCTCTACGCGCCATTCTTCCCAACCGCGGCCGGCAGGCTGCCAAAATGCACCGCGTTCTAAGCCTTCGGGCAAATAGCGCTGGTCGACCCAGCCTTCGGGATAATCGTGCGGATACTTATACACACCGTATTCATCGCTGCCCGGGCGATGGCGATCGCGCAGGTAGCTGGGCACCTCGCGAAGACCACTGCTGTGGATATCGGCCAGCGCCGCATCGATCGAGGCCTCGCACGCGTTGGACTTAGGCGCCAGGCACACATAGAGCGCAGCCTGAGCCAGGTTGATGCGACACTCGGGATAGCCAATGACCTCGGCAGATTTAAATGCGGCATGTGCCACCAAAAGCGCCTGCGGGTCGGCGTTGCCAACATCCTCGGAAGCCTGAATCATAATGCGGCGAGCGATAAACTTGGGATCCTCCCCTGCATCGATCATGCGCGCGAGCCAATAGATCGTGGCATCGGGATCGCTGCCGCGCATAGATTTAATAAACGCACTGATAATGTCGTAGTGCATGTCACCGTTTTTGTCATACGAAAACCCACGACGTGGATTGGCGATCTTCACGTCATCCACGGTAATGGGATAGCGTTCCCCCGCCGCCGGCGCTGGCGTTCCCTCAGTATCGGGACGCGTAACGGCAATCTCACTCGCAAGCTCGAGCGTCGTGAGCGCCGAGCGCGCATCACCCGCGGCCAGCGTGCAAATGGTCTTGACTGTATCCTCATCGGCCGAGAACTTACCGTTTAAACCCTGCGGCGCCTCGAGCGCACGCTCAATGAGCATGGCGATATCCTCGTCCTTCAGGTGCTCAAGCTCTACCACACGCCCACGCGAGAGCAATGCCGAGTTGACCTCAAAGTACGGGTTTTCCGTCGTGGCGCCAATCATAATGACGGTGCGGTTCTCGACCGCATGCAGCAGGGCATCTTGCTGCGACTTCGAAAAGCGATGGATCTCATCGATAAACAGAATGGTGCGGCGGTCGTAGGTGTTCAGACGGGTCTTAGCCTCATCGATTACGCGGCGCAGGTCCTTCACAGTGCCCGTCACGGCGCTGACCTCGACAAACTCGCTCTTGGTATGGTTGGCGATAATGTGGGCCAGCGTCGTCTTACCCGTACCGGCCGGCCCGTACAGAATCACGCTCGAAAGCACATCGTGCTCGATCGCGGCACGCAACCATGAACCCTTACCGACGGCCTTTTGCTGGCCCACATACTCGTCGAGCGAATTAGGGCGCATGCGCACCGCAAGCGGCGCATTCTGAAAGGAACGCTCGCGCGTCGAAGCAGAAAAAAGGTCGTCCATAGCCATCCCGTGCATCAATCAAAAACGTTTTCCACAAACAGTATACCGAATAAATACGAACTACCGTTCGTTAATATAGGTACGATGCGGAAACTTTAGACCCGGGAACAGCTTGCTCGTCAGCTCGCAGAAATAACCGTCCGTCATGCTCGCGATGTAATCCACCACGGCTTGATCCTTGTCGTCCTGCCAGGCATAGGTACGATCGTAGTAGGAAAGCTGCTGCTCAATGCGCGAAATATGGTGCTTAAAGATATAAGAGGACTCGTCGCCACTGTTTAGATCCCGCAGGCAACGGTCGTAGAGCTTTTCGAACGCCTCGCGCAGCTCCTCCTCGGAATCGCCTTCGATACCGCCCTTGCTATAGATCTTCTCGTAGTTCTCGCGCTTGGCTCGGCGAATTTCCTCAAACAGGTCCTCGCTCATCTCGATGCGCGGCTTACCATAGCTATGCTCAACGATATCGATGGAAGCGTGCGTGAGGATCCAGCTGTTATAGGCGCCGCCCCGACCATCGTCAAAAGCGTCGGGCGAAAGCAGACCCGCCGCGATCGCATCCTGACGGTCACGACCGACGTAGGCAAGAATATCCGAGATGCGAACGACGCAGCCCTCGAGCGTCATGGGACGCAGGTGCCCAATGGCGCCATAGCCCGTGGCGATGCAGTCCTCGACCGCCTGATCGAACTGGTCAAAGGAGCCCATATCCGACAATTCAAACACGCGTTGCTCGTACTCGCCGTTATGGCATAGCACGCCGTCGAGCGTCTGGAGCGACACGTTGCGGCCATACAGGGCGTCGAGCACGCGGACCGACTGCACGTTATGGAAAAAGTAGCGACCCGTGCGCTCATGATAGATATCGTTGAGAAAACGCTCACCGGCATGGCCGAAAGGCGTGTGGCCCAAGTCGTGGCCTAAGCCAATCGCCTCGATCAGATCGCAGTTGAGCCCCAGGGCGCAACCGATATCGCGCGCAATGCGCGAAACAAGCTGCACGTGCAGGCCACGACGCGACAGGTCGTCGTTGCTGCGAAAACTGAAGACCTGTGTTTTGCCGGCATAGCGAGTGTACGCCGGAAGATGAAGAATCTTTTCGGTATCGCGCATAAACGCCGGACGCATAAGCGTGCCTTTGTCGGAGGCGCGATCAATACGACGAATGACCTGATCGTCGTTGCAACGATACGGGTTAACATAGCCCGAAGCACGATCGGTGGCAATGCGCTCGAAAAGTTCGGGCGACAACGCCGAGGGAATTCGGTCCATGCGCGCCTTAATGACGGCCGTTTCTTGATTAGTTGCCATGGCATGCTCCTTAAAAAGGATGCGCAATCGGTTACAATGTCCAGCCCACGACCTCGATTATGGCAAATATCGGCACCAAAAACGGGAGCAATGGCAGGGAGCGCGATTTTGTGAAGAGGCAGGAGAGGGCCAGGACCAGGAGCGCGACGGCAAATGCCACGATGCCGCCCAGAGGGTCGAGCGTGCAAAGCGCGAAAAGCGCCTTGGCATCCCCCATGCCGATGCCGGGGGCCTGGCGGAAACGCCGCCAAAGCGACTCGGTCAGCACAAGGGAAAGGTACACGATAACGGCAGGACCGGCGTGGTCAAGCGCCGTGTTCAAGCCCCTGTCCAGCCAAACGCCTGCAAACGCCGCCACGGCGCATGCGGCGGCAAGCGCGTTGGGAAACCGCCGTTCACGGACATCAATCACCGCACCGGCAAAGGCGCAGATCCAAAAGGGAATATAGACCATTGAACACCTCCCGGGGCAGTCTCTAAAAAGCAAAAACCACCACAGAGGTGCCTGTCCCCTTTGTGGTGGTTTTGGTGGTGGTTATTTAGCGCCCTGCATGACCTCGTCGAGGGTAACGTTGACGGCATGCTGCGTCGGGACCCAGTCGACCTTCAGGAACAACGCAGCCACCGTAATGGGGATATAGCTGAACATAAAGATCGGGAAGGTAAACAGGTTGGTCACCAGGCGCCACTTTTGCGCGCAATGGATGTGCTTGTACTCGAAGATAGTCGTGAGCAGCGCCAGGATAAAGAAGGTCTGATACATCATCGCGAAGGTCATAATGAGCGAGGCGGCACAAGCCTGCATCTCAACCTCGGTGGCCAAGAAGCCGTGCGAAAGCCCGCCCACGATGAGGAAGGTCGCGTTGGCGAGCATGGAGATCAGGGACAGCAGCATACCCGGAGCAATCGTCATAAACATGTCGTAGGCGGCAAAGCGGTGATAACGGAAGGTCGACTTGACCAGATGCTTACCGTAGGTAAAGAACACCTGGTAGAAGCCCTTGGTCCAGCGCATACGCTGCTTCCAGGACGCCTTAAACGTCACGGGCTGCTCGTCAAAAAACTCCGCCGACGCATAACCGATGCGAATGCCGTGAATGGCACAGAACGTAGTGAACTGGATGTCCTCGGTCAGCGTATGGAACTGCCAGCCGTGCATGCCCTCAATAACGCTAGCCGAGATAAGGTAGCCCGAACCCGATACGGCGCAGGACGTCTTGCAGATGTTGCGCGCGTTGTTGAGAAAACGCGCCTCGCGCAGATACCAAGTGGCATTCGCTGCCGAGATCCACGAGCTTCCGAAGTTCTTGGAGTTACGATAGCTCGTGACCACATGGAAGCCCTGGTCAAAGGCATCATTCATCTTGGACACGTAATCGCGGGCGATAACATTATCGGCATCGAAGATAAAGTAACCTTCAAAGGTGTCGGGATACTCGTTAAGGATACGGTCGAAACCAAAGTCCATGACCCAGCTCTTGCCTTTACGGGCCAGGTCGTTTCGCTCGTACACGACAGCGCCCGCCTCGCGCGCGAGCTGCGCGGTGTTATCGGTGCAGGCATCGGCGACGACAAAGACCTCGATGAGCTCGGACGGATAATCCTGGTCCTTGATGGAGCGAACGAGGTTGGCGATCACGGCCTCCTCGTTATGCGCCGCGATAAAGAAGGCATACCGGTGGAGTTTTTTGGCCTTGGGAGGCGCGACCTCGCCGCGGAGAGCACCGATGACAAAGAAGACCACCTGGTACAAGAAGCAGACCGTGAGCAGCGTGACGACAATCTGGTTGAAGATCACGATGGGTGTGTTGGTTTGTAAAAAGGCGAGCATGCAGGCTCCCAGGAACGTGTTACGTAAACAACCGTATATCTTACCGCAGGCTTACCGAGTTCAAGAAACCACCTAATACTGGCTAGGCTTCGAGCAGACCGAGCTGCGGTACGATTTCGTCGCCGGCAGCAGTGCGACCAAGCGAACGCGGGGCTAAGTCGTCGAGGACGGCGGCGAGATCCCACGGCAGCTCGTCGCGGCACTCAATGCGCTCTCCCGTCACGGGATGATCGAACGCCACGCGCCAGGAATGGAGGAATTGCCTGGTCAGACCCTGATCGGCACGCGCATCGCACTTACCGTAGAGCGGATCGCCCACGCAGGCGTGGTTGATATGGCGCATGTGCACGCGAATCTGATGCGTGCGGCCCGTAAACAGGTGGCACTCGACGAGCGTATAACCGTCGTCAAAACGCGTGGAATCAAAGCGCTCGAGGACCTTAAAGGTCGTAATGGCCTGGCGCGCGAAAGGATCGTCCGAAACTGCCATCTTGACACGGTCACGCGTAGAACGGGCAATGCCGGTGTTAATGGTGCCCTCGTCCATAGCGATATGACCGTGAACGAGCGTAATGTAGCGGCGGTCGAGCGTGCGCGTACGGATAAGATTTTGGAGCGCGCGCTGGGTGTCGTCGTCCTTGGCAGCAAGCATGAGACCCGAGGTATCGCGATCCAAACGATGCACGATACCGGGGCGATCCTCGCCCTGCACAGTGCCCAGATGGTCGATACCGCAGTGATAGACCAGGGCATTCGCGAGCGTACCGCTCTCATGACCATGCGCAGGATGGCACACCAGGCCGCGCTGCTTGGAGAGCACAATGAGATATTCGTCCTCATAGCGAATGTCGAGCGGGATGGCTTCGGGAATCACATCGGTCGGGTCGTGCGGCTCGGGCAAATCGACCGAAATACGGTCACCGGCCCGCACGGCGTACTTTTTGGACAGGCAGGTCTCGCCATTGACACATACGGCACCGCCCTCAATCAGATGCGCGCAGGCAGAGCGCGTAGGACAGCCGTCATTGGCGCCCAGATAGGCGTCAAGGCGCTGACCAGCGGCATCGTCGGCAACAAGGATATGAATGTCAGCCATTAGCGCTCATTCCTTTCGCGAATCTTGCGGGCACGCTCCCCACGCTGCTTGGCTTTGCGCTTGGCGCGGGCCTCGTCACGGGCGTTAAGCTCGGCGGTCGCATCGACCTCACGGGCCGCGGGGCTCAAGAACATGTAGCCGAAGAGGGCGAGCACGACGCCCACGGTAATGCCGATATCGGCCACATTGAAGACGGGGAAGTCGATGAAGGTGGTGGCAATAAAATCGGTCACGAAGCCAAAGGCCAAACGATCGATAGCGTTGCCGATAGCACCGCCCGCAACCATCGCCATGCCCACAACCTCAAGATGGGCGAGCTGGGGTGCACGAACGAGGTACACGGCAATAGCGATAATGACCGCCAACGCCAGCACGGCAAACGCGACACCATGCCCCTCGCCCATGCTAAAGGCAGCACCGATATTACGGACAAACATAAAGTCGATAACACCGGGGATGACGGTCACATGCAAAGCGTCGCCCACGGCACGAACCGCAAGCTTGGTCAGCTGGTCAACAAGCAGCACAACCAGCGCCACCCCACCAGCAACACCCAACCGCCAACGCAAAGGCGGCGTCATATCCCCAGCACGACCCAAATCAATCCCCTAGCCTCAAGAACATCGAATTACGTTTAACGTAAGTAATCATCTTATAGTGACAAACGCCAAACGCGCAGCATATTCACCAACGCTAGCGAAATAATCAGCATAAAACAAAAGCGGCATTCCGAAAAACAGAATGCCGCTTTTATTCAGCGGAGCAAATGGGCCGAAGGCGCCCAAATTCTCCCTATAACTAAAATGCCGAGTTACCGTGCCTTAAAGGGCATTCGCACAACGCTTACAGATGTGAGCATGGCCGTTGTACTCGCCGACGGTGGTGCGGTAGTTCCAGCAACGGTCGCAGCACTCGCCCTCGGCAGCATCGATGGCAACAGAAAGCTCCTCGCCCTGGGTAAGCTCAACATCGGAGACGATGTAAAACTCGGCCAGGTCGACGGCCTTGTCGCCGGTCAGCAGCGCATACATTTCGGCGGGAACGACCGCCTTGACGCGGACCTGCTGGCTCTTGGTGAAGGTGCCAGCGGAGCGGGCATCCTCAAGGGCCTTGGTCACGACGCTACGGAGCTCGAGTGAAGCCTCGAGCACGCCCTCAAAATCGTTGGCCTCGTCGACCGTGATGGGCGACTTGTACCAATCGAGCAGCGCGGCGTACTTCTGGTGATCGACGCAGCCGGCGGGCGCATAGGCCATGGCCTCGTCGACCGTATAGGACAAGATCGGCTGCAGGTCGCGCATGAGCATCGAGAAGAGCTCGGCCAGCACGGTCTGGGCGCTGCGACGCTCGAGCGAACCGGGCTTCTCGCAGTACAGACGGTCCTTCAGGGCGTCGAGATACACGTTGGAGAGCTCGGTAACCACAAAGTCGTAAAGCGCACGGTAGGCGCGCGGGAACTCGTAGCTGGCGTAGGCATCGTCGACCTCGGCCTGGACCTGGGTCAGGCGGGCGACCATGAGCTTGTCGAGCGGCAGCAGGTCGGCAAAGGCGACGCCGTCGGTCTCGGGCTCAAACTGACCCTCGAGCTCGGAGAGCAGGAATCGCAGCGTGTTGCGGAAACGACGGTAGGCATCGGACGTACGAGCGAGAATCTCGTGGTCGATGGAGACGTCGGAGCTGGTATCGACGGAGGCGACCCACAGACGGATGATGTCGGCACCCATCTCGTCGCAGACCTTATTGGGGTCGATGACGTTGCCGAGCGACTTGGACATCTTGCGGCCCTGGCCGTCGAGGGTAAAGCCCTGCGAGACGACCGCCTTGTACGGAGCGTGGCCGTTGGCGCCCACCGAGGTGAGCAGTGAGCTCTGGAACCAACCGCGGTGCTGGTCAGAGCCCTCGAGGTAGACGTCCGCCGGGTACTCCAGCTCGGGACGGTACTCGCAGACGGCCTTCCAAGACACGCCGGAGTCCCACCACACGTCAAGGATGTCCTTATCAGCCTTGAGGTGATGGCCACCGCACTTGGGGCAGACGCAGGCCTCGCCCAGATAGCTCTCAGGAGCGTCGGTGAACCAGGCGTCGGAGCCCTTCTCGTGGAAGAGCTTGATGACGGCGTCGAGCGTGGCGTCGTTCATGACCTTCTCGCCACAGTCGGCGCAGGTGTAGCTGGGGATAGGCACACCCCAGTTGCGCTGACGGCTGATGCACCAGTCGGGACGCTGCTCGACCATGGCGCCAATGCGGTTGGCGGCGTGGGCCGGATACCACTTGACGTTCTCGCGGACCTCTTTGCCAGCCTGCTCGCGCAAGCCGGTCTTGTCCATCGAGACGAACCACTGGTCGGTAGCACGGAAGAGCACCGGGTGCTTGCAGCGCCAGCAGTGCGGATAGCTGTGCGTGATCTTCTTCTCGAGGACCAGGGTGCCACGCTCGCGCAGGAACTCGATGATGTGCGGGTTGGCCTCATCGGTGTCCATACCGCTGAAGGGGCCGCCGGTGCCAAACTCCTCGCCGGTGTAGAACTTGCCGTCGTCATCGACCGGCATGCAGATGTCGGTGATGCCCTCCTTGAGGCAGGCAAAGTAGTCGTCGACGCCGTGACCGGGCGAGTTGTGGACGATACCGGTACCGTCATCGACACCGACGTAATCGGCCAGCAGCGCCACGCCCTCGACACCGTCAAAGATCGGCTGCTTGTAGTGGATGTGGTGGAAGGTCTCGGCGGGAACCACATAGGGCTTGCCGTCGACCATGACCGGGGTGTACTCCCAGCCAAACTCCTCGCAGCACTTGGGAGCCAGGTCCTCGAGCATGACCTCGGCACGGCCATCGTGCTCAACGGCGACATAGGCGGCGCCGGGCTTAAGGGAAACGGCCTGGTCGGAGGGGATGGTCCACGGTGTGGTCGTCCAGATGATGAAGTCGACCGGGCCGTCGAAGTCCTCGAGGCCGGCGGGCTTGGTGGTCATCTCAAAGCGCACGAAAATGGACGGGCTCGTCTCGTCGGAGTACTCGATCTCTGCCTCGGCGAGTGCGGTGTGGCAATGCTTGCACCAGTGAACCGGCTTGTGGCCGCGATAGATCATGCCCTTATCGAACATGGCCTTAAAGACCTCGATGTCGGCGGCATCATGCTGGTGATAGAGCGTCAGATAGGGGTTGTCCCAGTCGCCGAGCACGCCCAGACGGCGGAAGCCGGCCTTCTGGAGCTCGATGTTCTCGACAGCGAACTTGTTGCAAAGCTCACGGATCTTGGCCGTGGAGGTCTGGTTGAACTTCTCGGTGCCGAGCTTCTCCTCGACCTTGTGCTCAATCGGCTGACCGTGGCAGTCCCAACCGGGGACATAGGGAACCTCATAGCCCTGCATCATCCAGTAACGGTTGATCATGTCCTTGGAGATCTTGTTCATGGCATGGCCGATGTGGATCGGGCCGTTGGCGTACGGAGGACCGTCGTGCAGCACGAACTTCTTGTGACCCTCGTTCTTCTTCAGAACCTGCTCGTAGACCTTGTTGTCCTGCCAGTCCTTGAGTCGCTTGGGCTCGGACTTGGAAAGACCGGCACGCATGGGAAATCCGGTTTTAGGCAGATTCATCGTCTGCTTGTACTCGTTTGCCACGGTACCCCTTTCTTGTCATGGGCGCACACGCCCTCTGGGCACCAAAAAAGCGCCCGTCCCTACAAGCTGGGACGAAGCGCCACAAACGGGCTGCACGCCCGCAAAAGCTCTTCGCTTAACCACCCAGCTTAGATGCCCTCGCCCGCGTATTCGCGCGCTCGCATCCGTTACTCGGCTGGTCTGTATCGACGACCATCTCGGCGATGTCTACTAAGACGAACCTGCGCGGCACGTCCGTTGGGACCGCAGCTCCGGGGTGATTTTCATCGGTCGCATGCACGGGTTCTCAGCGCTCCCCGCTCTCTGTAGCATGCGGACGGCCGACTACTCGTCCCCATCAACGCTTATGCGCTGTATGGTAACACGGTCAACGCCGGCGAAAAACCCTCAACATCGGTTTCATACTTTAGAAACTTCTCGCGATCGCAAGCACTCACTTGGAGCAAAATACCTGAAAGCACTTTATCTAACGAAAGAAGGCTGCTATGCGCACGATTGGAATGAGCGACTACACCGTCGGCGAGGACTGCTTTGACGAGCTGCCCGGCGCACTGGACGAGTACGGAGCGACCAAGGTCGCGATTATCGGTGGTAAACGAGCACTGGCAGCGGCGCTTCCCGGTATCGAAGCGGCGCTGGAGGGCACCGACGTCGAGATTCTGGAGACGCGCGTCTACGGCACCAACAGTACGCGCGCCAATATCGCCAAGGTTGTTAACTCCCCCGCCTGCCGAGAGGCCGATGTGCTCATCGCATGCGGCGGCGGCAAAGCGCTCGACACCGTGAAGACCGCAGCCATCGAGCTCAAGAAGATCGTCTTTACGGTACCGACGATCTGCTCCAACTGCTCGGCCGCGACCGCCATTGCCGTTGTCTACAACGACGACGGCTCGCTCGAGGGCTATTCGTACCCCAACCGCCCCGCGCACATCTTCATCAACCCCAAGATCATCGCCGAGGCTCCGGCGGAGTACTTCTGGGCGGGCGTGGGCGATGCCCTGTCCAAGCAGCCCGAGGTCGAGTACGCCACGAGCGCCGGCAACCTGGAGCACACCGCAGGTCTTGGCCTGGCGCTCGCACACACCTGCTCCGAGCCGCTGTTTACCTATGGCGTGCAGGGTCTTGAGGACGTTCGCCAGAACCTGTCGACCGAAGCCGTCAAGCAGATCGCGCTCGATATCGTGGTCAACACGGGCTACGTCTCCAACCTGACCAACCAAAACGATTACTACTACAACTCGAGCGTGGCGCACGCGTTCTACAACGCTTCCTGCAGCATTCCGCGCGAGGGCTCCTACCTGCACGGCGAGGTCGTAAGCCTGGGTGTGCTGGTACTGTTCGCCTATACGGACGATACCGAGAACCTTGAGCGCTACGCCGCCTTTAACAATCAGATGGGCCTGCCCGTGACGCTTGAGCAGGTCGGGCTTTCCGAGGCTGATATCCCTGCCCTGTGCGAGTACGCGCACGCCACCAACGAATGGAAGCAAGGCAACCCGGAGCCCTTCACCGACGAGAAATTCGCCGCCGCCATCAAGGCCGCCAACGCTTACGGCCACACGCTCTAGGACTGACCCAAAACCACCACAAAGGGGACGGGCACCTTTCTGGTGGTTTTTTATTGCTCCAGCATTCAGTTCGTACTCGAACCCGATTCTTTACGAGAAAGGGTTCGGGTACGTTTTTTGTTTATCGGAAATTCTGCGGAAGGACTACTCGGAACGGTAAACAGAAACGAACAGAGGCAGGGTATCATCGTGGTGATGGTATCCTGCCTTTTGTTTTGCGGGATCAAGGTCGCTTTATGCGAACTTGATCGCCACTTATATGGGGCATTGATGGCAATTGCTTCGTACGTGCATACCGAGAGCCTGTACACCTCTGGCAAGGCGTAAAACACTAGACTTTGTTCCAAAGTCCGTGTGCTAAGGGGGCAGGCCCCTTAGAATTCCTGTGGAGTGTGTACGCACGTACGCTGGAAAACGGCAAAATTTCGCTATATCAGGGCGTTCTATCATTGGAGAGTATGGTATACACGGCTTAGTTCAACAAATAAGAATTTATATATAAAGGAGAATATTGATGAAACTGTTTTTATGTTCTCACTTTTCAAGTGTAGGAAGTCTGATAAAGGAAGAAATTGAAAATAAAAAAGTCGCATTTATTCCAACAGCTTCGCTGCGTGAAGGCTACACCGGTTATGTCGGCTCGGCTCGAAAATTATTCAAAAAGTTGGGAGCAATCGTAACTGAAATTGATATTTCAACGGAGGCTTATTCAACGATACAGTCTCTTTTTGAAGATGCGGATGTGATCTATTTTACCGGCGGAAATTCTTTTTTCCTTATAGACCAGCTCCGTAAAACGGGAACGGATGAGCTGTTGAAGAAAGAATTGGCAAAGGGAAAACTGATGATTGGTGAATCGGCAGGTGCGATTGTATGCGCTCCAAGCATCCAATATATCGAGCAAATGGATGAAATGCCGGAGGACTACTCACAAGAAGATGATGCAGGGCTTAATTTGATTGATTTCTATGTTCTTCCGCATTATCTCACAGCACCATTTAAGAAAGTTACCGAGAAAATAATGGCTGAGTTTTCGGATTTGAATCTATGCCCAATTAACAACCGTCAGGGAATTGTAATTGATGGTGAAGGTTCAAAGGTAATTTGCAAAGACTAATTTGAAAATTCCAGTTTGCTGTACTCGTTCCTAGCAGGGTTTGGGGCGGGCACGCCCCAACAAGAAGCTGTCCTAAAGGGGCAAGAATGGGGACTGCGGATGATTTCTTGGACCGTTACGCGGCCCTTCCCAGCGCGGAGCGGAACTCAGCCGGCGTGCGGCCACCGAGCGCATCGCTGCGCCTCTCCGTATTATATCGACCGATCCAGCCCCCGAGCTCCTCGATGAAGCGGGCGGGGGTCCAGTCCGACCAGTCCCTGCCGTGCCAGAACTCCTTCTTGAGCAGGCCGAAGAAGCCCTCCATCGCCGCGTTGTCCGGGCTGCAGCCCTTTGCGGACTGGATTGGCTACACTGATGTGGACAGTTCCGGGAGGGGCGCAAGAGACGGGAAGGCCGCGTGCGCGTTCCTGCGCGAGGGCCGCGGGGAGGGGCTGCCTGGGTACGGCGCCTGTCAACTCGGTCTACGTCTTTGATGACCGGGTCGTACTCAATATCAACTTCACGGATGATGCCAAAACGGTCACCCGTGAGGAAGTGTTGGGTTCGAGTGCTGTGGACAATGTTCCAGCATGCTGGGATCGAACTCGCTAGCCGGAATCACACGGTACCCGTGACGCAGCAGCAGATCGACAAAAACACCATTGCCCGCGGTGAGCGTACCGCTAAAGGTGCCATCGTAGACGTGACCCGTACCGCACGAGGGGCTGCGGTCCTGCAAAATGCACGCAACGATCTCGGACGGGCCGCCCGCCTGCTCGCACATATCGAGCGCGCGCTGAGCACCCTGGCGAAACTCGCGATCGACCGAGATGCCCTCGCAGGTACAAACCTCGCCATCCACAATCTCGGACGGCTTGCGCGGTGTGGGCAAGCCGCCAAAAACCTCGGGGCACACCAACAGGACCTCGGTCCCTGTGCGTTCGCAGGCCTCGACCAACGCGCGATGGTAATTGTCGAGCCCGTTATATTTGCAGCTCTCTCCCATCAAGCAGGCACTCACCACGATCTTCATACATATCCCTCCCAAACAAAACGCCCCATTTGAGATAGAAACTCAAATGGGGCGTTCGACGTTGTGCAACCAGCCTTACTGCTGCTTTGGCATCAGCGGATTCTCGCGCGTGAGGAGATTCATGAACTCCTCGCCCGTGATCGTCTCCTTCTTGTACAGATAACGAGCCAGCTCATGGAGCTTAAACTTGTTCTCCTTGAGGATCTGCAGGGCGCGGTCATGTGCGTCCTCGATCAGCTTGGCGACGATCGCGTCGACGCGCTCGGCCGTACCGGGGGCACAGGTGAGCGACGTGTCCTGGTTGAGGTAGGCATTCTGAACGGTACCGAGCGCCATCATGCCAAACTCTTCCGACATACCAAAGCGCGTCACCATGTTGCGGGCGAGCTTGGTGGCCTGCTCGATATCATTGGCCGCGCCAGTCGTCATCTCACCAAAGATGAGCTCCTCGGCAGCACGTCCGCCGCAGTAGACAGCGAGCTTGTCGAGCACCTCCTGGCGCGTGGTCAAGAAGCGCTCGTCCTCCTCGACCTGCATGGTGTAGCCCAGAGCACCGCTCGTACGCGGCACGATGGTGATCTTCGTAACCGGCGCAGAACCCTTCTGGCGGGCGGCAACGATGGCATGGCCGATCTCGTGATAGGACACGACCTGTTTCTCGTGATCGGACAGCACCGTGGACTTACGCTGCTGGCCGGCGATGACGACCTCCACCGACTCCTCAAAGTCATCCTGCGTGGCGCGCTTGCGACCCTCGCGGACGGCGCGCAGGGCGCCCTCGTTGATGATGTTGGCCAGGTCGGCACCCGAGGCGCCAGGCGTGGCGCGGGCGATCGCGGTCAGGTCGATCGGCGGCTGCGTCTTCACGCTCTTGGCGTGCAGTTCAAGGATATTCTTGCGACCGGTCAGGTCGGGCAGCTCAACGGGGATGCGGCGGTCGAAGCGGCCGGGGCGCAGCAGGGCCGGATCAAGGCTGTCGGGACGGTTGGTCGCAGCGAGGACGACGATACCCTTGTGGTTATCGAATCCATCCATCTCGGTCAGCAGCTGATTGAGCGTCTGCTCGCGCTCGTCGTTGCCACTAAAGCCGCCGCCATCGCGCTTCTTGCCGATGGTATCGATCTCGTCGATAAAGACGATGCACGGGGCCTTTTCCTTGGCCTGCTTAAACAGGTCGCGAACCTTAGCGGCGCCGCGGCCGACAAACATCTCAACAAACTCAGAACCAGAAATACTAAAGAACGGCACGCCCGCCTCGCCGGCCACAGCCTTGGCGAGCAGGGTTTTACCGGTACCCGGAGGGCCGACAAGGAGAGCGCCGCGTGGCAGTTTGGCGCCGATCTCCTCGTAGCGCTGCGGCTTCTCCAGAAAGTCGACGACCTCCTTGAGGGACTCCTTAGCCTCTTCCTGGCCGGCGACATCCTTAAAGGTCACGCCCACGTCCTTGGAGGCGATCACGCGCGCGCCGGACTTGCCCAGTCCGCCGCCGCCAAAACCACCGCCGCCAAAGTTCATCGACGGACCGTCATCACCCATGGCCTTCTTCATGCGTCGGTTGAGCCACCAGCCAATCAGGAAGAAAATCGCCATGGGAAGAATGAGGGTGAGCAGGTAGTAGGTCATCAAACCCGAGTTCTTGTCGGGAACGACCGATTCCAGGGACGCACCGGATTCAAGCACGCGATCGGTAAAACCCGCATCATTCGGCACACCGGTCGTCTTGTAGGCGATGTTCTCGTCCTCGCCCTTCTTGGTGTAATAAATCGTGTAATCGTCCGTGTTGTACTCGACCTTGTTGACGCTCTTCTTATCGAGCGCTTTGACAAACGTCGAGTAATCGGTCTTCGTAATCTGCTGCGTGTGACCGATGTTGGGGAACAGAACGGTCGAGAGCACGAGGTAGACGACGAAGGCGATGAGCACGTAGAGGATCATATTCCGTCTACGTTTGTTGTCATCCATCTCCATCTGCTTGAACTCCATCTACTGGGGTTGATAATGGTTTCTAGAATACCCAACCCGAGCGACGATAAACCGACGCCGGGCACGAAAGGACAGAGATGGCATCACTGGAAGTCGGCAAGGTTCAAATCTATACGGGCGACGGCAAGGGCAAGACGACGGCTGCGCTGGGGCTCGCGCTGCGCGCCACGGGCTATGGACTTAACGTACTCATGCTTCAGTTTGCCAAGAAGCTGCACTGCGCCGAACATGACGCAGCGCCTCGATTGGGGCTACGCATCGTACAAGCCGACCGCGACACGCCCGAGGCTTGCGCCGCGCAGATCATGGAGCTCGCACGCGAGCAGATATCACAGGTCGACGTTCTGATTTTGGACGAACTCGGCGAGGCCATGCGCCGAGGCTTTGTGACGCGCGATGATGTCGAGGCGCTCATTGCGACAAAGCCCGCCACCACAGAGCTCGTACTCACCGGCCGCGATCTTCTCCCGCTCGCCGATCTAGCGGACCTGGTCACCGAAATGCGCCCCGTAAAACACTACTTCGACGAAGGCCTCCTAGCCCGCCAAGGCATCGAATACTAAATGATCCGAAGGGGACGGAGGAAAACGGATCATTTTGCCTTATCGCCAGGTCAATGATCCGTTTTCCTCCGTCCCCTACGGATCATTAGGCGGTGGCGCGGCCGAGCCAGTTGCCGCTGTGGTGGTAGATGGTAAACATCGTGGCCGTGATGAGCCAGGTTACGGGGTAAACCAGCAGCAGATGCTCAAGCGACGGATCGAACGGCATAATCGCAAACACCCAGATCACCCTGAGCACGACGGTGCCAAAAATCGTGAGCATCATAGGCTGGAAGCTCACGCCAGCGCCGCGGATGGAGCCGGACGCGTTTTCGATAATCGAGAAGATCGCGTAGAACGGCGCGATGAAATGAAGAATCGTCGTGGTGTAGGCCGAAATCGAAGCATCGTCGACAAACAGACGCGACAACGGACCCGAGAACACCAGTAGCACGGCAGACAGGCCACCAATGAGCATAAACGACAGCACAAGCGACGTATGGTAGCCCTTGCGCATGCGCTCGTAGTTGCGCGCGCCAAAGTTCTGTGCCGAGAACGTGGTGATCGAAACGCCAAGCGCCTCGGTAACCATCCAGACAATGCCATCCAAACGGCCCGAAAGACCCCACGCCGTGGTGACATCGGCACCAAACGAGTTGACCGACACCTGAATCAAAACGTTGGAAATCGAATACGCAGCAGACTGAAAGCCAAGCGGCAGACCACACGAGATCATGCTCTTACAAATGCCAGGATCAATGCAGAGTTTGGACAGTGAAAGCCGCCACGCACCCGGAGCGTGCATCATACGAATCACGATCATCGTGGCGTTGGAGCAAATGGTCAGCGCCACCGCGATGCCGCAGCCCAGAGCCTCCATATGAAGCACGGCAACGAAGATGACATCCAGCACCGCATTAACAAGGCAGCCGGAAGCAATGATCACAGCAGGACCGCGTGTGTCGCCCACGGCGCGCAGCAGCGCCGTTCCCATATTGAGCAGCAGCGCCGCAACCATGGCGGCAAAATAGCAACGAGCATAGGCCACGCCCTCGGCCAATAGTTCATGCGGCGTGTTCATAAGTACCAGCATGGGCTCAACGAACACTATGCCAAGAATCGAGAAAACGATACCGCCCACCAGCGCGAGCGTCATGGCCGTATGGACCGAACGACTCAATCGCTCATCATCGTGCTGACCAAAATACTGACCGGTAATGACCGCGCAGCCAGCGCCAACGCCAACGCAAAAGCCGATGCAGAGCTCGGTGAGCACCATCGTGGCCTGAATGCCACCCAGCGCGAGCTTGCCGCCAAACTGACCGACGATATAGGTACCGATAAGCGTGTAAGCCTGCTGAAAAAACGAGCTAAAGAAGATAGGGACGCACAGCGAAAGCAGTTGCTGCCAAATGACACCCTGCGTCACATCGATAGCCGTAGATTTCTTAGCCACACGCCCTCCCCAACAGCGTACATCAAACAACAAAACGGCAATTTAAGACCAAAGCCAATACCAGCTTAGCACCGACCGGTATCGGCCGAAACGCCCCGAACCAGAGCCCAGTGCGAAATAATTGCCTAGTGATACAGCCCCGGCTGGTAGTGGTACTCGTTGCTCACATGCGGGCACAGCTGCCAAAAGGCGACAGCACTTGCCGCGGCCACGTTAAGCGAATCGACCCCGTGCGCCATCGGAATACGCACGGCGCGGTCGCAGCCGGCAATGGTCTTGGTGCCCAAGCCGGCACCCTCGGTACCCATAAAGATCGCTAGGCGGTCAATCTCCTGCAGCACGGGATCGTCCAGCGACACCGAATCATCCGTCAACGCCATGGCGGCACACGAAAAGCCGGCATCGTGCAGCGCCGCCAGTCCATCATGCGGCCATACGCGCGCCTCGCTGCCAATGCGCGTCCAGGGCACCTGGAACACCGTGCCCATGCTCACGCGGGCCGAGCGACGGTACAGCGGGTCACAGCAAGTGGGGCTCACCAAAATGCCATCGACGTTCAGCGCAGCCGCCGAGCGGAAAATCGCGCCGGCATTGGTGTGGTCGACAATGCCCTCGAGCACGCACACGCGCACCGGGCGCTCACCCGCCGCCTCGACGACGCCACTCAAGAACTCGGCTACCGGAATCTGGCGTGGACGACGGAATGCCGCGAGCGCACCGCGCGTCACGTTAAAACCCGTCAGCTGCTCCATGAGCTCCATGGAGGCAACGAACACAGGAACCGGACCCGCGCCCTCGCGCACAACCAGGCGCTCAAACAGCGGCATCATCTGATCGAGCCAGCGTTCGCCCAAAAGAAAGCTCACCGGCTCGTATCCGGCGCGAACCGCACGCTCGATGACCTTGGCGCTCTCGGCGATAAAAATGCCCTTCTGCGGCTCCAGCACGCAGCGAAGCTCACGCTCGGTCAGTCGCACGTAGGCATCGAGCCGCTCGTCCTCGAGCGAATCGATTCGCAGCACCTCAACGGCATCAGTCATAGCAGCCAGCCCGCACCCTTCTTTACAGCACATCTATACCAAACGAGGCGACGCTAAGCGCCGCCCCATGCATTCAATCAACCCGATGATACCGTTCACGCCAGGCGATTTATGCCTCAACGCGACGATACGTCACGAACTCATAATCGAGACCCTCGTCACCCTCGCCCGAGGCAATCGTGGCAACCCCGCCACGCCGCGCAATCTCCCACGCGGGATCGGCGTCCAAGTCGGGAAAGTACGTGTCCACGGGATGGACGCAGTGGTCATGCGTGACCTCGGCCTCCACGCAGCACGGCAAAAACTGACGATACACCTCGCCACCGCCGATCACCCACGCAACGGGCTCATCGGCAACCACGGCGAGCGCTTCGTCGACGCTATGCACCACGTCGACGCCCTCGGCGGCAAAGCTCTCGTCACGCGTGAGCACGATATTGCGGCGGTTCTTGAGCGGACGCCCACCGGGAAAACTCAGCAGGGTCTTGCGTCCCATAATAACCGGGCACCCTTTGGTGCACGCCACAAAATGGCGCATGTCGGCGCGATTGGACACCACCATGTCGCCCTCGCACCCAATGCCCCAGTCATCGCACACGGCGACAATGGCAGAAAGCTTACACGTCATGCGCGCCACCTACACCGCAATGGGGATGTTCTTGACCTGCGGGCCGTGCTCATAACCCTCGACGATCAGGTCGTCGGTCGTAAACGCATAGAAGTCATGCACATCGGGGTTAAGCGTTACCTTGGGCGCGGCAAACTGCGGACGCTCGATAAGCTCGCGGACGATATCGACATGACGGTCGTAAATGTGGGCATCGGCAATCACATGTAGCAGCTCGCCGGGAATCATATCGACCGATTGCGCGACCATCATCAGCAAGATGGCGTACTGGCACACATTCCAGTTGTTCGCGGCCAAAATGTCCTGGCTGCGCTGGTTGAGAATCATGTTGAGCGTCAGTTTGTCATCCTGCGGGCGCTGCGTCACGTTATACGTCACGCTGTAGGCGCACGGATACAGGTGCATCTCGGACAAATCGCTAAACACATAGGTATTCGTCATAATGCGGCGGCTGTACGGCGTGTTCTTAAGGTCGTACAGAACGCGGTCCATCTGGTCGAAATCGCCCTCGGCATAATGGCTCTTTTGCCCAATCTGATACCCGTAGGCCTTACCGATGGAGCCGGTCTCGTCAGCCCACTCATCCCAAATATGGCTGTTGAGGTCATGCACGTTATTGGACTTCTTTTGATAGATCCATAGGATCTCATCCATGGCAGATTTGAGGGCCGTACGACGCAGGGTAAGCGCCGGAAACTCCTCACGCAGGTCATAGCGTGCCGTAACGCCAAAGTTTTTAATGGTATAGGCAGGGGTGCCGTCCTCCCACACCGGACGGACCTTTTGGCCCTCGGTGGTGGTGCCATGGTCCAGAATATCGCGGCACATGGTTACAAACTGTTGATCAGCCTTGCTCATTGACCCTCCTGTCAGTCGCCTACAAGCGAGATTCATTGTAGCCCAGGCGCACGCGGCCCCACAGCCCAAACATAAGCCCTTGTTTTCTGACATATGCCAGAAATCTCTTGCGTAAATCTGCACGTTCGTTATTCTATTGTTGACATATGTCAGATAAGGAGCACGTATGGCAGGAAGACGCGAGAAATTGCGCCGTGTTGGGATCATCCCCGAATATCGCGGCTTTACCCCCGACGGCCTTGCCAGTGGAGACGCCATCGACATGACGGTCGACGAACTCGAGGTGCTGCGCCTGTGCGACCTGGAAGGCCTTAACCAAGAGGCAGTCGCACAGCAGATGGGCATCGCGCGCGCCACGGTGGCGGCTATTTGCAGCCAAGCGCATCGCAAGGTGGCAAACGCGTTGGTCAATGGTCGGGCGCTCATCATCGAAGGCGGCAATATCGCGTACTCCCCCATCACCACGACAACGGCCGCATGGCCAGCAAAGGGGGTCGGCACCATGAGGGTGGCAACCACGTACGACAATGGCAACATCTTTATGCACTTTGGCCGCAGCGAGCAGTTCAAGATCTACGACGTTCAGGACGGCAAGGTGCTCAACGAGCAGGTCGTGGGCACCGGCGGCACCGGCCACGGCGCACTTGCGGGCCTGCTCGCCAACGGCGGCGTGGACACGCTCATCTGCGGCGGCATCGGCGGAGGCGCTATCAACGCGCTTGCCCAAGCCGGCATCACGGTATACGCAGGTGCCCAGGGCAGCTGCGACGCTTGCGTCGAGGCCCTTATCGCCGGCACGCTCGCACAGAACGGCGAGGCCACGTGCGGCTGCCACAGCCACGACCACGAGCACACCCATGAGCATGGCGGGTCCTGCGGCTGCCACGGCCACCACGACCACGAAGGCCATGAGGGCTGCGGCTGCCACTAACGGCACGGCACCGCGAGCTCGGGACGCGAAGCCGAACGCAACCCAACAATCAAAGCCAACAACAAAGGCCACCCGGTAGCTTCCGAGTGGCCTTTGCCATATCAAGCTGGAATTACAGCTCTATTTCTTATTACGCATCTGCGCTTCCATCTGGCGCAGCAGCTCCATATCGGACTTGGGACCGCCCGTACCTAGGCCGCCCATGCCGCCCAGACCCATAGCGTCCAGGCCAGGGATATTGGGCATGCGCATCTTCTTGCCCTTCTTTCCCTTTTTGCCCTTTTTGCCGCCGGCCTGCGCCTGATTGGCCATCGTGCGCATGCGGCCCATCATCTTATTCATCTCGCCCCACTGCTTCATAAGGCTGTTGACCTCGGTGGGGGTTACGCCGGCACCCTTGGCAATGCGGGCGCGGCGCTGGCCGTTGATGATGGAGGGACGCAGGCGCTCCTCCTTGGTCATCGACATGATGATGGCCTCGTTCTTATCGAAGATGCCCTCGTCCAGGTTGCCGCCCATCTGGTTGAGTGCACGCTGACCACCGGGGAGCATGCCCAGGATACCCTTCATACCGCCCATCTTTTTGACGGCTTTCATCTGGTCGAGCATGTCGTTCATGGTAAAGCCCTCGCGCAGCATGCGCTCGGCAGCCTCGAGCTGCTCTGCATCGGCGGCCTCCTGGGCCTTCTCGATGATGCCGACGACATCGCCCATGCCCAAGATGCGCTTGGCCATGCGATCGGGATAGAAGGGCTCAAGCGAATCGGGTTTCTCGCCCATGCTCACGAACTTGATGGGCTTGCCGGTCACCTGACGTACCGAAAGTGCGCCACCGCCACGGGCGTCACCGTCGAGCTTGGAGATGATCACGCCGTCAAAGTCGGTGCGATCGGCAAAGGTCGAGACGACGTTGACGATGTCCTGGCCGGTCATGGCGTCGACGACCATCAGCACCTGGTCGGGCTTGACGGCCTTCTTGATGTCAACGGCCTCCTGCATCATCTGCTCGTCGATCTGAAGACGACCGGCGGTATCGACGATGACCACGTCACGCAGGTGGTCGACGGCCTCCTGGATGGCACCCTTGGCAATGTCGACCGGGTGCGCACCGTCGCCGCGGAAGACCGGTACGCCAATCTCGCCACCGAGCGTGGCCAGCTGGTCGGCAGCGGCGGGACGGTAGACGTCGCACGCTGCGAGCAACGGCGAGCGGCCCTGCTTCTTGAGCAGGTAGGCAAGCTTTACGGCTGCCGTGGTCTTACCGGAGCCCTGCAGGCCCACGAGCATAATGACATTGGGAATGCGGTTGCTAAAGACGAGCTTGCTCTCGGTTGAGCCGAGCATCTCGGTGAGCTCGTCGAGCACGATCTTGACGACGTTTTGCGCCGGCGACAACGACTCCATGACCTCGGCGGTCATGCAGCGCTCCTTGGTCTTGGCGACGAACTCCTTGACAACCTTAAAGTTGACGTCGGCCTCGAGCAACGCCATGCGAATGTCGCGCATGGCCGAGGTGATGTCGGCCTCGGTCAGCTTACCCTTGCCACGCAGGCGGTCAAATGTGTCATTGAGGCGATCGCTCAGAGAATCAAACACTAGTCACTCCTTAGTTGGACTCGCCCACCAGGGCGCGGCAGAAATCTTTGGCGTTAAACTCCTGCAGGTCATCGACCTGCTCGCCCACGCCGATGCGCAGGATCGGGAGCTTGAGCTTCTCGGCCACGGCCATGGCGATACCGCCCTTAGCCGTGCCGTCCAGCTTAGTCATGATAATACCGTCCAGGCCCAGCGCCTCGTTAAACTCGAGCGCCTGGTTCAGACCGTTCTGGCCGGTGGCGGCATCGATCACAAGCACGACCGAGACCGGCATGGGACCGGCGGCCATATTGGCGGCGCGCTTACGCGTCACGTTGACCACCTTGGCGAGCTCGCGCATGAGCTCGGGGCTCGTATGCAGACGACCGGCGGTGTCGATAAGCACCAGGTCGCTGCCGCGCCTGTCGGCCTCGTCGAGCACGTCGTAACAAACGCTCGCCGGGTCGGAGCCGCGGTCGCGCTTGATGACGGGAACACCGGCGCGCTGGCCCCACACATCGAGCTGCTCGATGGCGGCGGCGCGGAAGGTATCGGCCGAACCGATCACGACATTCTTGCCGCGGGAAGCCATGGCGCTCGCAATCTTGCCGACCGTCGTGGTCTTGCCGGCACCGTTGATGCCCACAAACAGCACGCAGCTCGGCGTATCGGAGAACGGATCGCGCTCGATGGGCACAAAGTGCTGCTCAAGCTGCTCGGCCAGAGCGCGACGAAGCTGCGGTGCGGTCTTGAGGTTCTTCTTGGCTGCGGCATCGCGCAGGTCATCGGAGACCTGAATAGCGACCTCGGCACCCATGTCACCCATAACGAGGGTGTCCTCAAGGTCCTCCCAAAAGTCCTCGTCGACCTCGCCGCCAAAGTAGAAGACCTCGTTGAGGGCCTCGCGGCTGCGCTCAAGTCCGCGCGAGAGAGCGTCAAAGAATCCCATTATGCATTCACGACCTTTCCGGTTTCGCGATCGAGTTTTTGCGAGACGACGCGACTGACGCCGTCGGCTTGCATCGAGACACCGTAGAGAACGTCAGCATCCTCCATAGTACGGCGCTGATGCGAGATTACCAAGAGCTGCGTATCGGAACGCAGCACATCGAGGGCGCCGATGAGCTTGGACAGGTTGGCGTCGTCGAGCGCGGCCTCGACCTCGTCCAGCACATAGAACGGCACCGTGCGCGTGCGATACACGGCAAAGAGCAGGGCGAGCGCCGTCAGGCTCTTCTCGCCACCCGACATGAGCATCATCTTGGTGATGCGCTTGCCGCGCGGCTGCGCCACGACCTCGATACCCGTCTCGGCCGGATGCTCGGGATCGGTCATCTCCAGATGAGCCTGGCCACCCGGGAACAGCATAGCGAAGATCTCGCGGAAGTTCGCGTCGACCTTCTCAAACGTCACCAGAAACGCCTTGCGCATCTTGCGATCAATGGCCACCGTGATCTTGGTGAGCGCCTTACGCGCGCTCTCCAGATCGGCCAGCTGCTCCTCGATGTAGTCAGCGCGGCGCTTGAGCTGCTCGTACTCCTCCATGGCAACTTGGTTCACGGGACCAAGGTTGTTGATCTGGCGCACAAGCTGGTTGAGCTCGCGCTCGGCGGCGTCGCGGTCCGTGGGCGCAGGAAGCATAAGCGCTTCCTCGAGTACCGTGTTGCCATCGGCGGTAATGGCCTTAATGGCGGCCTCTACCTGCACCTCGAGCTTGCCACGCGCGACCTTAAATTCGTTTTGCGTGGCGGTGGCGGTATCGACCTTCTCCTTAGCGCGGGCAACCTCTGCCTTGGCATCCTCGATGGTCTTCTTGAGCGAAGCGGAGTCCGCCTCCTCCAGAGAGGCCTGGTCACGCAGACGCGCTGCCCAATCCGACGCGCGCTCCAGCAGGGCCGAATAGCGCTCGTGCATGGGATCGACGCGAAGGCGCAGCAGCTCGAGCGAGCGCGAGGCCTGACGAGTCCCGCGGATACGACGATCGATACCCTCCAGACGATGCTCAAGATCGGGCACGCGGCCCCTCAGCGAACGAAGGCGCTCGCTCGTCTGAGCAAGGCGCACCTTAGCGTCGGCGAGCTTGCCGGCGGCCTCGGAATCGTCACGGCGAACGCGGTCGAGTTCGTCGTTGGCTTCGGCAATCTGAAGGCCAAGATCGCTTGCCTGCGCTCGGGCCTCGTCACGCGAGCGGGTGAGCTCGTCCACGCGCGGACGCGCAGCGCGAACGGCCTCGGCGGCCTGCTCGCGGCGCTTGGAGATGCGCACGCGCTCGACCTCGGCGTTGTTGGCGCTTTGCTCCAGGCGGCCAATCTCGGAGAGCAGCGAGCGGCGCTCGCCCTCAAGACGGGCGATCTCGCCGGCGGCATCGCCCTCAGCGGCACGCGCCTCTTCGACGGCCGCATTGGCCTCGACGACCTGATCCGACACATGATCAAACACAGCAGCCAGATCGGGTTCCAGACCCTCCAGCTCGCGAATGCGACGCTTGCGCTCCAAAGCACCCGAAGCCTCGCCGGCGTCGAGCCCCACACGCACCAGGCCGCCGCAGGCGACGCGGGCGCCATCGGGGGTCACGTAAGTCACGCCGTCAACGACCGGCGCCGACAGCGCAGCCGCCAAGTCGTCGACAACGTAATAGCCGCCGAGCAGCGCCTCGACAACCGGGCCATAGCCGGCGCGTACGGACAGGCGATCGACCAGGCGGGAACCGGCAGCGCCCTTAGCGGCAGCAGAGGCGCTCACACCGCGCGCGACCAGCAGCGCCTCGCCCGAGGCCTTCTTCTGGTCCAGAGCGGCACGACCGGCACGCTCAAGCGCGGACGCATCGTCGAACAGCAGCGCATCGATATCACCGGCGAGCAATTGCTCAACCAGGCCCTCAAGCTCACGCGGGGCCTCGAGCACGTCGCCCAGACGACCCGAGACATCGTCGCCCAGCGCACCCATCAGACGGCTCACCAGCGGCGAGCTGTCAGCCATGCGGGCATCGAGCTTCTTTTGGCTGGCAAGCTCCGAGCGCACCTCGGACAGTTTGTTGCGCGCCTCGCTCTCGCGGGCACGCAGGTCCTTAAGGGCTGCACGGGCGACCTCGGTAGCCTCGCGAGCATCAAACTGAGCTTGACGGGCCTGATCAAGTGCACTGTCGAGCTCCTCGGCGCGGTCGCGACGGCTCTCGAGTGAGGCCGTGACTTCCTCGAGCTGCTCGTCGATCTGCTCCAGGCGTGAGGCGTACATGTTGTCCTCGACCTCGGCGTTGCTCAGCGAGTCCTTCACCTTGGCGAGTTCGAGCGCCGCGTTATCGGCCACACGCTGCACATCGCGTTGCTCACGCGTAAGCTGCGAAATCTGATTGTCGAGCGCAACGCGACGCTCGTGGAGCTCGGCGGCGGCAGGTCCGGCGGCGTCAACGTCCTCCTGGGCCTGCATGTGCGCGCCGGTCACTTCCTCAAGCTGCGCACGTGCATCCTCGAGCTCCTCTACCACGCGACGACGCTGATGCTCGGAGCTCGAAATCTGCCCGCGCATGTCGGACAGGCGCGACACCATGTTGTGGCCCTTTTCCTCGAGCAGACGCATATCGGAGTTAATGCGACCGACCACATCTTGCATATGGCGGCGCTGCTCGCCCAGATCGCCCACAAACAGGCCCTTTTCCTCGAGCATGACCTGGAGCTTCTCGAGCTCGCGCTCCTTTTCGCCCATGCGGTACTGCGCAAGCTCCAGCTCGGCGGCGCCTTCCTTGGAGCGGCTCTCCAGGTCGTTCCACTGCGACTGCAGCGAACGCAGCTCGTCGACGGCTAGCATCTGCGTAAGCTCGTTCGCGCGCGAGGACAGCTCTTTGTACTTGCGCGCACGATCGACCTGACGCTCCAGCGGTCGCAGCTGACGGGCAATTTCCTTATTGATGTCGCGGGCACGCGTCAGGTGCTCGTCCATCGACTTAATCTTTTTGAGCGCACGCTCCTTGCGGCGCTTGTGCTTGGAGATGCCGGCGGCCTCCTCGATGAGGGCGCGGCGCTCCTCGGGGCGGCTCTGCAAAATGGCGTCGAGCTTGCCCTGGCTGATGATGGAATGCGTATCCTTGCCCAAGCCCGAATCGTGCAGGATGTCCTGAATGTCCATCAGGCGGCACGGACTCGAGTTGATGAGGTACTCGCTTTCGCCCGAGCGATACATACGACGGGTGATGGCGACCTCGTCAAAGTCGACGGGCAGCATATGGTCCGAGTTATCGAGCACCAGCGTGACCTCGGCGACACCCACCGGCTTGCGCGCTGACGAGCCCGAGAAGATGACATCCTCCATGGCCTGGCCGCGCAGCTGCTTGGCGCTCTGCTCGCCCAGGACCCACAGAATCGAGTCAGAGATGTTCGATTTTCCCGAGCCGTTGGGGCCGACGATGACGGTCAGGCCCGGCTCAAACGTCATATGGGCGCGGTCGGCAAACGACTTGAACCCTTTGAGCGTGAGGGACTTGAGATACACGGTTCCTCGCTTAAACAGGCTTCTTGTTGAGAATCACGCCGTTGGTGGTGTAGCCCATGCGGTCAAGTGCCTCGAGTGCAGCGGCTCCCTCGGCTTCCTTCTTTGAGGAGCCGGAGCCGCGACCCTGGCGAATACCGTCGATGAGCACCACAGCGGTAAAGGTGGGCGCATGCGCGGGGCCCTCGGAGCCGACCAGCTTATACGCGGGAGGCTCATGGCCGTCTGCCTGCACGCACTCCTGCAAGAACGACTTGGGGTTCGCAGGGTGCTCGGCACGCTCGGAGGCCAGGTGCGGTTTGAGCGTACGATGGATAAAGTCCGCCGCAACATCCCAGCCGGCATCCAGGTACAGCGCACCCACGAGCGACTCGTAGACGTTCTCGAGCGCCGAGTGCAGGCCGCGCGCGCCGGTACCGGTCTCGGAGGCACCAAATATGATGATGTCGTCGATGCCCAGCTCATGCGACACCTCGGATAGCGTAGCGCCCGAGACAAGCGACACCTTCAGGCGCGTGAGCTTGCCCTCGTCAAACTCCGGATAGGACTCAAAGAGCGAACGGGCAACGACGGCGCCCAAAATGGAATCGCCCA
This sequence comes from Collinsella sp. AF02-46-1, assembly GCF_003465825.1. Taxonomy (GTDB): domain Bacteria; phylum Actinomycetota; class Coriobacteriia; order Coriobacteriales; family Coriobacteriaceae; genus Collinsella. Next base: position 136,370 of record NZ_QSBV01000001.1, read on the forward strand.
AGAACTCAAGGCGCTCATAGCTGGCAGAAACCGGCTGGCCCTCGACTGCCGAGGGATGCGTAAGCGCCGCGCGCAGAAGCACCTTATTATTGAACTCGTGGCCCAGGATTTCCTGGGCACGCGTAAGTCGTTCAGACAAAGCCAAGACCTAGGCCTCCCTGGCGTTTTCGATCGCGTCGACGGCGTCGGCGACAGAGTTGAGCGAGAGCAGAGTCTCGTCATCGATCTCGAGGTTGAACTCGTCCTCGATAGCCGTAACCAGCTGCAGGCGCTCGAGCGAGTTGGCATCGAGATCGTCAAAGGTGGTCTCATCGCTAATTTCGGCAACATCGACGCCCAGAACGTCAGCAGCGACCTCGGCGATCTTGTCGAAGATTTCGGAGCGGTCCATAGCGCTTCCTCTCATAGTGCATGAATACCAAAAGAATGGTACCGCCCGGGCGGTACCAAGACACGGTTCTGATTCTACCCCACGAAGCAGGCCGCGAGGCACATAACAGCACTCTAACTCGCTCTTACAAAACGATGCCGTCCATGGAGTTGGCGACGTTCTCGACCAGCCCCGCGCGCACGGCTTCGGCCGCCGCGAGCGTACCGTTTTTAACAGCATCGACCGAGGTGGCGCCATGGCCGATTAGGACCACGCCACGCAGGCCCAAAAGAATCGCGCCGCCCTTGGCATCACCAGAGAGCTTAGCCTTAATCCCGCGCATCTGCTTTTTGATGAGCAGCGCGGCGATCTTGGTGCCGAGCGAGGCCATAAAGGCGCCCTTGAGCTCCTGCAGCAAAAACTTGGCAGCGCCCTCGGTGGCCTTGAGCGCAATATTGCCCGACATGCCGTCGGCGACCACGACGTCAAAATTGCCCGACGTAAGATCGGTGCCTTCGCAGTTACCCACAAAGCCGGGAACGGCGGCTTTCATGGCCGGGAAGCAGGCCTTGGTAAAGTTGGAGCCCTTCTCGTCCTCGGTGCCATTGGCGAGCAGACCTACGCGAGGATGCTCAACGCCCAAGACGACGCGGGCATAGGCGCTGCCCATCTGCGCAAAGCGCACCATATCGTCCACCTCAACATCGGGGTTGGCGCCCATATCGCACAGCACCGTCAGACCGCCGGCGCGATTGGGTAGCGCATTGGTCAGACAGGGACGTACCGGCTGCTTCTTGCCTTCGGCCATATATCTAAACGGCGTCACATAGGCGGTGGCGGCAGCAGTCATGGCACCGGTCGAGCCGGCAGAGAAGAACGCGTCCGCATTTCCCTTCTTGATGGCGCGGCACGACAACACGATCGACGATTTACGCTTGGTCATCACGGCGCGAATGGGATCGTCATCCATGGCGATAACGTCGGGTGCCTCAAGGGCCTCAACACGTGCATGGGAAGCAGCAAAGGGATTAACGATTTCAGCGGGGCCAGCTGCCAAGACCTCGATATCGGAATCGGCGGCAAGTGCTGCCTCGATACCATCGAGAACAACCTGAGGTTTCTCGTCTCCGCCCACAACGTCTACACAAACGCGAACGTTACTCATATACATACTCCTTATACAAAAATGGCCGACTCATTGAGCCGGCCATTGTGGTTCCATTTGGAACGGCATCGCATCCAGAGTATACCGTTACTCGGTAACGATAACCTCGCGGTCCTTGTAGAAACCGCAGCTGGGGCACACGTGGTGCGGAAGCTTGACAGCGCCGCAACGGGGGCACGTGGACTGAGCCGCAGCCGAGATCTTCATGTTGGCGGAACGACGGGTGTGAGTGCGGATACGACCCTGCTTTTGTTTAGGTACGGGCATAGTGACCTTCCTTATGAACTATCCAGTGTGGCGATTACGCGCAAGTAGCGATACTACCACAGTTTTACTCATCGAGCTTGAGATTCTTCAATGCTGCAAATGGATTTTCCGTGGCAGCGGCCCATTCTGCCTCTGCCTGGGCGGCGCAATCGCATTGCTCGACGTTGAGATTGCAACCGCAAGTGGGGCACAGGCCGCGGCAATCGGGCTTGCACAGAACGACAAACGGCGTGTCCATGACGACCGCGTCGTTGATGGGCTCACCCAGATCGACGATGCGGTCCTCACCCAGGAGCTCGTAGCCGACCTCGTAGGTCTCGGGATCCTCGGGCTCCTCGAAGAGGTAGAACTCCTCGATCTCGCCGGCGATATCAAACGAGGCAGGCTCCAGGCAACGGTCGCACTCGCCGGTGGCGTGCGCGCGGACCATGCCCGTGAGCAAGACACCGGTGCCGGCATTGGTAAAGACAACGTCGTAGTCGATGCCGTCCTGTAGCTGGTACTCCTTCTCGCCCACCGTGTAGGTGGCAACATCAACCTTGCCGGTCAGCGGATACGAATCACCAGGAAACTCGAGCTGCTCAGAAAGATCGACGGTAACGCTCGGGAACTCAGCCATTACCACTGACCATTCTGTTGGGCGGCACCCTCGTTGAGCTGCTGACGGCAACGGGTAACGGTGCCGGTCAGGCTCTTGAGGTTCTCCTCCAGGTGCGTAAAGACCTGCTCTGCGTAGTCCTCGGCAGCATAACGCGTCTCGCGCTCGTACTGCTGGGCACGATCGCGGATGTCGTCGGCCTGCTGCTGTGCCAGACGGACGATCTCCTGCTCACCGGCAATGGTGAGGGCCTGCTGCTGAGCGTCGGCGATGATGGAATCGGCCTGAGCGGCGGCGGATGCCATAAGCTCCTCGCGCTCCTTAAGGATACGGCGGGACTTCTGCCACTCCTCGGGATAGCTCATGCGGATCTCGTCGAGGATGTTGAAGAACACGTCGGCGTCGATGACCTTGAACTGAGCGTTCTTGCCGAAAGGCGGCTTGGCTTCCTCGATCAGCCCTTCGAGCTCATCGACCAAGCTGACGATCCTATCGCCAGGAAAATTCTCGCCCGGCATCCGGTCTCCTTTCATAGGTAACATATCATCGTGCTAGTTTACCACATGCCACCAGGCAATAAAAAACGTCACGAAAAGCGGTGTCTGAGCGCTTCGACCACGTTGGGCGGGACAAACGTCGATACATCGCTGCCGAGCGAGGCGATCTGGCGAACGACCGAACTCGAGATATAGCCGTACTGCGGCGCACTCATGACAAAGATGGACTCAAGCTCGTTATCCAAGCGATAGTTGAGGTCTGCCTGCTGCAGCTCGTACTCAAAGTCGGTCATGGCGCGCAGGCCCTTGACCACGGCCCCCGCCCCCTGCTCGCGAGCGAAGTCGACCAAGAGGCCGGTAAAGGGCAGGACCTCGACGCCGTCGATATCACCGAGCGCCTCGCGAGCCAGCGCCACGCGCTCATCCAGCATAAACGTGGTGCCCACACCGTTTTTACCCTGCGACTCGGCGACAGCGACGATCACGCTGGGAAAGATGCGGCGGGCACGGCGGATGACGTCGATATGGCCAAATGTGATGGGATCGAAGGTGCCCGGGACAATCACGCGGTTGATAGTGTCATTCATGGGCGTCCTCCGTGGGTGCGTCGCTATCGATACCATCATCCTCGCCGTTGCCGACCCAACGAAGCAGGTCGACCGAGGTAATGCCGTAGCGCTTCTCGCGCACGATCTCAAAGCCTGCCGGATGCGCGCCGGCATCGGCGGCGGCATGCTCAAACAGGGCATAAGCGCCAGGTGCAAGCAGACCCTGCTGAGCCAGGTTCTGCAGCAGTTCCTCGACCGGCTCGGCACCAAAAGCATAGGGCGGGTCGAGCAGGACCAGATCAAAGGGGCCGCCCGGCACACGACCGCGCGAGGCGCTCGCCAGCATGTCGCCCGTTACCACGCGCCAACGCGCACGGTCACGGCAGAGCGACTCGATATTCTTGGTAATGAGCCGCGCGGCATTCCGATCGATCTCGAACGTCGTGAGCGAACGGGCTCCCCGCGAGAGCATCTCAATGCCTAGGGCACCGGAGCCGCCAAAGGCATCCAGTACGCGGACCTCGTCCAAATCAAAGTCAAAGGCCGATAGGACCATGGATGCGCACGCTTCGCGCACGCGGTCGGTCGTCGGACGCGTAACATCGCGACCGCGCGGCTCTTCGATTTTGCGACCGCGCCATTCACCGCCGATGATTCTCATCCTCCGCTGACCTCCTTAAAAATGTGTCGATATCGCATGGCGACCGCATCGCGCAGGGGGCGCGTCGCCACGGAGTCAAGGGTGCAAGCATACCGCAAGAGCTCGACCGCGTCCAAATGGGCCCATTCGATAAGGTCCTCATCGGCGTCCAGGTCCACAAAGCGCAAGGTCACGCCGCCGTGCTGACGGTAACCCAGGATTTCGCCCTCGTGACGCAGACGCAGGTCCATCTGGGCAAGCGTAAAACCATCCGAAGTTTTTTCGAGCGATTGCAGGCGATCTTGTGCTGCCGACGCGCCGCCGTTGCCCTTGGAGTGCGTCATGACCAGGCACGTGCCCGACACACTGCCGCGGCCCACGCGACCGCGCAGCTGGTGCAGGGCAGCCAAACCAAAGCGCTCGCCGTTCTCGATGACCATGACGGTGGCGTTAGGCACGTCGACGCCCACCTCGACCACCGTAGTCGAGACGAGCACGTCAATCTCGCCACGCTTAAAGGCATCAATAACCTGGTCCTTCTCCCCCGCTGGCATACGGCCGTGAAGGCGCTCGATGGCAAGGCCCGGCAACGCCAGACGCAGGCGATCGAGCTCGGTCGCCGTATCGTGCAGCGGTACGGGAACCGTCACGCGGCCCTCATCGTCGCGGGCAATACCGGGCACGTCTTCCAGCTCATCGGCCGAGTCACTCGGCTCCACGAGCGGGCAAATCACGTAGGCCTGCTGACCCTTTTCATGCGCCTCACGGATGGCGCCATAGGCCAGGTCGCGACTCGACTCGGTGAGGACGCGCGTCGTCACGCCGGCACCCGGAATGGGACGATGGCGGATGATGCTCGTATCCAGGTCGCCATAGACCGAGAGCGCCAACGTGCGCGGGATAGGCGTGGCCGTCATAACGAGCAGGTCCGCACCGGGGCCCTTCGCGCGTAGGGCGTTGCGTTGGCCGACGCCAAACCGGTGCTGCTCGTCGATGACGACAAGCGACAGATGCTTGAACGCAACGTTATCCGAAAGCACCGCATGGGTGCCAAAGAGCACGTCAAGCTCGCCCGATTCCAGCTGCGCATGGATGCGCTCGCGCTCTGCGGCCGGCGTGGCACCCGTCAGAAGTGCCCAGGACATGCCGGCCTGCGAGAGCAGAGGGCCGGTCTTATCGGCATATTGGCGCGCCAGCACGCCCGTGGGCGCCATAACGCAGGCCTGCGTACCGCCATCGGCAGCCACAGCCAGCGCGCAGGCGGCAACGGCGGTCTTACCGGTACCGACATCGCCCAGCAGCAGGCGGTTCATCATGCGCCCGCCATCGCACATATCGCGCAGGATATCCTGGAACGCGGCCTCCTGCTCGTCGCTCAGCGAAAACGGCAGGGCCTGCTTGAGCGCGACCAGGTGCTCGCCCGCGGTGTGGGCATAGGGCACCACATCGACCAGGCCGCCGTCGTTGCGCAGACGCAGCGCCAGCTGCAGGTAGAGACACTCCTCGTAGGCAAGACGCCGGCGTGCGATGTCGCGCTCAGCCATGCTCGAGGGAAAGTGGATCGATCGAAGCGCACGAGCATTGCTCATCAGGCGACGCTTAACGCGTAAGCGTGCCGGAATGGGATCAAAGGGATTGCCGACGACCTCGAGCGCGCCGCTTACGATGCGGCGCATCCACGCCTGGCTCACGCCATCACTGACGTAATGGACCGGCAGGATAGTGCCTGCGGCACGCCCTTCCTCGAGCTTTTCAAAGTGCGGCGAGGCCATCTGCTTAAAACCGTAGGCAAACTCAACCTTGCCCATCACGGCCAGGCGGTCGCCCTGCTTAAGCTGCTGGGCAATCCAGGGCTGGCGGAAAAAGGCGACCTGTAGCACGCCCGTCTCGTCAACGAGTGAGACCTCGGTCACCTGCATGCGCGGACGCGGCTGCTTTTGGACGATGCGGTCGACCGTGGCGATGATAGTGCACACGGTACCGATGGGCGCCATCTCGATGGACCACGAACGAGTAAAGTCGAGGTAACGATGAGGGATATGGAGAAGGAGGTCCCCCACCGTCCGAATTCCCAGACGGCGAAGGGCCTCCTCACGTTTACCTGAAACATATTTGAGTCGCGCGATATCTTCGTCGAGCGCATTGCTCTGGGCAAAGCGCTCCGAGACGCGCGGCACGGAGCACAGCTCGGACATGGGCAGAGCCTACTCGATCGAGAAGATCACGGGATAGAGCGGCTGCTCGCCACGATGGGCGTCGATCTCCAAATCGGGCTGAGCCTCCTCAATGGCGTCTACGATCTCCTGGAAGGCCTCATCGGACAGTTCCTCGCCGGCCAGAATCGTCAGCGCGTCGCCCTCCTCTTCCTCCTGCATACGGTTGATGCAATCGAGCGTGACCTGCTTCACGTCGGAGCCGACCACGTCGATGGAGCCGGCGATGATACCCATGACGTCACCGGAGTGAATCGGCGAGCCGTCGGAGGCGCTGGAATCGCGCACGGCACGGGTGACCTCGCCATCGCGAACCTCGCTGATGGCGTCGACCATAGCGGCGACGGCATCCTCGAGCTCGGAATCGGGCAGGACCGCGAACAGCGCGGAGAAGGCCTGCGGGACGGTCTTGGTGGGAACGACGGCTACCTTCTTGTCGGTGCAGGCTGAGGCAGCGGCCTCGGCAGCCATGCGGATGTTGCCGTTGTTGGGCAGGATGATGACCGAGGTCGCGTTGACCTGGTCAACGGCGCCCAGCAAGTCTGCAGTCGAGGGGTTCATGGTCTGGCCACCCGACACGATCACGTCGACGCCGAGGGACTTGAGGATGTCTGCCTCGCCGGAACCGGCGGCAACGGCGACAAAGCCCAGCGCCTTGGCGGGCTCGGCGGCCTTTTCCTGGTCCTCGTGGATCTTGGCGGTACGGTCGTGGGCCTCCATCTCCATGTTGTGGATAAAGACCTCGTAAATCTGACCAAGCTGCAGCATATGCTCGAGCACCAGGTTGGGGGTGTTGGAGTGCACGTGAATCTTGTAATCGGGGTAAGCGCCCACGAGTAGCTCGCAGTCGCCCATGGAGCCCAGGAACTTAAGGCACTCGTCCTCGTCAAACGGGGCGTCTGCCTTAAACAGGAACTCATTGCAGTAACGGAACTCCGAGCCCTCCCAGTCGTCGTTGGCCTCGATCTCAACGCGGTCGAGGGCCGCGTCGCGGGCAGAGCCAGCGGAGTCAAACGTGGCGGAGAAATCCTCGACAACGGTGCTGCGACCAAGCGCGGCGGCAACAAAGTTCTCAAGGAAGATGGCAAATCCAAAGGCGCCGGAGTCGACCACGCCGTTCTCCTTCAGAACGGGCAGCAGGTCGGGCGTACGGGCGACGGACTGATAGGCCTCGACGACGATGGCGTCGAGCGCGTCCTCGGCCGAGAACTTCTTCTTCTCGCACTCGTCTGCCTTGGTCGAGACGTCGCGCAGCACCGTGAGGATCGTACCCTCGATGGGCTTACGCACTGCCTGGAAGGCAACCTTGACGGCTCGGCGGAACGCATAGGCGATGTTGGCGGAAGTGATGGGCTCATCGGCAGAGACAAGGCCCTCGGCCACACCACGCAGAATCTGCGAGGTGATGACGCCGGAGTTGCCACGGGCACCCATCAGGGAGCCATGGGTGATGGCACCGGCGATGGCCTCCATGTCGGCGTCGGCAGGAAGGGCGGAGAGCTCCTTGGTCACCGAGGCGAGCGTGAGCGACATGTTGGTGCCGGTATCGCCATCGGGTACGGGGAAGACGTTGAGTTTGTTGATCTCCTCGGCCTTGTCGGAAACGGCAGCCGCAGCGATCGGAAAACAGGTGCGAATGGTCTTTGCAATCATGGGTATTTGAATCTCCGTTTTCGGATGCTAGTTCAGACGGCTCTTGAGCGCGTCGATATGGATGCCGATCTTAAGGCTGGCGGGGTCGATCTGGGCGATCTCCTGCAGGGTGAAGGCAACGGAGCTCGAAAGATTGTGGCAGACGGACTTCATGTTGACGCCGTTCTCGAGCACGACGTGAAGATCGACCGTAAGGCCGTTCTCGTCGGCGGAGACAAGCACGCCCTTGCGGAGGCGCTGACCGGCAAGCAGGCGCACGCTCTCGGCGCCTTGGAGCTGCTCAGCCATACCGACGACGCCATAGCACGTCATCGCGGCATAACCGGCAATATCGGCAATAACGTCGTTCGAGACGCTCAGGCTGCCGTTAATGGTCTCAGACACAAGAATCTCCTTATCTGGTGCTCACGGCACCATGTCGTGGGAGCAATCATTGCAATATTCTACAACGACCGCGCCATGTTGAGGTGATGGGTCGCGGGATTACATCCTCGACACGAAATGTTGATATGGCAACGTTCGAGTCAAGTGGTCGCGGCATGAAAAAACCCGCCGCATAAGCGACGGGTTCTACAACCTGGCTCCCCGGGTAGGACTCGAACCTACAACAGCGCGGTTAACAGCCGCGTGCTCTACCATTGAGCTACCGAGGAATTAAAAAGCCCAGCGGAATGGGCTGAGAAATTCTGGCTCCCCGGGTAGGACTCGAACCTACAACAGCGCGGTTAACAGCCGCGTGCTCTACCATTGAGCTACCGAGGAATAGGTGCGTGCTCTCAAGCAACGAAATTTATTATACGGACGAATCAGCGCAGGGCAAGAACTTTTTTGAGATTTTTTCCGACCTAGTCATTGGGGACGTTCTTAAACGACTAGTCATTCAAGAACGTCCCCAACGACTACTCATTTAAGTCTGTCCCCAATAACCACCCCCAAACTGTCGCACAACTGACAGCCATAGCAACGCCGCAGATAGAGGACGGACAGACACTATGACCCAATCCGAGGGCACTAAAAAGATAGGAGCCCCCGCTCGTGACCGCGGGTCGGGGCTGCGACAATGATGTTGAAGTGCCATAGGCGCAGCCGCGCCGCAACGAGGTTGGGAGGCTCCCATGCCAAAGTATTCTACCGCGTTCGGGATGGACGTCCACCTGAGGTCGACCACCGTCTGCGCCCTCGACGCGGACACCGGCGAGGCCGTGACGAGGAGGTTCCCCGGCAACCCCTGGGGCGAGATCGCCGGGTGGATGGGTGGGTTCCCCGGGCCGTCGCTCGCGGCCTACGAGAGCGGCTACCCCGGCTTCGCCCCGCAGAGGGAGCTCGCCGGGCTCGGCGTCGAGTGTGTCGTCGCCGCGGTCTCGAAGATACCCAGGTCGGCCGCCGACTCGGCCTCCAAGAACGACAGGAACGACGCCGCCAGGATGGCCAAGGCGATACTCGCCCACGACATCTCCCCCGTATGGGTCCCCTCCCCCGAGGTCGAGGGCATCAGGGACCTCGCCGGCGCCTACGACGGGGCGACCGCGCGCCTGGCGACCGCCAAGCAGCGGCTGCTCGCCTTCCTCGCAAAGCGAGGGTTCGCCTACGGCGGCACCACGCCCGCCGGCAACCCGAGGAAGTACTGGACCTACGACTTCCTGAGGTGGCTCGACAAGGTCAGGCCGGAGGACGATGGCGGGGTTCGGACGCTCGCCGCTCTGAGGAGCGAGGTCGAGGCCGCGGCGGAGGCCCGGGCGGATCTGCTCTCCGAGTACAGGGCGGCCGTGGATGCCAGCCCGATCGCCGCGGAGGTGGCCGCCCTCCAGTCGATCAAGGGCTGCGCCTTCGCGCTGGCCGCAGCCTTCTCGGCCGAGGTCGGCGACTTCACGAGGTTCCGTTCCGGAAGGCAGGTCACGGCCTATTTCGGCCTCGCGCCGAGTCAGAGGTCGAGCGGCGACTCCGTGCGGCTCGGAGGCATCAGCGGTGCGGGCAACGCGCTCGTGAGGAAGCTGGCCGTTGAGGGTTCATGGTGCTACGCCGCGGCGCGGCACCAGCCGAAGCTCATGCCGAGGGACACGGGCGTGCCCCTCGAGATAAGGATGCACGGGAGGAAGGGGTCCGAGCGGCTCCTGCGGCGGCGCGAGGAGATGCTCGCCCGCGGCATGCCCCAGGCGAAGGCTAACGCGGCCACCGCGGCCGAGCTCGTGAGGTAGCTCTGGGCCCTCGGCATGATGTGCCGGGAGGGCGCGGAATAGACATAGCCCCCGCCCCGGCGAGCCGGGCGGCCTTCGGGGATACCCCCTATTTCGCTGTGCGCGCGGAGCCCTCCGCATGCGCCTCGACAGACTTGGGGAACCCCGCCGAAGGAATGGAGTGCGGGCCGACAGAACGGTATCCGCGGATATGAGACTGAGCCGAAGGCGTCGATGACATGCCGGGGGCGGACCGGGACGGGTTTAACGGCAGGCCCCGCCGACCGATTGCAAGCGGTCGGCGGGGCCATTGTGGCTCTTGACAGCGGATTGGGTCATATGAGCGAAAACCCGCCAGAGCGAGCAAGGTGCCTTGAAACAAGGCGGCATTGACCTTTTGGTCATGCCGCCGAAGTTGAAAGGCAGATTGCCGCTCTGGCGGGTTTGCAGCATCGGCCAGTTACGGCGTTCGGTAGAACGCCGCAACCCTAAGACTCGATGTAGTCCTTCAGCTTGCTGCTGCGGCTCGGGTGACGAAGCTTGGCCAGGGTCTTGGACTCGATCTGGCGGATGCGCTCGCGCGTGACGCCAAACTCGCGGCCGACTTCCTCGAGCGTGCGGGGATGCCCGTCGACAAGGCCAAAGCGCAGCTCGATAACCTTGCGCTCACGATCGGCAAGCGAGTCGAGCACCTGGGTGAGCTGCTCCTGCAGCATGGAGAAGCTGGCAGCATCGGGCGGAACGATAGCCTGGGAGTCCTCGATGAAGTCGCCCAGCTGGGAATCCTCTTCCTCGCCGATGGGGGTCTCGAGCGACACGGGCTCCTGCGAGATCTTCTGGATCTCGCGGACGCGGTCGGCGCTCATGTCCATCTCGGCACCGATCTCCTCGGGGGTCGGGTCGCGACCCAGGTCCTGAAGGAGCTGGCGCTGCACGCGGACGAGCTTGTTGATAGTCTCGACCATATGCACGGGAATACGGATGGTACGGGCCTGGTCGGCGATAGCGCGCGTAATGGCCTGACGGATCCACCACGTGGCGTACGTGGAGAACTTGAAGCCCTTCTGGTAGTCGAACTTCTCGACGGCGCGAATCAGACCGAGGTTGCCCTCCTGGATCAGGTCAAGGAACAGCATGCCGCGGCCGACATAGCGCTTGGCGATGGAGACGACCAGACGCAGGTTTGCGCTGATGAGCGCCTGCTTGGCTTCGAGGCCGACGTTCTCAATGCGCGTAAGACGACGCATCTCGGCACGCGTGAGCTCGAGCTCACCGGCATCGGCGGCCTCGAGCTTCTCGGTGGCCTCGAGACCGGCCTCGATCTTCATGGCCAGATCGACCTCTTCGGAGGCGGTCAGCAGGTCGACCTTGCCGATCTCCTTGAGGTACATACGAACCGGATCGCCGGTCAGCATCACCGTGGAGGCATCGATGCCACGCACGCGGGAGCGTGAACGGGACGTGCGCACGGTGCGCTTCTTCTTGCTCTTGGAAGAACCCATCTCGGCGTCGGCCTGACGGGCCATCTTGAGCTCGTGATCGTCGAGCGAGCCGGAATCGTGCTCGTCGTCGTCATCGAAATCGTCGGTATCGGTATCGGTATCGTTATCGTCATCGTCGACGTCCATGGGGGCGTCGTCGTTACCGCTCGCGGAGATAATCTGGATGCCGCTGTTGCGCAGCGCGGAATACACCGCGGTGAGCTGCTCGTCAGAAACATCGATATCCTTCAGGGCGACCTGAATCTCGTCCTCGGTTACCGAAGTCCTGTTTGAGCCGTTGCCCATGAGCTTTGCAACGTAGGATTCCAGCCCAGTACCCGTGCTCTCAGTCTTTTTTGGCACAGATTCTCCCTTCATAGTCCACAGGACTCAATACTTTAGCACACACATAGGCGTCTATACCCAAAAGAGGACTGGATATAGGCGAGAATACGCTGGTTGACCACAACATCTAGGCCTGTTCGGTGCCTGCGGCCTCCAGACCGATCAAACGGAACGGGTCCGCCACGCCGCCGATCGACTTTTGCAGCTCGCGTTGACGCTGCGAATCCTGCGCGGCCTGCACGGTCAGCGCACGACGGGCCTCATCATCGAGCGAACGGTCCTGGCGCAGCTTGGCCTGTGCGGCTCGCATGCGACGCTTGATGGTGTAGAGCTCGAGCGTATCGAGCATAAAGACGATGTTCGTCTCGGTCGGGTGCTTACTCGTTGCCGAGATGCGCCCGGCGCTGACAAGGGAGGCCGCCTCGGGACACACCGCGCGCGCCGCATCCATGCAGGCCGCAGGATCGGTTCCCGGCGGCGTTGCCAGAACGGCCCATGCGATGGACTCGTGACGTGGGTCAACCCACTCGATAGAGCAGATGCGGTCGGCATACGTGCGGAACAGGTCGGGGTAGCTCGTGAGCATCGTCAACAGCTCGCGCTCCCCTGCCAAGGACTTGCGCTCAAGATCAGTAAGAACCATCGGCGCCGCCGCAGCCGGAGCGCCCGAACCATCAGTCACAGGCACAGCACCCATACCATCAGGCACATCGATCGGCAGCAGGTCGTCGACGACCTCCACGGGCGCGGCACCGTAGGCATCGAGCGGGACGTAGTCATACGGCTCTTCTTCGACCGGCGCGGACACCGGCGGCGTCGCGCCCGATGCCCAAGCACCGCGAGATGCCCCCTGCGAACCAGACGTCCGACCGCCCGCGCTACCAGAGCGCTCGGCTTGCGCCCGCTGGCGTTCATAGTTCTGCTCACGACGTCGTTCCGCATCTTCGCGCTTGGCGACATCGCGAAACACGCGACCCGAACTCGCGCGAACCGTCTCCAGATCCAAACCCAGCAGATCGGCAATCTGGATAAAGTATGTGTCGATCATATAGCTATCGCGCAGCGGATAGATAAGCGTCAGCGCATCTTCCAGCGCCTTGGCACGACCGCCCGGCGTGGTGATGTCACTCGACTCCTGCAGCGAACGGTAGACAAAGTCCATGAGCGGCTCGGCAGCGTCGATGCGCGCCTGAAGCTCCTGTCCACCATGCGCCGTGATGAACTCCATGGGGTCGTTGCCGTCGGGCAGCACCACGCAGCGCAGGTCCATCGAATCCTGCTCGATAAATTGAATCGCGCGACGGGCGGCCTTCTGGCCCGCGGCATCGCCATCGAACATATACACGATACGCTTGGCAAAGCGGGTGAGCGTCTTGACGTGATGCTCCGTGAGCGCGGTGCCCAGCGTGGCGACAACGTTTTTGATCCCCGCCTCCCAGCAGGCGATACAATCGGTATAGCCCTCCACCACGATGGCCGTATCCTGCGCGACGATAAACTCCTTGGCCCAGTTAAAGCCATAGAGGTTTCGCTTTTTATGGAACACGCTCGTCTCGGCGGTGTTGAGGTACTTGGGTTGGCCGTCACCCATGATGCGCCCGCCAAAGGCAATGTTGTGACCCTGCTCGTCAAAGATGGGAAACATCACGCGGTCGTAGAAGCGGTCGGCAAGCTGCCCGCGCCCGCGGCTCACGGCAACGTTGGCGTCGATCATCTCCTGCGGGGTAAAACCCGCCTGGGACAGGTGCGACACCAGCGCGTTGCGGCCCGGTGCAAAGCCCAGGCAGTAGCGGCGGCAGACGTCGCCACCCATACCACGGCTGGCAAAGTACTCGCGTGGACGGCCGTCCTTACCGCGCATAAGCATGGTGTGGTAGAACTGGGCGGTCTCGGCACACAGATCGTAGATGCGGGCACGCTTGGTACCGCGCTCGCGACGATCTCCGGTGTCATGCAGCTCAATACCCGCACGATCGGCCAAATAGCGGATTGACTCGGGAAAGCTCAGGTTTTCGCGCTTCATGATATAGGTGAAGACGTCGCCGCCTTCGCCGCAGCCAAAGCAGTGCCAGACCTGCGTAGCGGGGATAATGTGGAAAGAAGGCGTCTTTTCGCCATGGAAGGGGCAGCAACCCCAAAACTCATGGCCGCGGGGCTTGAGCTCAACCGTTTCCTGCACGATGGCAACTAAGTCGGACGCAGCGCGTACCTGGTCTTTTTCCTCATCGCTAATCACGGATACTCACCCCCTGCTCGCCCAAGTTGTGACGAATATCCTCGATATTACCCTCGACGGTCGAGATCAACTCATCCAGCGATTCGAACACACGCGAGGGACGCAGCCAGCGCGTAAACGCCAGCGAAACGGAAGCGCCGTACAGGTCGCCCGTATAACCAATTAAGTTAGCCTCGAGATGCGATGAAGCGGCATCGTCGGCATACGTCGGCGGCAGGCCGACATTAACGGCAGCGGGCCACGCGATGTCATCGACGAGCACCAGACCCTCATACACACCATCGGCAGGCACCTGAATGCCGTCGGGAACCTGCAGGTTTGCCGTGGGAAAGCCCATGTCAGAACCCTCGTGACGGCCACGAATAACACCGCCACGCAGCATATACGGGCGGCCGAGCAACTCAGCAGCAAGCTCCACATGGCCCTGTCCCAGCTCATGACGAATGCGGGTGGCGCAAATGGCCTCACCGCCCTCGCAAAGCAGGTCGTGACCATACACGTCAACGCCGCGCTCGGAACCCCAAGAGCGCATCTCGGCAACACCAGAAGCACCGCCACGACCCAGCCTAAAGTCGCTGCCAACGCGAATCGAACGAATGTCGACCAGACGCGACACCAGCGAGAGAAAAGCAACATGGTCGAGTGCCGCAACCTCAGGCGTAAAGGGAACGGCCACCACCGCATCGACCCCGGTCTGAGCCAAGGCATGTAGACGGTCGGCCGTCGTCATCAATTTTTGAGCGGGCGAAGGACTCACCACAACGTCCGGATCGGGATCGAAAGTGACCACGACCGCCTTGCAATCATGGGCGCGCGCATCGCTAACAAGCGCCGCAATGAGCTCCTGGTGTCCACGGTGAACGCCGTCGAACACGCCGATGGCAATCGATGCGGCACCCAGGTGCTCACACTTATCAAACGCATCGGCAGTAACGATGTGAGCCACGTCCGACTCGCCCGCGAAAAAAATACGCGCGAGCTCGTGAGCGGACAACATCATCGAACACCGCCGATTGCCTGCGGAAACACGTGCTCCATGACAAAGCGGCCACCCTCGATGCGGGCGAGCGCCTTGAGTCCCCCATCGAGCACCAACGCAAAAGGCGACTTCGAGGTATCGAAATCGGCAAGCGCACGCTCAACGGGAATGCGTCGACCGCAGAGCAGATCGTCGGCAAGATTGCCCGGCAAGTCAACACGCGTGGCGCCCAGGGCCGCAATGGGATCCAGGGCAAAGCCAGCCGCGGACTCGGGAGAAAACTCCTCGACCGCATGACAAGCGCCAATGGAAACAACACCGGAGGCCGTGCGGCGCAGCGCGGAAATGTGCGCGGCGCTCTCGCAGGCGCGGCCCAAATCGCGAGCGAGCGCACGGATATAGGTACCCTTGCTCACTGAGAACGCCACGGTCCACACACACGTATCACCTTCGCCTCCCACGGCGATCAGGTCGGCGGCATAGACCTCGACGGGGCGCGGAGGTAGGTCCACCGCATTGCCCTCGCGAGCAGACTTGTAGGCGCGAACGCCATTGACCGAGATAGCCGAAAACGCCGGCGGCACCTGCATCTGCGGACCCAGCAAAGCGGCCAAGCGCTCACGGGCATAGGCAGGATCGCGGAGCTCGTTGGCAACAGCCACCGTGCGGACCGCCTCGCCCTCCGCATCATCGGTATTGGTCTCGGCGCCAAACGAGATGTCGGCGACATAGCTTTTGGTATCGAGGGTTAGCATGCCCAGCAAACGAGTAGCCTGGCCAACACCCACCACCATGACACCCGATGCCATGGGGTCGAGCGTGCCGGCATGGCCGACGCGACGCTCATGGAGGGCGCGCCGACATTGCGAGACCACATCGTGGGACGTGCAGCCCACCGGCTTATCGACGGCGAGCAGCATATTCAGTTGAGAAGGCGTACGACGAGCCATGTACCATCCAAAAAGTTAAAGCTCGACGGTCACCGAAGCGGGATCCTCCCCTACCAGTTCGGCCAGCATGGGAAGTGCCACGGTGAGCGTCTCGAGAATCGTTCCGTTGTTGGAGAAACCGGCGGCAGCGGGATGTCCGCCTCCGCCAAAAGCAGCAGCGATCTCGGACACGTTGAGGTCGCCCTTGGAGCGCAGGTTGCCGCGCACCTTGCTATCGCCCTCAATGCCCTTCAGGAACAGGCAGACTTCGACGCCCATCACCGAGCGAACCACATCGACCAGGCCGTCGCACTCATCCGAGGTGACACCGCAGGCCTCAAGGTCACTCTGGTACGCGTAGCTATACGCGACGCGCCCGTGGGCCACCGTCTTGATGCGGCCCATAACGATGGACTTGAGGTGCAAAAACTCAACGCGCATGCTCTGGTAAACCTCGAGTGCCACACGCGCCGGATCGGCACCGTGGGCAACCAGACGCGAGGCTGCATGGAACGCGGCGGCATCGGCATTTTGATACTGAAAACGGCCGGTATCGGTAACCAAGCCACACAGCAGGCAGGTCGCAACGCCATCACGTGCGACAATGCCGCAATTGTCCAAGAAGCGGTCGATGATCATGGCGCAGGCTGCAGCTTCGACGCGCCTCAGGCTGAGCTCGGCAAACTCCTCGCGCGCCGGATGGTGATCGAAGCACACCACATGCTTGGAGCGACGAAGCACCTCGGCGGAGTTGTTCAGGCGCTCTACGACCGGTACGTCCACCGAGATGAACAGGTCAGGATTGCCAGTGTACGCAGATGCCGGCACCAGGCGATCGGAGCCTTCCATAAAGCGGTAGATACGCGGAACCGGGTCATCGTCTGCCAACAGCAGCGCAATGTCCTTGTTGGGAAAAAACTTCATGAGCGAAAGGCCCAGACCCAACACGGAGCCCAGGGCGTCGCCATCGGGAGAAGTGTGTCCCGAAATCGCAATGGAGGACGCACCCTCGATGAGCTCGAGGATGCGTCGCTGAATATCTGCAGACTCGCACGAGGCGAGGTCGGCGGAATTAGTCATCTAAAGCTGCCTCCTGGGCGGCATCCGCTATCGGATAGCCGTCCTCGTCCTTTTCGATCGCAAGCGTGGCGGGAACGTTTTCCAGCGCACGCGTGATGCGCTCGGCCTCATCGGTCGAGCGATCGATGCGAAAATCGAGCTCGGGCGTAACACGCCAATCGAGCGAGCGAGCCAACAGACTGCGAATACGGCCCTTAGCGCTTGCGAGCGCCTCCATGACCTCGTCGTAGCGGCTCGCATCGCACGACACGAACACACGCGCGAACGAACGGTCCACCGCGACCTCGACCGCGGTCAAAGTAACCAGGTCGAGACGCGGATCGGAAACCTCAAAGAGCAGGATATAACCGAGCTTCTCGCGAAGCTGCTCGCCCAGACGGCGGGTTGCCTGCGTTTGCTTCATAGCGCTACCCCCTACTCGGTACGGGCAACCTGGTCGATGCGGTAACCCTCGATCTGGTCGCCGGGCTTGATGTCCTGGAAGTTCTCCAGGCCAATGCCGCCCTCGGAACCGCTCTTGAGGCTCTTGGCTTCGTCCTTGTAGTGACGCATCGAGGCGATCTTGCCGTTGAAGACCACGATGCCGTCGCGCACCAGACGCACGGAATCGGTCGCGGCGATCTCGCCCTCTTCGACACGGACACCGGCGGCGATACCGACTTTGGGCACCTTGAAGGTGTCCAGGACGGTCGCGGTACCCGTGGAGACCTCGACCTCGGTGGGCTTAAGCATGCCGATACGGGCAGCGTCAAGTTCCTCGAGGCACTTGTAGATAACGTCGTAGCAACGGATCTCGACGCCCTCGCGCTCGGCGGCGGAACGTGCCTTACCGTCGGGGCGGACGCCAAAGCCGATGATGATGGCGTTGGAGGCGTCGGCCAGGACGACGTCGGTCTCGTTGATGGCACCAACGGCGGAGTGGATCGTGTTGATGCGAACCTCGGACTGATCCATCTTGTCGAGCGAGTCCTGAAGGGCCTCGATGGAACCCTGGACGTCGGCCTTGATGATCAGGTTGAGCTCCTTGACCTCGGCGTCGGCAATGGTCTCGAAGAGGTTCTCGAGCGTGACGTGCTTGACGCGGCTCTGCTCCTCGATACGGGCCTTGAGCGAACGCTCGTCAGCAAGCGCGCGAGCCTCACGCTCGTCCTCGAACACGCGGAACTCGTCACCGGCGTTGGGCACGGACTGCAGGCCCAGGATCTCGACGGCGTCGGAGGGACCGGCCTCGGTGACGGCGCGACCCTTGGGGTCGAGCATAGCACGGACGCGGCCGTAGGTAAGGCCGGCGACCAGCGTATCGCCCACGTGCAAGGTACCGCGGGTCACGAGCACGGTAGCGACCGAGCCGCGGCCCTTGTCGAGCTTGGCCTCGAGGACGTTGCCGGAGGCAAAGGTGTCCGGGTTGGCCTTGAGCTCGAGCACGTCTGCCTGGAGCAGCACGGTCTCCAGAAGGTCGTCGATACCGATCTTCTGCTTGGCCGAGATGTTGACGAACATGTTCTGTCCGCCCCACTCCTCGGGGATGACGCCGTACTCGGTGAGCTCCTGGCGCACGCGGTCGGGGTTGGCACCCGGCTTATCGATCTTGTTGACGGCGACGACGATGGGTACGCCGGCGGCCTTGGCGTGGTTGATCGACTCGACCGTCTGGGGCATGACGCCGTCGTCGGCAGCCACGATCAGAATAACGATGTCGGTCACCTTGGCACCACGGGCACGCATAGCCGTAAAGGTGGCATGACCCGGGGTATCGATGAAGGTGATCTTGCGGTCATTAATCATGACCTGCGAAGCACCGATTGCCTGGGTAATGCCGCCCGCCTCGCCGGCAGCGACGCCGGTGTGACGGATGGCGTCGAGGAGGCTCGTCTTGCCGTGGTCGACGTGGCCCATGACGGTGACGACCGGGGCGCGCGGCTTAAGGTCGGCGGGATCGTCGTAGAACGAGAAGGTGTTCTCCTCCTCGGGGGTGATGATCTTGATCTGACGACCCAGGTCGTCGGCAACGAGCTCGACAAGGTCATCGGA
Organism: Collinsella sp. AF02-46-1; assembly: GCF_003465825.1. Lineage (GTDB taxonomy): Bacteria > Actinomycetota > Coriobacteriia > Coriobacteriales > Coriobacteriaceae > Collinsella. The sequence goes on from NZ_QSBV01000001.1 coordinate 155,576, forward strand.
CATGGACTGCGTCATGGTAAGCGGCGTACCCAGCAGGAACAGTCGCTTGATGATGTCGTTGGCCGGAACGTCGAGCGCCTCGGCGAGCTCCTGAACGGTAACGCCCTGGGAGACCTTGATGGCGTCGAGGTCCTCGGGGTTCACGCCCTGGGCCAGCGCCTCCTCTATCTTGCGCTCCTCCTGAGCCTTGGCAGCCTCGCGCTCGCGCTTCTCCTTGCGCTTTTTGCGGCGACCGGTGGACTCGCGAGAGGCCTCCTCGACGGCGGCACGAGCCTCCTCGAGCACCTTCTCGCGGCTGTACTCCTCGGCCTCGCGCGCCATGCGGCTGTAGTGGTCCTCTTCGTTGTTGTGACCGCCCTTGCGCTTCTTGCCCTTGCCCTGCTTGTCGGGGTTGGGGAAGTCCATACCGGCAGCGACGTTGTTGCTGGCATTGGTGCGATGGCTGTGGGGACGGCTCTCGGAGGCGTTGCGCTCGGAGTTGTTGTCGGAGGCGTTGCGATCGTTACGACGGCCACCGCGACGGTCGTTGTTGCCGCCACGACGGTTGCCGCGCTCGGCAGCGCGCTCGGCCTTGGCCTTCTGCTCGGCGTCCTTCTTCTCCTTGAGCACGGTCTCCTGTGCGGCAATCTGGTCAAGCAGCGAACGGAAACGCGAACCGGAGTCGGAAGCGGGAACGGCGCGGCGCTGGGCCTCGCGGGCAGCCTCCTCCTTCTCGCGGGCAAGGCGCTCCTGCTCGGCCTTCTTCTTGGCCTCGGCCTCGGCGCGGGCGGCCTCCTCGGCAGCCTGGGCGGCGGCGAACTGCCGGCGCTCCTCCTCGCGTGCCTTCTCGGCGGCGATGCGCTCGCGCTCGGCCTCGGCAGCGCGTGCAGCCTCCTCGGCGGCGGCTGCCTCCTCCTCGGCCTGCTTGGCAGCCTCGACTTCCTGGGCGCGGGCCTCGATCACCGAGGCGAGCTGCTTGCGGACCATGGCGACGTACGCGTCCTCCAGGGCGGAGGAAGCGGACTTAGCGGGAATCTTCATTTCGGCGAGATGACCCATCAGTTCCTTGGAGGTCATGCCGAACTCTTTGGCCAGGGTGGACACACGGACTTTTGCCATATGACTTCACCTACCCTTTCTGGCACCTTGGGTGCCTAGAGACTGAACGAGCGTGGGGGATGCGCCGGGACCCGCCCGGCGCGATCGCGCGCTAGATCAGATCCTCCGCATCATCGAAGGCGTCGGTGTCGTGGACACCGCAGAAACGGGAGCCGGGACGGGCCTGGTTGCGGCACTGGATGCCGTCCTCGGACACGTACTCGCAGCGGCGGACGTCCTCGTCCTCCTCGTCACCGATCAGGTCGGCGGCGGGCTCCTCGTGAACGGGAACGTTCTTGAGGATGTCGGCGGCAAGCGTCTCCGACTTGATGTCGATGTGCCAGCCGGTCAGGCGCGCGGCGAGGCGGGCGTTCTGGCCCTCCTTGCCGATGGCGAGGGACAGCTGGTCGTCGGGCACGATGACGCCGGCGTAGGCCTTCTCCTCGTCGATGAGGACGCGGGTGACCTTAGCGGGCGAAAGGGCGTTGGCGACGTAGACGGCAGGATCGGCATCCCACAGGATGACGTCGACGCGCTCGCCACGGAGCTCGCCCACGACAGCGCGAACACGGCTGCCCTTGGGGCCGACGCAGGCACCCACGGGATCCAGACGGTCGTCAAGCGAGTGGACGGCGACCTTGGAGCGCTGGCCGGGCTCGCGGGCGATCGACTTGATCTGGACGGTGCCCTCATAGATCTCGGGCACCTCCTGCTCAAACAGACGACGCATGAGCTCGGGGTGGGTACGGGAGATGACAATCGGCGGACGGCTGTGCTCGCCACGAACCGGCTGCAGGTTGGAGTTGGGGTCGCGAACGTCGATGATCACGGCCTTGATGTGCTGGTTGTGCAGGTAGCGCTCGCCCATCGGGCGCTCGTTGCGCTCGTTCTCGTAACGGCGCTGATCGAAGTGCGGCAGCTCGGCCTCGACGCCTTCGCGGATCTTGACGATCGTGAAGTCGGGCGTGGACTGCAGCACGGTACCGCTGATGAGGTCACCGATGCGGCCGGAGAACTCCTCGTAGATCTGCTCGCGGGCGGAGTTACGCACGATGGCGTTGATCTCGGCCTTGGCGTGCTGGGCGGCGATGCGGCTCGTGTTCTTGGGGGTAACGTCGATCTCCTCGAACTCGGTGAAGTTGCCCTCCTCGTCCATGGAATCGTCGATCGGCTCCAGGCGGTAGACGTAGATCTTGCCGGTGGTACGGTCGATGGTCACCTTGGCGCCCCACTCAAGATGCAAAATCTCGGCATAGCTCTTGGCGAGCGACTGCTCCAGGCGGTCGATCAGGTAGAGCTGGTCGATGTGCTTCTCCTGGCAAAGCTCCATCAGGGCGGACATCATGTCGGATGCTGCCATCTTACTTTCCTTCCTTCGCGGGCTTGAAGTCGTAGGTGGGCTTCAACTTGCACTTTTTAACATCAGAGAAATCGAGGGTGACGGACTCGCCGTCCTCGAGCTCGAGGGTCACGTCGGTCTCGGTCGCAGCGGCAATCTTGCCGGCGTACTTGCGACGGCCCTCGGTGGCGGTGGAGGTGAGCTCACAGTTCTCGCCCACAAAGCGGGCAAAGTCGCGCGGACGGCGCAGCGGGCGCGCCATACCCGGGCTCGACACCTCGAGCGTATAGCTCGAAGAGATGGGGTCGAGCTCCTCAATCACATCGCCGACCCACTTGGTGTTGGCCGTGACGTCGTTGAGCGACAGGCTCTGACCCTCGGCACCCTCGATACGCACGCGCACGCAGGGGGCCTTGGTGGCGCCCACGAGCTCGACGTCGACGATGTCGACATCGTGCTGGGGAGCGACGGCCTCGAGCGCGTCGATGATCGCCTGCTCGGTCTTGGTCTTGACCATTGCGGCACCTCCATCCATACAAAAAAGAAGCGGGGCCGAAACCCCACTTCTTTCAATTACAACTTCATTTGCAAGCAAACTATACCAATACCTGCGAAAACGTGCAAGCACAACAGAAACTCGCAGGTCAGCGCGCCCACAGTATCTCCACAAGAATAGAACAATTGACCGCGGGCGCCGCGAGCAGACAAAACAAAACGAGGGGCGATCCAGCCGGATCGTCCCTCGTCTTTTACACGCCGGCTATACGTGCGGCGTTTACTTAACCACTAGGTTGACCAGCTTGCCGGGTACGCAGATGGCCTTGACAACGGTCTTACCCTCGGTCCACTTGGCGACGGCGGCCTCGGCAGCAGCCTGCATCTCCTCGTTGGAGGCATCGCGGGCCACGTCGATGCGGCCACGGACCTTGCCGAGAACCTGGACGACGATCTGCACCGTGTCCTCAACGGACTCGGCCAGGTCGAACTCGGGCCAGGCGGCGGTGTAGGCGTTGCCCTCGCAGCCGAGCGCCTCGTGCCACAGCTCGTCAGCCCAGAACGGGCAGATGGGGGCAAGGACGCTCACGATGTCCTTGGCCACACCGTAGCACAGCGCCTTGTCGCGGGCGGCACCCTCGGTGGCGTTGAGGTAGGCGCTCGCCGCGTTGACGAGCTCCATGACGGCCGAGATCGCGGTGTTGAACTGGCCGCGGTCATAGTCCTCGGTGCACTTGGCGATGGTGCGGTGACGCTCGCGATAGAGCTTGAGCGCCGCCTCGTCGAGCACGGACTTGTCAAAGGCCACGTTGGCATCGCCGGACTGGACGAGCTGCCACACGATACGCCAGGCGCGCTTGATAAAGCGGTTGGCACCCTCGACGGCCTTGGGATCCCAGTCGAAGTCCTTCTCGGGCGGGGCGATAAACAGGATCGCCAGACGCATGGTGTCGGCGCCGTAGGGCTCGATAACCGAGCTCGGGGGCACGACGTTGCCCTTGGACTTGGACATGGTGTCGCCGTTCTCGTCCTTGACCATGCCCTGGCACAGCAGGTTGGTGAAGGGCTCGTCCACGCTCAGCAGACCCAGGTCGCGCAGCGCCTTGGTAAAGAAGCGGCTGTAGAGCAGGTGCAAAATGGCGTGCTCGATGCCGCCGATGTAGTTATCGACGGGCATCCAGCGGTCGGCGGCGTCCTTGGAGAAGGGCAGCTCGGTGTTGTGCGGGTCGGTATAGCGCAGGTAATACCAGCTGGAGCAGGTGAAGGTGTCCATGGTATCGGTCTCGCGCTTGGCCGGGCGACCGCAGACCGGGCAGGTGGTCTCGTAGAACTCCTTGCACTCGGCGAGGGTCTCGCCGGCGCCCAGGTCCAGGTTCTCGGGCAGCGTCACCGGCAGCTGGTCCTCGGGCACGGGCACGATGCCGCAGTGCTCGCAGTGGATGGCCGGGATGGGGTTGCCCCAATAGCGCTGGCGGGAAATGAGCCAGTCGCGCAGACGGAACTCGACCTTACGACGACCGCAGCCCATGGCCTCGAGGTCAGCAACGATTGCAGCCTCGCCCTCGGAGTGCTTGCCGCCGCGCATACCGGTGTACTTGCCGGACTGGACGAGCGTGCCCTCGGCAGCGTGGGCGCAATCCCAGTCGACGGTCTCGGCATGGAAGGTATCGATGGTCTCGCCGTTGGCCTCGACGGCAGCGCGGTCGTCATCGTCCAGGATGATCGGCACGATCGGCAGGTCGTACTTGCGGGCGAACTCAAAGTCGCGCTGGTCGCCGCAGGGAACGGCCATGACGGCACCGGTGCCATAGTCGGCAACGACATAATCGGCAACCCACACAGGGACCTTCTCGCCGTTGACCGGGTTCACCACGTAGCGGCCGGTAAAGGCACCGTGCTTCTCGAGGGTGCCCTGGGCACGCTCGACGGCGGAGATATGCTTGGAGTCCTCGACGATCTTGGTCACGGCCTCCTCGTACTCCGTACCCTCGACGAGCTCGTGCAGACGAGCGTACTCGGGGGCCAGGACAAAGAAGGAGACACCGAAGAGCGTATCGGCACGCGTGGTGAAGACGGTGATCTTGCCCTCGTCGCCCTCGATGGGCTCGCCATCCTTGTCGCACAGGGTAAAGTCGACCTCGGCGCCCTCGGAGCGACCGATCCAGTTGGCCTGCATCTGCTTGACGCGCTCAGGCCAGCCGGGGAGCTTCTCCAGGTCGTCGAGCAGCTCCTGGGAGTAATCGGTAATCTTGAAGTACCACTGCTCAAGGTCGCGCTTCTCGGGCTCGGTGCCGCAGCGCCAGCACTTGCCCTCGGTGACCTGCTCGTTGGCCAGAACGGTCTTGCAGGTGGGGCACCAGTTGACCGGGTTCTTCTTGCGGTAGACCAGGCCCTTTTCCCACAACTTCTCAAAGATCCACTGACCCCAACGGTAATAATCGGAGCTGCAGGTCTTGACCATGCGATCCAGATCGTAGGAGAAGCCCATGCGCTTCATCGTGGCGAGCGCCTGGTCCATGTTCTTATACGTCCAGGCGGCAGCCTGCGTGTTGTGCTTGATGGCGGCGTTCTCGGCAGGCAGGCCAAAGGCGTCAAAGCCGATGGGGTGCAGCACATCGTAGCCGCGCATGCGGGCCTGACGGGCCATGGCATCGCCGATGGTATAGTTGCGCGCGTGGCCCATGTGCAGGTCGCCCGACGGATACGGGAACATCTCGAGCACGTACTTCTTGGGCTTGCTGGCGTCGGTGTCGACGGCAAAGAGGTTGGAGTCCTCCCAGGCCTTCATCCACTTGGACTCAATGGCCTGCGCGTCGTAGGCAGGGATCTCATCCTTATGATCTGTGCAATCGCACATATCAGCTCCTTTAATCTTTAATGGGGTCGGTCGGCTTAGCTTTATTCGCTACTGCGGACAGTCCTGCGCAAGACGAAGAGCACATTAAGTGCTCTTCTTTGCGTGCGGAACTTGTAGCGAACAAAGCTAAGCCGCCCGACCCTAAGGTTGACTCGCATGATGATAGCAAATACAACAAGCGAGATGTCTGCGACTTGCAGGCATCTCGCTTTATCTAAATAACGTGGTTGAGGCTCAACCTTTATGTGCAGGTCTTATCTTATCGATACGTTACGCTCTGTTGGGAGTCCTTGACTACGACGTCGTGGGCTCCGCCTTCGACGATCGAGGTCGAGGAGACCAAGGTCAGACGTGCCTTTTCCTGGAGCTCGGGGATCGAGAGGGCGCCGCAGTTGCACATCGTGGACTTGACCTTGTAGAGCGTGCCGCCCACGCCGTCCTTGAGGGAGCCGGCGTAGGGAACGTAGGAGTCGACGCCCTCGACGAAGCTGAGCTTCGCGGCGCCGCCCAGGTCGTAGCGCTGCCAGTTGCGGGCACGCGCAGAACCCTCGCCCCAGTACTCCTTCATGTACTGGCCGTTGACGTTGACGCGCTCGGTCGGGCTCTCGTCAAAGCGGGCGAAGTAGCGGCCCAGCATCATAAAGTCGGCGCCCATGGCAAGGGCGAGCGTCATGTGGTAGTCGTATACGATACCGCCGTCGGAGCACACGGGCACGTAAACACCGGTCTCCTCGTAGTACTCGTCACGGGCGCGGCAGACGTCGATCAGCGCGGTGGCCTGGCCACGACCGATACCCTTGGTCTCGCGAGTGATGCAGATGGAACCGCCGCCGATACCGACCTTGATGAAGTCGGCACCGCAGTCGGCCAAGAAGCGGAAGCCCTCGGCGTCGACGACGTTACCGGCACCGACCTTGACGTCCTCGCCGTAGTTGGCGCGGATCCACTCGATGGTGCGCTTCTGCCACTCGCTGAAGCCCTCGGAAGAATCGATGCACAGGACATCGGCACCGGCCTCGATGAGCAGCGGCACGCGCTCGGCATAGTCGCGGGTATTGATACCGGCGCCGACCATATAGCGCTTGTCGTTATCGAGCAGCTCGTTGGGGTTGGTCTTGTGGCTGTCGTAGTCCTTGCGGAAGACGATGCCCATAAGGTGATCGTTGTCGTCGACGATAGGCAGGGCGTTGAGCTTGTTGTCCCAGATGACGTCGTTCGCAACCTTGAGGCTGATGTTCTTGTCGCCCACGATGAGCTGCTCACGCGGGGTCATGAACTCGGAGACCTTCTTCTGGTGATCATCGCGACTGGGGCGATAGTCACGGCTGGTGACGATGCCCAGGAGCTTACCCTTGGGAGTACCGTCGTCGGTGACCGGCATGGTGGAGTGACCGGTCTTCTCCTTGAGCTCGATGACCTGCTCCATGGTCATGTCGGGGGTCAGCGTGGAATCGGACTGAACGAAGCCAGCCTTGTGATCCTTGACGGCCTTGACCATAGCGGCCTCGGACTCGGGGGTCTGGGAACCGTAAATGAAGGACAGGCCACCCTCGGTAGCGAGCGCGACACCCATGTCGACGCCCGAGACGGACTGCATGATGGCGGAAACCATGGGGATGTTCAGGGTGATTGCCGGCTTCTCACCGCGCTTGAAGCGGGTTAGCGGCGTCTTAAGAGAGACGTTGTTGGGGATGCACTGCGAGGACGAGTAGCCAGGGACCAGCAGATACTCCGAAAACGTGTGGGACTCACCGGGAAAGAACGTAGCCATGTTTCTCCTTTTTCCATGCGACCGGTCGGCTGCAGGCCTCGTAGGACCCAGCCCAACCTTGGGCGCCCAATACTGGGGAAGTATCTTAACGCACTTTGACTGCTACAATGCATGATTTAAGAAGAGCACACGAGGGTTTGACGCAGGCTTTGCGTTTACCCAGCAAACACTTTAGCGGGGAGACGTGGAGCACATGGAGTACAAGACGACGGCAAAGCTGGTCATTCAAGCGTGCGACAAAGACCTGCCAGGCGTGTTCGGCCATGGCTGTGTCTTGCTGCTGCAGGGCATCGCCCGCGAGCACTCGCTCAACCGCGCCGCCAAGAGCATGGGCATGGCGTATTCCAAGGCCTGGCGCATCGTAAACGAGGCCGAAGGTCAGCTGGGATGCAAACTCATCGAGCGCGACGGCGCCCGCGGATCATCGCTCACCCCCGCCGGCGAGCGAGCCATAGCGGTCTACGAGGAGCTGCAGGCCGACATCAACAACGTCATCGCCTCAAAAGCCGACGACCTCATCGCCAGCATCAATGCAGGGTAGTCCTTTTAGGCGGTTTTTAGCCCACAGCGCCCTCGGGTTGAGGCTCGCGCCACAAAACGGGCCCATCTACTACGTTTAGTTGAATACCCACGACCATACCGGACATTATGAAAATAAAACCGCTGGTAAACCGCTTGGTAATTTTCAAAATAGGCGGGTGTGGTCGAACCCTATTGCTTAAACGTAGTAAATAGGCCGTTTTCGTGACACAGACCCCGATTAGCTACTTGCGAAGGGCGTTATCGAGAGTGGCAGCCACCTGCAGGGGATCGTCGGTACCGGCGAAGAGGCGGATGGTGCTCCCCTGCTTGCCGCGTGGAGCCGAAAGGCGCGTCGTTGCGCCGCCGGCGGGCGATGTGCGGAATTCGTCCGGCAGTATGCTGAATAATTCACCCGCGATGCAGTCCATCAGGTCAAACTCTACTGCCGGGCCAAAACCGTGCTCCAGGATGCCGGTCGCGATGGCATGGTCGGGATGCGAGGTCAGCCCGGGATAGCGCACGTTGCGTACCATCTCGTTGGCGGCCAGATACTCGGCCAGCGCACGGGCGCGATCGAAGTGCGCCTGCATGCGAGCATCAAGCGAGGACAACCCGCGCTCCAGCACGCCGGCCTCCTCGGCAGACAGGTCAAGAGCAGGCGCACCGCAGTCCACAAGCAGCGCGTGCGAGCACTCGGCAGCGGCATCCACGCGATGGCGCTTGAGTTGCGAGCGCGCCACCGAAGCGGCGACGAGTTTGCGCGGCGCAACGCCGGCACACACACGGTCGAGCGCCTCGAGCGAAAGCACGGCGCCCAGACGCAGCGGGTTGCACCCAAAGACGCCTGACACAGTGTTATCAACCACGAGCAGCGCATGCGCCTCGCGAGCCGCGCGCCCCAGAGCACGAAGATCGGGCACACGCAGACCAAACCCGCCGATGGAGTTGACGAACCACCACAGGTGCGGCCCCTCGGCATCAAACGAAGCGTCAAAGCCCTCAGACGCAGCAGCAAACGCCGCAGCCGCGGGCTCCCCCACCAGCGCAACATCGAAGCCATCAAAGCCGCAGGCAAACGCATCGGCAAAATCGTCCGCAAAGGCCACCAGGCGGTCACCGGGACGCACAATACGCAGTAGCGACAGAGCCGCCGGCACATGCGGCGCTGCAGCAAGACGCGACTCACGCGCGCCGGCCCTTGCAGCCCAGGCCTCTTCTAGCTGCTGTACATCCACACGGCACCGTCCCTTCATAAGCAAAAACCCACGATGCGGGTGTTCCCCGCATCGTGGGCAACGGCTGCAGTATAGCGCCGATGGGCGACGAAGCGCCTAGATGCTGAGCGTGTGATAGGTCACGCTCGCACCCGGAGCGTCAACGGTCACGCCATAGGCCTCGGGTGGCCAAAAGCGTCTGCAACGTCGAGCATCTCAAAGTTGGCATCCCAGCTGTCAAAGATACGATGCACCAACACCGCGAGTTCCTCGGCACACAGCAGGGGAAACGGCGCATCTGCCGCACCCTGAAGTGCGACCGACCCGCCCGAGCATGCCTCGAACAACGGCACCAAAAATGGGTCGGTTAATGCCGGCGATGCGGTATACAGATACGGCACGCGCAGGACTTTGGCTTGGATGCCGTCGCGCGATGCATAGTAACGGCACAGGTCGTTGGCAGCGCGGGCGATAATGCCCTTGCCCGTCTGGGCGCCACTGGCGGCCGTGGCGTCGTCGTCACATCCGCCAGTGGTGCCCTCTGCACCCGCGGGCCCCGCAATAAACAGCAGCTGCACATTGCGTCCCATACAGGCACGAAACACCGAGCGCAGCAGTTCGATGCCGCCAAAAGTCTCGGTATACGGGGTAAGGTAGGTAGAAAGGTAGACCACGCGGTCGAACTCGTAGGCCTGCTCCAAGTGCTGGAGCAGCTCTTTCCACGAGGCATGGGGCGACAACTCATCACGACGCGCATCCTTGGCGGCTACAACCTTAACGTGGTCCCCGGGGAATGCCTTGGCGCAAAAGTCATCGTCAACATATGCGGTGTTGCCAACAACCAGCACCTCCATGGCGTACTCCTCCCCTAAAATCCACTTTAGTCATAGTCAAACATGCGTATTTTACGCTGTCAACGCGAGCTGGAGCGCCTTTAAGGCTGTTTTAAGAACTTTTTTGGAGGATGTGGGGACTTCGAGAGTGCAAAATGAGCGCCCAATCCGGAAGTACGCGGCAAATTCTTGACATGCCGACCACACTGGATAGCGACAACGTTTCTACCTGCGGTTTCTTTACCCAAAAACAACGGCGTGCTCGAGGGCTCCGGAATTTGCAGCATACTTCCGGCGGGCACTCAGCTGCTATTTCAACAAGTCAACCAGCAAAAACTCTCCGCTCTTTCGCTTACTCGTCTCCGCATGAGCTTTAATTGCCTTTACAAGTTTTTCGCCGTTGCCCCAATATTCCTCAAGAAAGTCCTTCTCTTTAATTTTGCCTAGTCCAAGACGCTGCTTGCAGAATTCATTAGGCTTAAGCTGTCTATCCCTTCTGGTCGCGTTCTCCCAATCCCGATAGGCACCCTCGGCGTGAATCACAAGCATCTCGACCTCCGGCCGCGTAACAAAACTCAGCACTTTAGTGCCGTTCTGCCTGCGCTTTGGAAACTCAAACTTGGGAGCGCTGCTGTCCACAATCCGTGCGACCGCAAGTCCTTCAGCCCCAGCAGTCTCGTAGTTCATCGAGAAATAGTCGTTTGCAATTTCGGAAGCCTTGCGTTTTCGTGTGTAAGGACGATCAACAATGAGGGCATCTTTGACCACTCGTTCTCTTGGGACGATCAACAAATCGTTGTCATACAGCTGCTGAATAACGACACCCTCTGCAGTTCCTTCACAGCTAAACAAGACAAAACGACTTGATAGAATGTCTTTTGCCTGATTACCCATTGATGTGCTCGCAAACATATTCGCGCATCGCTTGAACGTCGGGGTACTTAGGCATAGACCCCTTAATCACATTGTTGATGATCACATCGCTCTTTTTGTTCTCAATCCGATTGATACGCTCGGAATACTTGATGAGCTCTGTCTTAAACGAATCGTCGCGCACAAGAACAAAGACATTGTCTTTACGTCTAAGCACATCAAGGAGCTCCGAGTAATGAGTCGAAAAGAGCAAAGTTGCCCCATGGGGGTTCGTAACGGGAGAAGCAAAAAGCTCAATCACTGTGCCAACAAGTGATCTATTAAGACCCGTTTCAATCTCGTCCACAATCAGATAGCCCCCATTTCTGAGAGCGGTTATCGCTTGATTGACCAGCTCAGCGCCCAAGATCGTTCCATTTGACAGAACAGAAGTCGCGATCGCGACATTCATCACTCGCTCCGCTCGCTCACCCTTAAACTTAAGATGGAACACTTGGTTTTCCTTGTTCCAGACAAGATATTCAACACTCGGATCAAAAGCCTGAACAACAGGGGTTGGCAAGCTCGTCAAAGGCAGCGTGCGCTCGGGGGACTCCACCGAGACCACCTTTTTACCCGTGATGACAGACACGATTGACATGTTGTCATCCAGAAAAGTTCGTTGGGCATCGTTAAGAACAAGGTCACCATCATCAGGCCCCTCACGAACCAGAATAGGCTCAGAAACATCCTTCAGATGCTCGATATTCAAAACGACCTTTCTAGAGACGCGCGATACGGGGCATCTCCAAAGCCATTCGTTCTCAAATGCAAGCGATTCCGCAAAAGAAGTATCCTCCGCAGCTACGCCATCTACTTTGCGAAGCCGAGACTCAATAAGATAGACCGAACCTTTTTCGAAAAAAACACAGGCAACATTGACTTGGCGCTCCAAGTTTCCGAGAACATCGGAGCCAGTTGCAAAGCGGCGCATAACAAAGCTGCCAGACATATAACCAAGTACAAAGCGCACGAGGTTGAGAGTCGTTGTCTTGCCGGATGCGTTAACGCCAACAACGCCCATTACATTTTGAGAATAGAGCGAGGACCCAACTGGCAGCGGAAACACGTCAGCATAATTACCTTCTTCATCGCTCAAAACTCGATCGGCAGCAATAAAATCAAGTTCTAAACGTTTGTCCTTAAATAGTGTGACCCCATCGATTCTTAATTTAAGAAGTTTCACAGCGACCTCCTCTTAGACAATTCAATTATAAACAGTTTTCCTGTTTATAATTTGAAAAACAAGATTTCTGAGAAAAGCTCAGTCATTTAAGTTCATGCACAGAGACCCCCGTCGACCGTTGCGATGTTCGCAGACACGGTCCGTGCCCCCTTCGTCTGTGATTTATTGTTTATCCGCTGGAAATCACATAACGAGGTGCGGACCTTGTTCCGGTATGCGATTATCAATTTACGAAAGAAACCATGCGCTATCGGCATACATCGATGACCTGACGAACGGTCGTCTCTATATGAACGCAGCCGGCTACTGCTACGGCCTGCCTGGCGGCAGCATCGTCATAATCAGGATATGTATCAACAGAAGAACGTCCGAATTCATAGCGAGACGAGTTCCCGAAGGGGAAATGCAAGCGCAAGGAGAGACTATGCCCATGAAGCCCTTCTCGATGGAGTCGAGAGAGAAGATAGCGCGGATTGACAACCATAGAAATGTCTTTCGCGACGCTGCCGTCCCTCACCCATAGGCGAGCTCTACCAACGCTGGCATAACGCCTCCACTAGACACAGCCTTACCATAGCTCGCGTACTTGGCTAAAAGTGCGTTGCAAAAATCCGGTTCGACCTGTTTACAAAAGCTCAAGTGGCCTAAAACGCGAAGGGCGCATTCACGATCGCACTCGCGCATAAGCACCTGGTATAACGAGCGCTTTAACTCTGCCTTTCTTTGAGGTCCCAATCGCAGGACGCCATCACAGTCAAGATAGATGCCCGTGATTTTACGAAGGTGCCCTCGCCCAAAACAACGAGTTTTGTCACTATTCAAATCAAAACCCTTTTGCCGTAGGCGACTACCAACAAAAGTTGAAATCTCCGCAGAGTCTATCCATTCAGTTGATGAAATGCAGATGTCGTCAGAGTATCGCGAGTAGACGAATCTTTCGCCTAGTCTAGCTGCAATCTCATGGTCAAACGAAGCCATTATGCGATTGGCAATGAAAGGCGAACACGGAGAACCCGTTGCAAGAGAACCCCGATAACATGATAAAGCTACGAGAAGATCGACATCGTCTGCAGTAAGACGCGAGCGAAATTCAGCGTTTGTCGGCCGATAGGTTCCCCCTGAAAACAAATTCCTAACCATTTGCTGAGTGCAGGACTCAAAGAAATGGCAAATATCAAGCAGAAGAAAATGACTGCTCTTAGCATGGAGCCCGGCATTACGGCAGACGCTTGAGCCCTTTTTGTAAGCTGTAGCGTAAGGAAGATCTATATCAAACTCCGTATTTATATAGTCCGAAATCCAACATTGGACGAGCTTCAAATCTGGCCGAGGCGCAACAATCTTTCTCCCACCGGCAGAAAAACAGTGATACCTATCTGCCGTTGAGCTTACAAGGCCCAATAGCTGACGATTTGTCATTCCAAGGTCGAAGCAAATTCTATCCGCAATAGACACCGGCAACGCCTCCATATCCCATTGATCTCTTACGAAGGATTACCCGCGCCCTCATATTTAAGAAATCTCGGTCTTCGTCTCGCTTAAACATGAAATAGGAATCGAGATGTATCGTGCTTTTAATCAGATAGTCATGATCCTTTTTGTATCCCACTTTAGAAACAAGACCGGTAGCTCTCATCATGCAGCAAACATCCGACCAAGATATCGGAACACCAGCGTTTTTCATATCCGCATTTAAAATGGGCGAGTATATTTTGAGCTTACTAGCACGGAAGCCTTTGGCCGCACAGTATATCGTTCGTAAATCGGTCTCTGACATGGGGCCCAATATTTGAAGCAAATCAAGTAACTCGTGGACGAGCGAGCCCACGTTAATCTCGGACTCGTCTCGATTGATCATCTTTCTAGCGGCCTTTAAGCCAGCCTTGCCCCGCTTAGTAGCATTAGCACCAATAAGGGGTCTTAGTTCAGAAACAAAGCGGCACAAGTCAGGCGAAGACATCGGGTTATTTAAGTCTAAGTAAAAGACCTTGTTAAGCGAAGAGTCACCCGTGGCTATTTCTCTCACTGGCCCATCAATCAAGAAGCTCCGAGAGCCCTTATATTGCTTTCCAACAGCAACAGAGGTAATCCAAGCGGCATGAGGCAAAGCGGAGAAAGCACCCAACTCGCAAAAAGATCCACAGCTCTCTGCAAAAATCAATATCCAGTCCGATATATCGGCAAGCATGGCCTCTTGCTGAAGTAAATTAAGTCTCGAACCGTCCATTTCCGCCGCCACGTCTTCGGCAGTAAGACAAAAAACGTTATTTAACGCCTCGGTGTGATTGCTGGACACATAAGCTCTAAAGAATCGTCGAGAGGAATGCAGGCTCTGATCACCGCCGCAGGGAAAGATAAACAAGGGCAGATTATTAACGTCACGCTTAACTCTCAGATGATTTCTCAGGATATTCAAATCAGTTTTACTGATACAGTCGCAGAGCATTGCACCTCGATTCCAATAAGGACAAGGCCGCACAGTCCGTGCATATGGTCATTCCGTAGACACGGATTCGGGTCCGTGGCTATGGAATGACCATATGCACGGACCAAAATTGGTAAAAACGTCTCAGTCCATCTTTAACAGAGGACTCGCTCCAATCGGGGCAATCAATGACTAGCTGCGGCCTTGTCTCAAGTAACTTTACCATCACATTAGTGTCTAAGGCTTGATATTAGCCGGCTATAAATAGAAAGCATGCTAGTCCCGCATCAAGTTTATACTGCAAAATGTACTCTATTGAGCAGCGAGTCGCCCATTCTCGGCCTATTCCTGGCTGCTCTTCGCGGAGGATTTCATCCCGTTGTCACTCCCCCTTCTTCTTACGCAACACATGCATCGCGTGTTCGCCGAAGATCGCCGTGGACAGTTTCATCGCCGCACCCTTAACGGCGTTGAAGAAGTTCTCAAGAAACGGTACGTTCATGTCGTAGTAGTTCATGTTCCTAAGCAGCGCATAGATTGCCAGAAACGTTTGGGCAATGACCACTACAACACTCATTGCAAGAGCGTTGTAGGGCGACTGGGAAATCCTTACCAAGGGCCTCAAGCGCAGTTGGGCAAACCAATCTCCGGCGACCAACAATCCGTCTTGGGCAGTCTTAATAAACCCATAGGGGAAATAATTGCGCATAAGGAGGTGACGCATAATTTCTTTCACAAATTGACAAACACATTGAGGGACACAATCCACGCGCCGTCATATGATTTCTAGCGACTAAACAACAAATCATCGACGAAAGGGGCACAAGACGCGTCTGCGAACATCGCATCGGTCGACGATGGGTCACTCGATGCGCTGCTCAAAGAGAGGCGTCCGAGCTTGTCGGGGCCGAGCGCTACGAGAGGACGGCGGGCCGGGAGGCCTACCGGAGCGGCCACTACGCGAGAAGGCTCATCACGGGCGTCGGGGAAATCGAGCTCAGCGTGCCGAAGCTCCGCGGGACGGCAGCGAGGACGGTGCGCGACGGGTTCGCCGAGACGCTGGCCTACACGAAATTCCCGCCGGAGCACTGGCGCCGGATCAGGACGAACAACGTGATCGAGCGCATCAAGCGCGAGATCAGGGGTACGAGGGTCGTCGGGACCTTCCCGGACGGCAACTCGGCCCTAATGCTGGTGACGGCGAGGCTGAAGTACATAGTGGAGCACGAGTGGGGAAAGAGGAGGTACCTGGACATGTCCAAACTGGAGGAGATGGACGAGCTGAAGGAAAAGGCGGAGGGCAAGAAGAGAAAGGGACCGAGGACGGCTAAACCAATTTGCGAAAGAATCTTGACGGTACCTTAATGCCCACGATTTTCTCGGTAACATCACGCGCGAGCTTCTCGAATTCAAAACTATCCAACGCTTCGTAGTTGTAACCCATCGCAATACCATCCAACAGGAAAAGCAATTATTGTTTTGCAAGCAATATGTTAATAGAAGCTGATAATTTAGTTTTCAAATCAAAGTTGCAGCTCATAGGAGCGCCAACGGTTATCTAGTCATGCAGTCCGAACGCATCCGGGCTTATCAAGCCAGACGATTGGCGCAGGGTCCCCTTGAACGCATCTGAAGTCAGGCGGCCTTCAATATAGGCTTCATAACAACGAAGCAATGTCTCAGTTGATAGAACTGCGATTTCAGTTCTCTGTGCAATAGAAATCTGCTTCTCAGGGAATGGATCGCGCTCTTCGGGTCTTAACTCAATTTGAGATGCAAATATTAAGACACCTTTGATTTTTCGAGAGTCGCCTTCGGCCTCCATCTCATCCATTTTAATTTGGACATGATCGTATGTCTTTGAAATATGCTGTCGCTTCAGCCCGCGGCCGCTGCCTTTTATTTCAATCAAATAGAAAGTGTCATCGTAAGAGAAGTTGAAATCCTCTTCCTTATTGTCTTCAAAGGTTTCATCAACCTCAGCAATCTCGGCCAAAAGGTGCCGAGCATTATTTTCAAGATCAAAATCTTTGGTACAAAGGACTGACTTAATATCCCGATAACTAGAAAGGACTTTCTCAATCCCTTTCTTCTCCTCGTTCAGAACAGCCATTTGTTCATCTATTTCTTTTACTCGCGCTCTTTGTACTGTCTCATCATGAAATTCAACTTCATCCAGCCAATCAGGAACGCAAGTGAGCTGGCTTTCAGTTGGAAAAATGCCATTAATAACCGCCGATAGGTCCTCATTGTCATTTACCTGAAGAGTTGTAGCGGCAAAAGCCTCGGAGATTAGAACGGCTGAAACTGTTGATGCGTTCGAAAAAAGAAGAGGCTTAATAGGATGCAGTATCGGTGAACTGAAAGAAAAATCCGAATGAAGCTCTCTGTCTGCAAGTGCCGTTTTCGATTCTCCAAAACAAATGGGCAGCGGAAAAGGAAACAATTCGCATATCGGAGAGTCGGCAAAATCCTTAATAAAATCCTTCAGAAGCTTATTACGCTTATATCTCTTAGCGTCAATGCGTGAATCATATTCGTAGGAATATGAATACAAACAGTTTTGCGGAAGCAAGATGATGCATTCAGATTTTTTTGATTGCAGCACCATCTGACTAATCGAAGCAATATCTGCATGGTCCTTTAATAACGACACATCGCATGGATCGCATTTCCATAAATTCTCATCCTGCAAGTCAATGACCGTTAGCTCAAAGGCATCAAAGGCGCTCGCATTGCTGAATTCTCTTATCGTAAGGTCGGTTGTTTCCGCGAATCCACAACCCTGTTTTCTATATACCAATAACTGAGTCTTCATTACATAATCCTCCAATAACCAAAATGGATAAATCCCGTGTTCACAATTAATCGCAGTACGGAAACCATTTATCGGCTGTAGACACGATATCCCGCGCCTACAGCCGAAATGAGCCCGAACCCTTAGTCTCGCGGAGGGAAGGGATCGAACCCATGGGAATCCTTTGCGCGAATTCTGCCGTCAGGGCGATGGATAATCAACTCGGACTGTTGGTTAGAGCTAATGATTCGTCCGCGATTTATAGCATCGCGTTGTGTCGTCGTAACGAATGAAGCGCGACTCGCCCCTTCGCCTTTAACCTGCCAACTTCCGTCCGCCCGCTTTGTAACGTGTTGATTTCTGCCCTTCATGTTCACCTCGCCCTCGAAACCGATTCATCAACGAATCCACAGCACAAGACTTTCAGCAAGTCGCTCATGCTGTTCCGTTTAGATTTTAAGCGCCGGTGCGGACATGAACTTAGCGCGCCTTGAATCCCATGAGTCCGATAGCCAAACGCGTAAACAGTCCGCAAAGACAAATGCATGCACGATTTAACCAGCCAAAAATAGGGGGCGTCAACCTGCGCCGATGCCCCCCCATGCGAACACGCTATTTGCCACATGAGCCAGATCTCATACGCCAGCAGCACACCCCCTACTGCCCCTGTGCGCGGTAGCGCGCCTCGGTGGCCTCCTTGGCCGGGCGCCACCAGGACTCGTTGGCCACGTACCAGTCGATCGTCTGCTTGAGCCCCTCGGCGAAGTCGGTGTGGGCCGGCCTCCAGCCGAGCTCGCGCTGGAGCTTGGTGGAGTCGATGGCGTAGCGGCGGTCGTGGCCGGGGCGGTCGGCGACCCAGTCGAAGTCCTCGGGGTCGCGGCCCATGGCCTCGAGGATCATGCGCAGGACCGTGATGTTGTCCTTCTCGCCGTCGGCGCCGATGAGGTAGGTCTCCCCCATGCGGCCCTTGGTGAGGATGTCCCAGACGGCCGATGAGTGGTCCTCGGTGTGGATCCAGTCGCGGACGTTCTCGCCGCGGCCGTAGAGCTTGGGGCGCACGCCGTCGATGATGTTGGTGATCTGGCGCGGGATGAACTTCTCCACGTGCTGGTAGGGGCCGTAGTTGTTGGAGCAGTTGGAGATCGTGGTTCGCAGCCCGTAGGTGCGGGTCCATGCGCGCACGAGCATGTCGGAGCTGGCCTTGGTGCTCGAGTACGGGCTGCTCGGGTGGTAAGGCGTCTCCTCGGTGAACTTGGCGGGGTCGTCGAGCGCCAGGTCGCCGTAGACCTCGTCGGTGGAGACGTGGTGATAGCGGATGCCGTACTTCCTCACGGCCTCCAGCAGGCGGAAGGTGCCCTCCACGTTGGTGCGCAGGAAGGGCTCCGGGTCGGCGATGGAGTTGTCGTTGTGGCTCTCGGCGGCGTAGTGCACGATCGCGTCGTGGCCGGGGACCAGCCTGTCCAGCAGCCCGGCGTCGCAGATGTCGCCCACGACGAGCTCCACGCGGTCGGAGGGAAGGCCCGCGATGTTCTCGGGGTTGCCGGCGTAGGTCAGCTTGTCCAGGACGGTGGCATGGACCTCTGGGTGGTTATTGGCCACGTAGTGCACGAAGTTGCCGCCGATGAAGCCGCAACCGCCCGTGACGATGATGTTCTTGGGATTGAACGTTTCAGCGATGGTCAATCACCTTCCTACACCTAAAAACTACCGCGCTGAAAATGCTTGCGCAAGCGTAGCGCCAAAACGCCAGTTTGAATAAAGGCAACCTACGTCCAAGAATCAGAGATTCCAAAAACATTCGCAGCTTGCGCCGGTGTATTTACGACATGCGTACCCAAGCTTCGCCCCGACAACCTTGAAGACACGATTAAAAGCAACACGCAGCTCAAACAAGTTGATCCCTGAGTTATATCTCTTCGCCAAATCGATTAGATCCGCAGTGAAACGGAAAGAATGGATACAGATTCTTTAGAACCTCATTAAGGAAAAATTAAAGTCAGGAATTCGAATAACAGAGGTGAGCGGTTTGGACAGTCACATCGATAGCGTATATTACGACAAGCCACTCCCAGATAGGACCAAAATCGATATCTGGGAATGCTATGCAAGACACGTTCTGCAGTTTATCGATAGCAACAAATATGGAAATCTGACTTACAGCGACAAGCCAGATCTGATCGATAGGACACGTTCTCTGGGCATCGAGGTGACAGATTCCCAATCACGAGAAAGCAGAGAGGCTGAATCTCTTTACTCGAGGCTCGCATTCATCGATGACCAATCTTGGAGAAAACGCCAAATCGAACGGATCGAACAGTGCGGCGCGCATTATGAAAGCGGAATTCTGTTTGGTCCAAGGGGCGCCGATTCGTTCGAGCTGGTTTATGAAGCCCTTAACAAAAAACTGAAGAGACTCAACTCTAACGATTATGAATTATTTAGAAGAAATGAGCTGTTTGTCAAATCTACTATTCTTGCTGACGAGGAAATGCTTCGAGAAGCCCTCTCAAAAATGGAAAAACAATCCCGCGATCACCCGCGACGCTTCGCTTCCGTCACTGTCTCGGTTCCAGGACACAATTACGTGTTCGACTTCGATTCATCCACATACAAATCTCTTGAATTCGGAAGTAGCGAGCAGTTTCGAATTGCCGATAGTGCGCGGTGGGAAGTAATACGCGCGGAGTTGAGCTGAGGCAAGCACGGCCGCATAAAATAAGAGCTCCTATACCTCCGCGCTTGCAAAACCATTCACACTGCAATTAAACGGGCTGCGCGGTCAAGACCGCGCAGCCCGTCATTTCCCACAAGCGATTCCAAACACTCGTAATCTCTCGCGATAAGGAAATCCCAGGAGTCATTACCGCGCATAATCGCGCGATTGACCACATCGACAGCGGCACCATCAATGTGAGAAATACTCACCAAGCGGTCATTCTCTGATTTCTGCTTAAAGGCCACTCCATATCGAGGGCTCAACGGAAAGTAGATGCTGCAGGGATCGCTCTCCCGAATGTCCGACCATTCAGGAAAGATGGGCAACGACGAGGTTAAAAACTCTGACCCCTCAGGCGCCACGAAAAAGCCGCAATCCATTCTAAGCATCAAAGAAACCAGCGAATAAAGCGGGGCGCCCTCACAGAACTTAAACAAGGCTGCGTCCTGAATAGCAAGCTCTACAATCGATTCAAACTCCTCGCCAAAACCCTCGGCGTCCATCTCTTTTCGATCAACTTCAGTAAGGAATCCTTCTGCTTCCAACTCAGCCGTGTAGGATGCAGCATTGCTTCTTACCCTCTTGAGATATTTTGGGCTCCTTACGAGTAATAACGCAATGAGGAGTATAAGACGTTCGAGCAGCTCACAGGTCTCATCAGTGTCAGAAAACCCGCCGGCATCCAAATGCTCTATAAGCAGTCTGTAATCGTACGCAAGGTCATTCTCCATCTTGCTTAATGCCTTTTCAGCAGACCCCTGTTCAATAAATCGCTCCCCATCTATTGGGGTCCGTCTCTTTATCTCATGAAGGTACTTCTCGAAACAAATGCCTTCCGGTTTAGTTTGAAATATGCGACCCAAACCACTTGGCTCACGCTTCACCGCATAAAGAAAGCCATCTTGATTAGTAAACGACTTCAGATAAAAACGCGGCACGTAGTGCTGCTTCTTAACATCGGACATATAATCGCCTCCACAAAGCGTCCTTACCCCTGCCGAAACACCAGGAAGAAGGTCAACGTAAAAATCATGGAAAACAATAACCCAAAACCAGGCAACCATTATGCCGACAGGCCGAAGATGGTAACGCGCCGCAATATGCGATTAAAGGCAACCCGCTGGGAACATCCTTGGTGAGCAGCACGGTCACCTTCGGCTATTGCCAGTTTCCAATTTACTTCATCTATGCGATCAGGGGGCGCTACGCCCCCAACCAAGAGCCTGATTGGCAATCCGTTCCTTGGCAAATCGTATAGGCTTTTGTCAAAACGACCGGATACGGCAACTCGCAGAGACGACGCATCATCCGGGGTCTGCCCTTGAAAACCGAGGCTCGGAGTCTAGATGAAGACAGTTCGGCCTTTGTTGCAGCTAATTCGGTCATACCTACAAAACACGACACGAATACCTGGACCACTTGAGCCTCATACATCAGGCAAACCATAACGAATATGAATCTCTTTGGCAGAGATCCCACATCAATGCCCGCAACGGTTGGCACTACAGCGAGGCCCAATCACACGGCACCACTTCCAACACGCGTCTGAGGAACGTAGCCCCGCTGAGGTTGAGCAGGACAGCCTCAACTGTGAGCTCACCCCCGATTTCGTTATTAGCTGACAGCCGCCGACACTCCCCTGCCCGGAAACAGCTCCCGGAACGCTCCACAGACATGCACCCCCGGCGCCGAGGACGATCACAACCTCCGGGCAACACCAGCGATCCACACCACTCCCGCACGAGGGTCCCGCCAGGAACCTTTACCTTGGTAGCAAAGAACCTGGCCGCACATGGCGGTCCGAGGCATCACTACCAAAGAAAGGACGCGCCATGCCCGGCGGCACCATCGCCTACCTACTCAAGTTCGCACCCAAGGAGGCGTACATCGACGACCTGCTGAAAGGGCACCTCTACATGAACGCGGCCGAATACCACAATGGCCTGCCTGGCGAGCAGGGCGATCCGCTCGAAGCGTCCATGGTCCTCCCAGCATGCATCTACGGCAATTACCGACTGCCCATCTACTGCATGTACACGGTCCGCGAGAACAATATCGTGGACAACACCGTGAAAATCCTGATACGAATGATCCGGGAGTTCGGGTGCGTGGACGGGTGAATCGGCATTGTGCAGTACGACTGCTTCGCGTGCCTCGCCGACAGACACATCGCCGAAGACGGAAACATGTACGCCCACGGCCCCATCTCCTACGGCGTCCCCGGGCCAAAACTGATTCGCGAGATCTTTGAGGGCATCCCGCACAATCTCGTTATCAAAACGCCCAAGTACGCTTACCAGCAGGAATATCGAATCATCGGGTCGCGCCCGGTCGAATGTCGTCTTTTACCAGACGAGAATCACCCTAGCTACAAAATTGAAGAATACGGTCATGCGGAGCTTGACCTAGGCAGCAGCCTCGCGGACTTTTCCTGGAAAGTCCCGGTGTCGAGTCTCGAAGAAGCGGAAGACGGCCTCATGTTGAAGCTCCCGCATCGCGTATAGTCAACCCAGTACAGGTCAGAGCGCCGCCGGGGACCAAAGCGGGACCGCTCCCCCTCCCCAACATCCCCCAGAAAGATCGCTGATGTTGACTGGGGTTCCCGTAAAATAAAACCCCAACTAAATATGTGCGGAGTGCCGGCCTGGAGCTGCCTTCGGACCCTATTGGCTGCTCACCGAGAGGCTCCGCTATGAAACGACCCCTTTACTACCTGCTCTGCGCGATCGCGTGCACGTCCATGGTCGGCGCGACGATGCCTATGGCGGCCATTGCGGAGGCGATTCAGCCTCAAGCAACAGCCGAGCAGCAGGCACAAGCCGACGCCACGAGCAGCGGCACAGGCAAGGCCGAAGACGGCACCAACACAAATGCGACAGCGGATACAGTAGAGGACAGCACCGCAACATCCACCGGCACCAGCCAGACCGACACCGCGGACGCCAACGCCACAGACACCGCCATGCCCGGCACCACCGCCGCAACCGGCACCCCCACCCCATCCCTCCGAGCCCAAGCCACCCCCGCGCCCGCCGCGATCTCCGCCACGTCACAAACCGGCTACGCCCACTCCACTACCGCAACCCAAAACGGCGTCACCTTCACCGTCTGGTGGAACGACGCCCCCGCGGGCACCGCGACGACCTTCCACGTAACCCAGGCCGACGGCTCGTCCCAGGCCAAGGCGCGCATGGACGTGCCCACCTACTGGGACGGCGGCGGCCAGGAAAGCGTCTGCGACCCGTCGCGCCAGGCATGGTCCAGCTACCACAGCCTGGGCACCGCGGGCCACGACTTCACCTTCGACTTCACGGCGTCGGGCACGTACCGCATCCACTTCTACTTTATGGACAACGACAGAAACGACCCCCAAAACGACAGGGGGATCTACTACCTGCGCACCACGGCGGAGGTAACCGTAAACGACGCCGCCCGCCCGAGCGTCGCGCAGATCGTCAACAGCGCCGTGGACCTGTGCAGGCAAGAGACAAACGGCTCGGAATACGACATGGCGCTGTGGCTCCACGACTGGACGCTCGAGCAGCTGGAGTACGACCACAGCCTCAACTGGTACGGAGACCTGGACCAGCACCAAACATCAGCAGCGAACCAGCTATTCAAATAAGCTTCCGCCTGACGTCTTTTGCAGCAGTTCGACAAAACCGATCTGGTTTAACACGTGCTTAATCGCATACGTCTCAACATATCTCATAAGAAGCTCAGTGAGTTCCTTAATGAACCGTTTGAACTCATTCTCGGTCAGATAGCGCTCAAGCATCCAAACCATTCGAATGTAGTTGACGTTTTTGCGCCCACCGACCTTGGCGCAATAAAGCCTCTCATCATGGGCGCAAACATTGCGGAATTTAACGAGGACCTCAATCGAAACCCTCGCGTCATCCACACTGAAAAACCCGAGCTTGTGTGATCCGGTCCTACCCGTCGAGTCCACAATCATTTTGCAAACCGCAGACTTATCCTTGGGCTTCATTAAGTTATAGAAATGTTCGATGTTCCCAAAAGTCAGGTCGTTCACCAGCACCCAAATGGGCACCGCACCATATGAATTTCGGTAATGAGCGATGAAATCTGATTTGCTATTAGATACCCTACGACCCAAAACCGACGTAAGGCCAGCAATCTCTTGCGCGAAATTGGCCCCATTTTTCCCGGCGCTAGCAAATTCATTTTCATCGCAATAATTTGACTGGAGAAGATACGCTTCGGGAGCTCGGTGGGCATTCGAAAAAGCATAGGCGACCGCAGTCTTGATTTTAGCCTCAGCCAAAATCAAATATCGAAACGTAAGAGACCTTAGCTCTCTATCAAAAGTGAACAGAGTATATAAATCCGAAAACGATATGCCCTCAAGATACCGATCTTCGCCAGACTCTCTACTCTTGCCAGTATCGAGAAATGGATCCTTATAGCCATTGACAATTGAGTAGTAGCCCTCACGCATCAGAGTGGGACCAGTATCCTCATCGACATCCAAACCGCGAGATTCAAGAAGTCGAACTTGCTCATCGATAGTCAAAAAGGGCTTATCAGACATACCAACTCCTTAAATGAAGAGAGACGGCCATCCATAAGAACAGCCGTCTCTCCGCAGGACGTAGGCCCGTAGGTTGACTACGTCAATACCGCTATATTTACTTTATCCCCTGGACTCCAAGGGGTCAATTCAAATTAGGAGAGCAGAAATCCTTCATGAACCTGTTCCGACTGCGGCTCGATCACTAAGATGTCCTGCGGAGCAATCGAACCTTCAATAGCCCCATCAACCTCAAGCGAGAGCTGATCAGCATCGGAAAAACCGTCAAGCGCCTTTACAAACTTTGACATAATTGGATCCTGAGCATAAGGCTGGATACGATTAAAATTAAAGGCAAATTTCACCCTGATCGGAATTCCCATTTCCGTCAGCCTCTCACCCGCACCAGGCCCTAAACCGCCCTCCACCGACCACCTAAACGTTTCCCCACCCAAAGTCGCTGAATATTTCGAATAACGGTTGCTCATAGACTCAAGCAGATAGAAACATACATGGTTGCTCCGACGAGGATGTTCGTCTAAATAATGCTTCGCTATCCGAAGAACCGCATCAATCCTGTTTGAATCTAGCCCAACGATATCGTATAAACTGCGAAACCGATCAATCGTCTCAGTTTTTGAATATGCTTTGAGTCCCCCGTGCCTTATTTCTTCTTCCGAGAGCACCCTAGTCGCGTGCCACCCCGTAATTTTTTCCCTATTGAAAAGCTCTATGAGTGCGGCTCGACCCCTTCCATCAGAACCGCACAGCTTTCGATAGTCAGAATGCAATCGCATTAAATCGATACGGTTATCGAGATCGTACATATTTCAAGCCCTTCTTTAACGCCATCACACGAGTAGAATTGCTCAAGGCGAGATAGCAACAACACTAAAAAGAATATTTGTCCGCTTGAACACCGCTGTTTATTGCGAGACGGCGCACACGGCGTCGACGGGAAAACCATCGATACAGACAACGCTGTTAGCAATGGCATCCGCGCCTTACATACCCCAAGGCACCTTTAACGGATCAAATCTTGGAAAGGCGATTAACTCACAAAGCGAGCGTTCCAGCTTGGAGCGAACAGCCATAAGTTCGGTTTTAAACCCTTGCAAATCCAATCCCATCTGGTTATTACAGGCTATATCGAGTATTGACCACGAGGAGGAGCAACCGGAAGGATCAGACACAAGCTTCTCCGAAAAGTCGTAGTGCATGAATGCGTTTCGCAAAGGATGAGCGCGCTTAATCCATCTCTTATCTTCTCTCGAAATAAGCCTCTCGACTTCAGACAGAAACCTGTTCGTACAAAGATCAAGCTCCGCATGGGTCCTTGCAAAGGTAGTAAATATCTGAAGAGCCCTTGCGACATGGTCCAAACTCAAACAGGAATACTTAATAAAAACCGCGTCAGTAAAGAATCCTGCTTCAAACAAAACATCAACTGATACAAGCAGCATAAGGAGCTCAGAAAGAAAAAAGAAAATCACGTCGTCCTTGCATCCAATGATTTTTACCTTTTTGACCAAATCTTCGAATCGGCGATCATTCGAACGAGTTTCAAAGGCTGAAACATCAAAAACAGACCGATCTGCATAATACGATTGAGAAAAACGATATAAAAAGCTACCAGAAAACGCCGAATGGTATCCGATTTCATACGGAAAGCTAGTGGCGCTTGAACCGAGAAGCTCCGATGAGTCCTTGGTAAAGAGATGAATGGAAGAAAAGGTTGCATAACAGGGAAGTTCACCGTAATAGGTGATTCCGATATTGTTTCGAAACCTATTGAGAAGCTTTGGAAAGGGACCACCAGAGAATTGCTTATTGAGTTGATCTATTACGGCTCGGGTTTCCGAAAGATAATCATAGAAGCTCATTTTGTTCGAGCTGAGAGACTTTGTCATATGCCGAATACGAGTTACGCGTAGATCTTCTACGGGAATATGAAAACCGAGCTTCTTATTAATGAAAGGAATCGCATCGTGCACAGCAACCGCTACGAACGGAAGCGCCGTGATATCAAGAGCGATTGCCTCATTGGGAAATTGTTCTGCATGTCTCACCATACGACCAATGAATAGGCCCTCGTCGATGATAAGCCGCCAGCTAAACAAATCTCTGGAGTCAAGGTGGATATCTAGCATTGTTTATGAATACCCCGTTTACTATATCTAAGCCCGAAACACCCATCGCAGGCTCCGCCAAATCCGCTTACCCATACGACACCGGCTATCGCCTGGTCCAGAATCTCGGATTTAAACTCTCCTTTTCAATATGCTCGGCAAAGGCGACCCAGCTGCATCTCCATTCCGAGTAAAACGACTCAATCTCTAAAGCAGAATAGTTTTCGCCAATTTTCGAAGGCAAGACTGAGCCATGGGCGATTTCATTTCTTTTGTATTGGAAGTCATCGATATGACTCCAAGCTCTTCCCAAAATTGGCGCGGGGTCCCCCAAATCAAATAAATAACAGATAGTCCTAACCTGGGTCGACTTCATATAGCTCCCGTCATCTGGAAAATAATCAGTGAACTTCAAATCGCGAACACAAGAGTCGAGTAAAGACCGAACGTCCCTGGCGTTACCAATTTTGGTTTTTACATTAGACGCATCAGCATATGACCGAAAGGATGAATTTAAGGCTGCTGCTATAAACCCATCCTGCATGTTTTTCAATTTTCCCCTATAAGAATTGGCCGTCTCAAGAACAGCTCGAACAGTCCCTTTGAGTAGCTGCTCATAGGCCGAAAAAAGAAATACAAAGGAAATACCTTTAGCTGTCTTTACCAGAATATCATCAGGAGAGGGATTCGATTCTCTATCGCCGATCTGTTCGAAAATATTAGCGGACCTCAAAAGCAGCTCAAGTTCCGACATGGACTGTTCAAATAGATCGATCTGAGGTTTAAGGCTCAATGTATCCATGATTCAAAAAAGCCTCTTTTGCATAAGCAATCCGCCCCTTTACCTTAGGAAGCGAATTAGTTGCAGACGTCGTATACCCACGAAAAGCCTTAGAATCGATCCAGTTGTTTTTACTGCACACCTCAAGCTGGGGACATACTCTGAGAGCCTGCGCAGCCCCAACAGAGACTCCCTCAAACACGTTAGCAGGAGTTGATCCCTTTCCGCCCCGCTTCAACCCATTCGGAAAACACCGAGCAAGATAATTCATAACCCGATTGAATTCATCTCTATATTCATCAAGCAGCTCCTCATCGTATTGATTGCCCTTCTCGATAAAGGAGTTAAGGAACTCTTTAACCGAGTGTTTAAAACCCTCTACACCGTTTAAATAAGCAAAAAACCTGAGGACATATTCCTGAAGACTACCATCCGACTGGCGGTTTTTGGGGACAACAACAACAGTTCGAAAATCAGCATTGGATGACAGTTCATTAATTAAATCGAGAAAAACTCCGCGATAGATACAGGATCGCACCTCTTGAGATGTCAATGATATGCCTCCCGTATTCAGGCGCTCAAAGAGGTCGAAACGGACCTGACGATCGCTTTTGTCATTCAGAACCGTTACCTTTATTGGGCGATCGAGAAAAATCGAGCGCATGTCTTCTGGCAAATCCGAAAAGCAGCATCCATTAAGCTCGGGCAGCTTGCTTAATCCCTTAAGACATAGAGGAGCCTTCAAGCCCAACTCCTCGCGCTGTTCCCCTTCAAGAATAAAATTGACAATCGAGAGGCTACGCTGAAGTCCGTCCACAACTTCCCAAACAACAGCCTCATCTGGAGTAGAAGAAGTTGCCATAAATAAATTTGGAACCGGAATTCCCAGCAGAACCGACTCTATAAGGCCAGACTGTCTCTCATCGTCCCACCGAAACTGCCTCTGGTACTCAGGAGCAATATCGATTCTCTTTTTCAAAATCCTTCTTGTTAGCTCATCGCATGTAAGATCGTAAGTATCAAAACTAACTTTCATGCGCTGCGCTTGTAAAGCAGAACGCATGTCTTGAAACGTGGGTTTCATAATGCCCCAAACGTCATCGACCACTAGACCACTTCTGAGTTATTTTACTTTACGAACCGCGTTCACGAAATATCGACTCGCTTATGACAGGGTGGTCGCACGCATCCTCGCCCACAAGCGAGAGGATAGTCGAATCAGCCGCATTCCAGGTTCTTCAACGTCAAGACGATCCACTTCGGATTGGGCACTACGGCAACTATCACGACATCACCCAATCCGGCACGCAGGTTTGAGAAGCCGCCCTTATCTTGACAGCCAACACCCCGGAGCATACGACGCGGCCTGGCGCACGTCAAGCAACGAGAGGACTCGCCATGCCAATAGACGACATCATCTACCTACTGAAGTTCGCTCCCCAAGAGGAGTACATCGACGACCTGATGGGCGCCTCTATATGAACGCCGCCGACTACTACCACGGTTTGCCTGGAGAGCAGGGCGATCCGCTAGAAGCGTCTCTGGCGTACGGCGTGGGCGTCTACGCCCATTGGCCCTTACCGATCTACTGCATGTTCACGGTGCGGGAGAGCGACATCGTTGACAACGCTGTCGTGATTACCAAGCGAATGGTCGAGGAGTTCAGGTGTTCCGACGGCTGGATCGGCATCGTGCGGTACGACCGCTTTGAGCGGCTGCTAAATTGGGATATCGATTCTGGAGACGACATTTCCCTACACGGCTCCGTCCTCTATGGCGCTCCAACCCCTCCCCAACATTCCCCAGAAAGATCGCTGATGTTGACTGGGGTTCCCGTAAAATAAAACCCCAACTAAATATGTGCGGAGTGCCGGCCTGGAGCTGCCTTCGGACCCTATTGGCTGCTCACCGAGAGGCTCCGCTATGAAACGACCCCTTTACTACCTGCTCTGCGCGATCGCGTGCACGTCCATGGTCGGCGCGACGATGCCTATGGCGGCCATTGCGGAGGCGATTCAGCCTCAAGCAACAGCCGAGCAGCAGGCACAAGCCGACGCCACGAGCAGCGGCACAGGCAAGGCCGAAGACAACACCAACACAATCGCGGCAGCAGATACCGCAGAGGACAGCACCGCAACATCCACCGGCACCAGTCAGACCGACCCCGCGGACGCCAACGCCACAGACACCGCCACGCCCGGCACCGCCGCCGCAACCGGCACGGCCACCACAGCCCCCGCCCCATCCCTCCTCGCCCAGACCAACCCCACGCCCGAGGCCATCTCCGCCACGTCACAAACCGGCTACGCA
Organism: Collinsella sp. AF02-46-1; assembly: GCF_003465825.1. Lineage (GTDB taxonomy): Bacteria > Actinomycetota > Coriobacteriia > Coriobacteriales > Coriobacteriaceae > Collinsella. The sequence goes on from NZ_QSBV01000001.1 coordinate 185,474, forward strand.
CACTCCGCCACGGCAAGCCAAAACGGCGTCACCTTCACCGTCTCGTGAATCGACGCCCCCGCGGGCACCGCAACGACCTTCCACGTAACCCAGGCCGACGGCTCGTCCCAGGCCAAGGCGCGTATGGACGTACCCACCTATTGGGACGGCGGCAGTCAGGAAAGCGTCTGCGACCCGTCGCGCCCGGCATGGGCCAGCTACTACAGCCCGGGCACCACGGGCCACGACTTTACCTTTGACTTCACGGCATCGGGCACGTACCGCATCTACTTCAACTTTATGGACAACGACAGAAACGGCCCCCAAAACGACAAGGGGATCTACTACCTGCGCACCACGGCGGAGGTGACCGTAAACGACGCCGCCCGCCCATGCGTCACGCAGATCATCAACGACGCCGTGGACCTGTGCAGGCAATAAACAGACGGCTCGGAATACGACATGGCGCTGTGGCTCCACGACTGGACGCTCGACCAGCTGGAGTACGACCACAGCCTCAACTGGTGCTCGGCCGAAAGTGGCCTCACGCGCCACCAGGGCACCTGCGAGAGCTACCAGCGCATCTACTCCAAGCTCCTTAACGCCGCGGGCATCGCCAACGGCCACATCACCGGCAATGGCCATACCTGGAACGCCGTAAAGCTCGACGGCAAATGGTGCCAGATGGACCTAACCTGGGACGACACCAGCGACAACTGGTACGGGGACCTGGACCAGCGCCATCTGTACTTTGGCCTGACCGACGAGCTCATGGCAATCGCCCACTCCGACCACACGGCCAACTACCAGAAGGACGGCCACGCCTACCGCTCGACCGACCTGTCCAACAATTACTTTGTGCGAAACGGCAAGGCAAATGAATGGGCCGAGAAACATCTCAGGGATTCAGAATGGAATCGTTGCTTTTGCGATGAATCAGAGGGAGGGAAAGGCTCAAGGCGCCGAGGTTAAGCTAACCGCGACTTCGAACGTCGGCAAGGAATCGATCAGCAGATGGAGCGCTAAGTACGTCCTAGCAGCAAATTACCAAAACGCAGCATAAGAGAAGATCATCGAGGACGGCGCACACCGCGTCGCATCCTCCCTCGACGGGGGGGGTGGCCGTCGCGGCCTCCGCCTCAGGCTGTTCCCTGCCGTCGGGCGGGGGCGCGCTGACGTTCGAGCGCGACGGCGCCGCAGGCCTCTACAGGATCTCCTCGGGCGGCGCGCTGCTGACCGAGTCGGGCGACTGGGCGGTCCTGGCCGAGGCGGACGGCTCTGCCTCACAACTCTGGCGCGTCTCGACCTGCGAGGGCGGCCACGCCATCGTGTCCGCGTCGGGCATGACGCTCGACGACTTCGCGCAGTCGACCTCCGAGGGAAACCGAGTGTAGTTCTACGCGCACAACGGGGCTGCCGACCAGGCGTGGCTGCTCGCGGACCCGGCGATCCCCGCAGCAGACAGGGTCGAGACGGCATAGGATATCAACAGTATTCCAGATTCTAGGACGCAGGGCCGACTCGCTTCGGATCGGGCTCTACACCAACTTTCTCGACGCTACCCAAAATGGGTGCCGAGGCTCATACTTGCCCCGGCACCCATGTGCAATTTCTTCGGTACTGTTTCACAATAATCCGGAGAGCCCAAACGAGTAAATGCCCAATCAGACACCGCTTAAGCAGATTGCTTACGCTTTCCAACTACCTTCATACCCTTGCAAGCAATGTCTAAGAGGCCATTCCTAAGAACGAATAGAAGGGCAAAGAAAAGCAGAAACTCTGCAATTAGAATGCCAGGGGAGAACGGTGCGAAAGACAAAGCCACTTGGGCGCCAATCAAAACAAAGCTGGCAGCAATCTCTCCCCTGCGAAAATCAAGTTTAATAAACTTACGTGTATCACGCGCACGCACCGCAGCGATAACAGCATAGCTAATGGCAGTAGCGCCAGCAGCGCCCAAAATTCCACACGCCGGAACAAGAAGCAAAGTGAGCGCTATATTAACGATTGCGCCAATAGCGGTTGTAGAGAAGGCCTTCTTGCTTTCTTTAGTAACGACATACGTTGTTCCAAAGAAAGCGGCAACGCAGGAAAAGAGATTGGCAAGCGATAGCATAGCAACTGGCTGCCACGAGCCTTCATACGACGAACTCATGAGGAACGTGTAGACGGGGTAGGCAGACGCAGCGATAAGGGACGATGCCACAGCAAGAACCACAAAGATATAGCGAAAGACCGTCGACTGAAACCTAGCATTATCCGCAGATTCTCGTTCTTCAATTGCCGAAATCTGCCATGCCTGCATGAAAATATTGTAGACGATGTTCACAATTTGGGGGATCTTCTGGGCAACGTTGTAGATACCGTTTGCGCTGGCGCCAATAAAGAACAGTATTACATACCTATCGGAAGCCGACATAATCCACCACATAAGCGAGTTCGGAATTAGAGGTATGCAGTAGGTCAACATGGCATTTAGCGCATGTCTATTTAAGCTGGAGAACGCTAGGTAATTCCAAAGTCTACAGGAAACGATGATATGCAAAGCACCGATGAATTGCGCTACGACCATAGAAGCAAGGTATCCGCCAACACCTAGATGCCATACCGCAAGTGCAAGTACGTTCGAAAAGGCGGTAACAAATGTAATGACCACTCCATTAGCAGCAAATGCCTTTGATTTACCGATCCCGCGAAGAAGCTGCATGAATACATAGTTGAAGCTGGTCAAGCAAAGTAGGAGCAAGAAATAAACGACGTTATCACCAATAACGCTGAACATGCGAAACAACGGGAACAGTAGCCAGCAAATAAGCCAGCCAGCGATAACAACAAGAAGCGAATTCGACGCAATGGTCTTAACGTCGACTTCCTTTGAGACCGTGAATCGAAGAACAGCTTCGTTCATACCAACCATAGCAAATGGAACGAGCAAATTGACCGTAGTGGTAACAAGGTCAGCTGTGCCATACTCTGCGGTCGTTAAATAATAAGTATAAAAGGGAACAATGAGAAAGGTGATAACCTTGCTACCTAGGTTCCCAATAAAGAAAACCACAGAGTTCTTAACTAATTTCTTATATTTACTTTCTGCAGTCATCTGCCCATCCAAACCATATAGCGATTACAACGAATGCAGCCTAATTGCCGAGCATTCGCTTGAGCTTTCGTCTCAAACGAATAAAAAATGTATCCGTGAAGCTCCACCTCGAAGAAAGCTCCTTGATACTCGCCCCTTTGGCAAGAGCACGCATAAATTTGCATCTTTGAGGATGAGGAGCCACTGAAGCGGCAAGCGCAGGATTCCCGCCAATCACCTCGTCATAGCTAGAAGGCCCTATTTCGAGCTTAGGCGATATTCTTTCGAACCATTTCTTGCCTTTATCGGTATTGCACAGAACGGCAGAGACCCCCATAGAGGAATCAACTTCGGGATGAATGGAGGGGAATCCCCAAAAATCGCCAAGAGTTAAATCAGAGCCACATGAGCGCTTTGCCGGACAATCAAAACATGAAGAACGTAATGACGCGTTATCCAAAAATGCTCTCATATACCAATCGTCGCCATAACGTCCGCCGGTGACGCGACAATCGTCTTTCTCCGTCCTTGCGTAGTAAAGGACGGAGTAAGACGACCATCCGGTCGTCTTACTCCGGAAATTGACATCATCAATTTCAGAGTTTTGGGCAGAAGACTGGAATTCAATCCATTTTCTCCAGAGCAGAGGCGATGGGGCGCCGTGGCAGATAACGTCAGCAGAAATAAAGAAAGCGGAATCTGCTAGCTTGCCCAGATAGTTCCTCATGCCGGAAACCTGACAAGCAGTGCCCGTAAAGAAAACTAAGCGTTTCGCCAGAAGATATTCCTTGACCTCTCGATAAAGAGAAGCAGGAATCTCGCTTTGAACATATTTTGATCGTTGGAGTCTTTTAAGATCCTCTAAATCAGTAGCACACTCATGTCGAACCGTATGGCAGTGCTCCTGGAAAGAAGCCCCAACGACAACGCCATCGGACTTAATAGCAGCATCGGCAAGCACACCAAAGAGCCCTCCAGACGATGATTGCTGGAGAACATCACTTGAAAGAGACTTGGCCCAAGACACTTCAACAGGCTCGACAACGGGATTGCGACTTAATACGGGGCAAGTCGAGTCACAAGCACCACACCCGATACATAGGTCGGAATTGAAGCTGGGCCTTAAGAAGCCCGCCTCGTCCGGCGTCATCGAAAGACATCCCTTCGGGCATTTGGCAGAGCAGGCGCCGCATCCACAGCAGGAATCACCCAGAGAGATGATTTCTGGTGCCCTATCAGCCCTTCCCGACTGTTCTTGCTGAGTCATTCTCATTTCCTCTTCTTTACGGCACGCAATGTTGAATTAAATGCCCTCGAAACAATTCGTGGAGCGTTAAGATACATCGCTCTACGCACCCTATCGACACCACTTAGCTGAGAACTGTCACACTCGGTAAACCTAATAGCGTTAAATAATCGATCTTCCTCGTTCGAGCTCATTTGGCCCGAATCGATACCCATTCCAAGAATCCTCAAAGCCTCATGAACCTTGAACTGACGAAGATGACTAACGATCTCAGGACTGTTCCCTGGATAACCAATCATCTGATCAATAGCATCGAGAGAGCTTATCAAACTATGGTTGAAGCCGCTGGTGGTAGCGCTTCCAGGGCGATCCAAAATATTCCACAACGCAAGGGGCTCATAGTGAAGGCCGCGACATACCTTAAGATAGGTAAATACAAAAAGACCATCCTCGGTATGGGCAATCCGCTCATCAAACCTTAAGCCGCACCGTTCAATTAACTCACGAGAAAAAAGCTTATAGCAGGAACTGCCGATATGTATCGAATTGTAAACTCCAAAGCGGAGAATAGCGGCATCGGAGGATAGATCCTCAATGGACATGTCGACAATCTGATTGCCGCAAACCTCCAAGCCGTTAACCACAGAAACAAAATTTGCATCTGCAGCAATTAGGGCACCCGGTTTAAGGCTTTGCATCCGCATCATCTGCTCGCATGCTTCAGGTTCAAGCCAGTCATCAGAGTCGAGAAAGATAACATAGTCACCAGTCGCAAGATTCAGCGCATGGTTACGTGCGCGAGAGACACCGGAGTTTTCTTGCCGTGAAAGCACCACTCTTGAATCAGCAGAATACGTCTGGAGAACACTCCAAGTGCCATCAGACGACCCGTCGTCGACAACGACAACCTCAATGTCCTCATACGTCTGGGAAAGAGCGGAAGAGACACCGCGCCCGATATAATTCTCAACATTAAATGCGGGAATAATTATCGATACTTTGCCTTTCATAGGCGGCAACTACCCCAATTCTTTGTAACCGAATTTATATTTAAGCCGCTCGTGAGGAGCCAAATTGTTCATGAAACGAAGCCACTGAAGTATTTCCGCCGTTGCGTCACCAAACCCTGGAATGCCATTCGCCATCTGGGAAAGCCAAATAGAGCCTCCCCTAATATTGGCTTCAATAACAATCGGCGCGCCATCTTCCCCGATGGTAAAGTCCCAACTGATAAGGCCCATTTGAGGCATCAACGAATGCATGCGCTTCGCCGCATCAATAGCACCGGGAACACCAGCAATCTTATATCCCTGAAAAACAACCCCCGTGTCAGGATGTTTCTCGAACCGATCATTAAACTCAGTAAGGGCCGATGGTGCAAGCAAACCTTCATTTGAAATGCCAATGAACATGCCGCCAGCATGCGCATTATCCACCGCACTCTTTCCGCGACCAATCCTCATCAGCAGAGGTAAAGAACGGAGTTCGCCTTGCCAGCGGTATGTCATAATCCTCAGCGTATTAACGCTCTCAGGATGTAATTTAACCACTGAAGAATGGCATGAGATTACTTCTTGAACTGTAAAATCACTGCCGAGCAATTCGAATAATTCTCCAGCAGTAACACCCGTCGCAGCATCGACACCGGAAGCAAAGCAATAAGACCCGCAGCCTTCGCCCGAACAAGTCCCTACGGTCGGTTTTGCAAAGCAAGCACCACAGTTGCCAATTAAATTAAGTGCTGTCTCTTTGGAAATCTCTTTGAAGTCGGAATTGCGAAGAACCCCAGACGTGCTTGTAACGATTGGACGTGGAGTTCTAACCCCAGCTCTTTCGGCAAACAATGGAAGAAGATTCTTATCCTCAAATACGGTGGCATACGCCACCGGCATATTCATATATCGTTCAAACTCAGGGATAAACAGGAGTTCTGGAAAAAACCTGACATCGAACTTGCCAGAAATTGCAAGATTATGCCGATGCCATGTGTAAGGGATTTTTCTACCATAGTTCTCAACATAAAACTTGTCGATGGCACGCATTTGCTCGGAAGAGAGCTCGACATCACTGAGAATAGATTTTCTTTTGGGATCTTTAAACTTTGCAATTTCTGCCTGTCGAGCGCGATGAATCTTGACGTTCTCTAAGACATCATATAAGCCATCTTTAACATCTGATTTGAGAGACATGTGTTCTCCGATAACTGAAGGGACGAATTTAACGTGACAAAGCGTCTAATAAGTATGAATTGGAATATGCCCTGCGAATATCTATAGCACGGTCGATTCCAGAATAGTCGCAGTTAAGCGCGTTTGTCGCATCCGAAATACCCCACCGTTCCTCGAGGCCACACATCTGCAGCAAGGTGTTAATACGACTGTTCATGTTGGAACCGTTCGCATGTTTACGATCAAAAACGACAAAGGGACGCTTAAACAAAATCGAAAAAACCGATGCATGAAAACTATCGGTTAAGACACAGTCGGCCTTATCGATATAAGAAAGGAAATCCGAAGGATCACCGCCAAAATAGCGACAGTTAGGATTCATGTAGTCAATAATTTCATACCCGAGCGACTTCAACTCCGCCGTCAATTTAACCTGAGCATCAGACTGCTCGCCAAGATTAAATTGAAATACGTACTTCTGCTTGCAAGCCACAGGCTTTTCTATCTTACGCCATTGATTTGCAGTCAAAAGCATGGTCGGATCTAGGGTAACCGGCACTTTTCGACCAGTCAGTTCCTCTACAATGCGAGCTCCGGCATCTTCTCGCACACTAATATCCGAATAACATTCAAGAGCTTCCTTAAAGGAAGACGCCCAATTCTCGGGAAGAGATGCCAGGCCAAAACTGGCTGAGTATGCTACTCGTTTATTAGCGTCGGCAAATTGAAGAAGATAATCATTGGCGCATCTGCACTCCAGCGAATCGCCCCACCAAAGGGGATTCCAGACCTGGTCACTTCCGACAACAAAATAGTCGTACTCATCATTCAATTGAGACGAAATACCACTGCCGTTCGTTGAAATAATTCTTGTAGGAATTAGAGAATCTGTAAACTTAGAAAAAGCGGCATCGCGACCACGCTCCTTTTTAGTCCTGAACCTTATCGCACCGTTCTCCTTTTCAAAATACTTGTGAAAAATGGATTTAAGTGCAGATGATTTTTCAAGAGTAACGAGCGTATCTACATCATGCCCCATTTGGCTCAAAACGGTATGAAGCGCATAATTCTGAAGTCTATTGCCGTAATTAAAATTACCAAATAATGTAACGATACCAATTCTCATATTAATAATCACCTTATCGTGCTTCTAAACTAATTATTGATCCCCATAGGCAAGTGACAAATCAATGAGCGATCCGAGCCATAAATCGTTTTTCTCATCAATGGGATCAAGTCCGGCTCCATTAAACAGCGTTAACTCTCCGAAAACTAAGCGATCGCCCAGAACATACCAATCACAACGTACTTGAGGAATTCCCCTAGTGAGAACACTGCTCAACTCGAGCATTTTCTCAAGCTTTTCAGGCCGCTCGACCTCAACAGGAGAAACTGGGATGCCGGCCCAATCGATGGTGACTGGATTCCAATCCTGATCGTAATAGTTGCAAGTATGTTCACCAAACCTGCCCCTATGCACCTCAATTAGGCGAGGATTTCCGTTAAAGCACGTGACTTTATAGTCAACTAGGCCAGTATCGAAGCCTTCATCCTCGAGATACTCCTCCGCCATGACCATGGGGGTAACATCCTTATAGGGCCACTCCCTTGTCCACCAAAAATAATTACTCTTGAGATGTCTACGAAGAACCCTCTTGGCCGCATCAAAATCAAACGAGGACTTGTCGCGACAGATAGCAACTCCGCCGCTGTCATGATTCGTCTTAAGCACGAATTGTTCGGGAAGATTCTCGAGGCTTATGCTCTCGACACGGTCCCAAGAGTCATAAGTCTCAGAAACGTATTGAGCGCCAATTTTGTCGGCGACCCACTGCTTAACAGCCAGCTTGTCAACAAGGATATTGTAGAGAGGGTTACGATCATGAAGCTTTAGCCAGTTCAGCTTCTCGTTAAAGCCTTTTGGATTATCAAGATTGATGTTCTTTCCAATCAGCGCCCTATACATTATTTTTAAGTGAATTTCATCAGGCAAGCAGCGAGTCCATCCCCATTTTGAGATTAATGAGTAAGTTCTCAAAGGATGCTTCATATACTGAACTGCTTTACTAATTTTTCCCATTAATTATCTCCGTTGCTCTTACGCAGCATTTTGGCGGGAAATTGAATTCCACCGGAGGCTGCAAGTTATCGCGATAGCAAAGAAATACGTAATCAGGTTTGGAATCGTTGTGAATAGAGCTCCGCTCGTAAATGCATAGCTTAAAAAGAAAACCTGAATGCAAAGTGAAAGGCGTAGAAAAGCTTTTTGTTGCCCCTCCACAACCCTCGAAATAGTCGTGAAGGTTAATACAAAACTTGTTAGACAGCTAGCAAGAACCAAGGCAGTTCCAAAAAACCCGGTTTCATATAAAAGATTAAGGAGCTCATTGTGCGCCATATATGTAATAGTAAAACCGTCAGGCCAACGATAGCAGTAGCTAGTCCAGCCATGACCAAATAAAGGTGCCTGGGAAAGGCCATTAAGGGCGTAATTCCAAAGAAATGTCCTATTGTTAACGTTGTCCTCGAAGCTGGTACCACTGGAAAAGGTTGAATTCAATCTTTCGATTGTCGCCTCAACGCCAGGAACAAGAGGCGCAAGGATAGCCACGGCAAGCAGCACCAATACCGTGACTCCAATAGCCTTAAGATATTTATGGCTATTGCCAGAAAGCAAGTAAACCAAACCAATAGCAAAAATCCCGCACAACAAATGAGCCCTTTTTGTAGTCAAAACAAGAGCAATAAAGAAAATTAACGCAAGAATGCCGTAGAACCGTTTAGTTGAACTTGACTCGCTGCCATAAAAGGACATAGAGGAAGCAAGTATTAAGCCTATCGTGCAGAAAGTTCCATTATGACTATAGTGTGACGCTAAACCCGATCGATAGTCCATTGCCATTGGCACATTTGAATAGAACGTCGGTTTTATAAAACCAGTATAGAGCTGAGGCGCTACATAGCAGGCAATAGTTGCCAATGCAAAAATGAGTAAAACCCCAATAAAAACTTTAACGGCAGGCAGAATCCAATTAGAGTTTTCAGCTGCAAAATAACTAATAACAACTACGGAGACAAGGGCAATAGTTGCAGAAAGGTCGTAACCACCGCCCAGTACAAATCCGATAGCAGCCATGACAGCAACCGCGCCCCATGGCAATAGTGGCACGATTGCCCTCAGATCAAAGGACACAATCCTGCCACTTCGAACGGCAAGGGCAATCATCAGCATGATACTCAAAGCAAAAATAACAAAACTAATTCTATAAGTTATCAGAGAAGAGCAATAAGCAAATAAGCAGACGAAAAGAGCTATAACGCCAAACGCAAATTCACCTTTGCCCCGCATCTTCGGGCAATGCAAGCTTAGATACCTCCTCTTGCGAGTAGAAAAAAAGATGACTTGTCTTCCGAGCAAAATAACTAAGAAAACTTGCTATCTGCGCGCAAAATAGTAAGGCCAAAGGCCGACAACGCTATACCCCTACATTGCCTCATGCGTCTCGTATACGTGCGCATCGGCCTTGGACGCCTCGGACAGGCCGTCGTTGATCTTGGCACACAGGTCGCAGGTGGAGCAGGCGTCGAGCTGCTCCTTGGTGACGCGGCCCTCCTCATAATCACGAACGACCTTGAGCTCGTGCATGTCGTAGGGCCTCTTGGTGAAAAGGCCCTTCACCTTGTGCTTGAGCACCCACCAGCCGGGCTTCCAGATGTACTTGTGCATGGCTGGGCTCACCGAGCCGATCATCCAGCAGTTGCGGTCGCAGTGGCGAACCTTCGCGCGGACCTTCTCGGCCTGCTCGGAGTTCCAGAGCTCGTCCCAGGACTCCTCGTTGAGGTTGCCCATAACCTCCTTGTCCTTGGTGCCGTTGCAGGGCATGACGTCGCCGTAGGGGTCGATGAAGAAGGTGTCGAACGCCATGTCGCAAGGCAGCAGGCGCGGCTGGCCGTAGATGTAGTTGATGAGGCCGTGGTTGAAGTAGGCACGGAACCACTTCTTGGGGCTGTTGGACCTTAGCAGATCGTTGACCAGGTCCTCGAAGTTCTTGGCCACCATGGGGCGGTCGTGGATGATGTTCTTTGCCTCGACGAAGTAGAAGCTGTTGTGCAGCGACGCCGTGGCGAACTCCATGCCCAGCTCGTCGGAGATCTTATAGAGGGGCACCAGGTCGGGTGCGTTGAGGTCCTGGACCGTCATGCCGAAGCCCACGTCGGGGTGCTTGAGCTCGACGAGCTTCTTGAGCGTGGCGTAGCCGCGGTTGTATCCGTTATCCAGGCCGCGGATCTTGTCGTTGGTCTGCTGCAGGCCCTCGATGGAGATGCGGATGCCGACGTTGGGGAACTCCTCGCACAGGTCGATGATGCGGTCGGTGAAGAAGCCGTTGGTGGAGATGACGATGCGGTCGGACTTCTTGTAGAGCTCGCGCACGATGTCCTTGAGGTCCTGGCGGATGAAGGGCTCGCCGCCGGTGATGTTGGTGAAGTACATCTTGGGGAGCTTCTTGATGGTCTCGATGGAGAGCTCCTCCTCCGGGCGGCTCGGAGCCTTGTAGCGGTTGCACATGGTGCAGCGCGCGTTGCAGCGGTAGGTGACGATGACGGTACCGTTGAGTTTCTTTTCGGCCATGTGGATTAGTCCTCTTTCTTGGCGCATGCAGGATCAAGAATTGCTTCAAGCTTTTCGAGATGGTTCTGCGGTGTATATTTCATTAGCACGGCATTACGACCATTCATACCCTGACGTCTGGCTTCATCCGGATTCTCCAGGTAAAAGGCGATGGTTTTCGAAAGGGCATCAACGTCGCCCAGGGGAAGCACGGAACCAGTCTCCCCGTTCTCCACCAACTCCGGCATGCAGCCGATATCGAAAACAACAACCGGCTTGCCATGTGCGTAGGCCTCTAGCACGGTGTTGGGCATGTTCTCAAACCAAGTCGATGGGCAGAGAACGCAAGCGGCGCCGTCAATGAGGCGCTCCTTCTCCTCGCCCTTAACGAAGCCTACGAAATCTACGCGGTCCGATATGCCGGCCTCTTCTACAGCCGTTTTAATTGACGCAGCGTACTCGTCGTCGGTACGACCAGTGATCTTGAGCCTAACACCGCTGTTGCGCATGGCGGCATCTACGGTTAGATCAACGCCCTTTTCGGGACTGATCCTACCAAGATAGAGTGCGTACTTTCCCGCGGCAGGACAGACCTCAGACCGAGAAGGAGCCGTAGTAAACGTCGGAACAACATTAATCTTCTCCCCTGGTACACCGGACTTCTTGAGAAGGGACGCCGTGAACGCGGAGGGGCAGACGAATGCATCCACATAATCAAACAGGCGCTTGCAGCGGTGGAATTTCATCGACGCGATGCGTACTGCAGTTGTGGCCCTCGAGCCATGGCAGCAGGACATATCGGCAGCCTTGGAGTAATCACCGTTGATACAAGCAGTACAAACCTCCCCGTTGCAAAGGAAATCGGAACGGGGGCACATGATATTGAAATCCGAAAGCCTGTGGACAACCCTTACGCCTTCATCGTGACACGCTTTGAAGATGCTGGGAGAAAGCGCGTTAATCTGCTGCAGAACGTAAACGACGTCCGGCCTCTCGTCCTGAATGAGACGGCGGAGATTCTTATATGCCTCGCGGTTATAGAAAGCGCAGGAGAGCAAACGAGCGACGTTCTTCGGAGTCTTTTTAACGTTGTTAAAGTAGGCGTCACCCAACTCGCTCTTCCCATGGGGAAAATAGCGAGAATATGGCGTACCCTCATTGAGCGGGCTGCGGACCGAAAACGGAATAACAGTATGACCGGCGTCTTCGAGAAGGCGCTTAACGTTGAACATATAAATCTCGGGACCGCCCGAGACATAGTAGCGATAATTCGCCAAGATTATCTTCATCGGGCCTCTCCTTGATAAAGCTCGAGGGTCCGTTCGACGACGGAATCCCAGTCATAGTTATTTCTCACGCGCTCGCGAGCACTCTCGCCGAGCTTGTTGGCCCTTTCCGGATTATCCAGAAGGCCGCGAAGGACGCGAGTAAGCTCAGAAACGTTGCCTTTGGCAAAAGTTGCGCCGGCGCTTCCAAGAACGTCAGCGCATTCGGGCACATCGCTCGTAACGCAACATGTACCGTAGGACATGGCTTCCATAAGAGAAAGTGGCATACCTTCCACATCGGAAGGGAGCACGTAGACATATGCATTCGAATAGAGCTCGGCGAGAAGGTCACCCGTGACGAATCCAGTAAAAATAACGCGCGGGTCAGAACCAGCCCGCTTTCTAAGCTCAATCTCAAATGCATCGGTGTCAGAACCTCCGCCAGCAATGACCAAGCGCTTATCGGTATCGAGCCGACGGAAAGCATCAACGAGCAAATCACCGCGCTTCTCGGGCACCAGTCGGCCAAGATACAAGATGTAGTCGCCACGAGATAGGCCCCAACGCTCAGCGATTAAACTGGCATCAATACGCTCACGGATTTCCACTCCATTGTGTATGAGAGTGGCCTCACGACCGTATTCCTGCTTGAAGTAGCCCTCCGCAGACGACGACAGGACAATCAGCTCATTCGATTGGGTTGCAGCCGCCTTCTCGCCCATCTTGATACAAGTGCTAGCAAGTCGTCCCCACTTGGCCCTCTGCCAGTCAAGACCGTGGATCGTTGCAACGGTGCGAATTCCTGCCCGACGGGCAAGGGGAAGTGGAACACAGGGCCCTTCGGCGTGGTAATGAATCACGTCAGGACGGTCCTTAATCGCCTGTCGAGTCGCAAAATAGGACGAAGAAAGTGCAGCAAGGCCCTTCTTATCAATTGTCTTTACCGGCACAATACGAACACCGTCAGCGATGCGCTCGGAAAGGGATGTCGCCTCACCGGTCATTACGTCGGAGCCGGAGCGATCGTAACATGTAACCTCATGCCCAAGAGCAGCCATACGACGCGCCAGTTCCGTGACAACGACTTCGACCCCACCTTCGCGAGAGCCAAACCGCTTATGCCCAATCATTGCGATTCGCACGCTAGCAACAGCCCCCGTAATAGCGCTTATACCACTTGGCGAAGGCCCTCAGGCCGTCCTCGAGCGGCGTCGCGGGCTTGTAGCCCAGGTCGCGCTGGAGCGCCGTGGTGTCGGCGTAGGTGACGGGCACGTCGCCGGGCTGCATCGGCACGAGCTGCTTGTGGGCCTCAAAGTCGTAATCGGTGGGAAGCACGCCCTCCTCCACCAGCACGCGCTGCAGCGTGTCGACGAAGTCGAGCAGGTTCTCGGGATGAGAGTTGCCGATGTTGTAGACGCGGTGCGCGGCGAGGGGCAGCCCGTCCTCGCCCATCTTCACCTCGGGGGCGGCGTCCATGACGCGCTTGACGCCCTCGACGATGTCGTCGACGTAGGTGAAGTCGCGGCGGCAGTCGCCCATGTTGAAAATCTTGATGGTCTCCCCGCGGCGCAGCTTCTCCGTGAAGCCGAAGTAGGCCATGTCGGGCCTGCCCATGGGGCCGTAAACCGTGAAGAAGCGCAGGCCGGTGGCCGGGATGGAGTAGAGCTTGGAGTAGGCGGCGGCCATGAGCTCGTTGGACTTCTTGGTGGCGGCGTAGAGCGACACCGGCGAGTCGACGCGGTCCTCCTCGGAGAACGGCACCTTCTTGTTGCCGCCGTAGACCGAGCTGGAGCTCGCGTAGACCAGGTGCTTGACCGGGTGGTGGCGGCAGGCCTCGAGCACGTTGAAGAAGCCGACGAGGTTGCTCTCCAGGTAGGCGCGCGGGTTCTCGATGGAGTAGCGAACGCCCGCCTGGGCGGCGAGGTTCACAACGACGTCGAAGCCGTTCTGTGCGAACAAGCGCTCGATGAGGGCGGCATCGCACAGGTCGCCGCGCACGAAGGTGAAGCGGCCGTCTGTGTCGGCTTCGGCCAGCATGCGCAGGCGCGCGTCCTTGATGCCGGGGTCGTAGTAGCTGTTGAGGTTGTCGAGTCCGACGATGGCGTCATCGGTTTCCTCGATCAGCTTCTTGACGAGGAACGCACCGATGAACCCGGCGGCTCCTGTGACGAGGACTTTTCTATTTGCCATTCATACCACCTAGTCTCGTTTGAACAAGTCGCGTGAATAGACCTTGTCAGCCACGTCCGCGAGCTCGTCGCTCCAGCGGTTCGCGACGATCACGTCGCAGCCGGCCTTGAAGGCCTCCAGGTCGTGGGTCACTTCGGAGCCGAAGAACTCCGGCGCGTCCAGCGTGGGCTCGTAGACCACCACGGGCACGCCCTTGGCCTTCACGCGCTTCATGACGCCCTGGATGGAGCTCGCGCGGAAGTTGTCGGAGTTGGACTTCATCGTCAGGCGGTAGACGCCAACGACCGGCTTCGGCTTGCCCTCGTACACGCGGTCCCACACCATCTGCAGCACCTCGTCGGCGACGAAGTCCTTGCGCGTGCGGTTGGCCTCCACGATGGCCTCGATCAGGTTCTGGGGCACGTCCTTGTAGTTGGCGAGCAGCTGCTTGGTGTCCTTGGGCAGGCAGTAGCCGCCGTAGCCGAAGCTGGGGTTGTTGTAGTGGCTGCCGATGCGCGGCTCCAGGCAGACGCCGTCGATGACGTCGCGGGTGTTGAGCCCGCGGACCTCGCAGTAGGTGTCGAGCTCGTTGAAGTAGGCGACGCGAAGCGCCAGGTAGGTGTTGGCGAACAGCTTCACGGCCTCGGCTTCGGTGGTGCCCAGCACGAGCTCCGGGATGCCCTTGGTGCCGTCGGCGTTCACGCGCTCCAGCTCGGCGGGGTCGGCGCCCTGTGCGAGCAGGCCGGCGAACTTCTCGGCGGCTATAACGGCCTCAGCGTCATCCTTCGGCGCGCCCACCACGATGCGGCTGGGGTGCAGGTTGTCGTAGAGCGCCCTGCTCTCTCGCAGGAACTCGGGGCTGAAGAAGATCTTGCTGTCGCCCAGCCTATCGCGAAGCCCCGCGGTGTAGCCCACGGGGATCGTCGACTTGATGACGATCCAGGCGTCCGGATTCACCGAGCGCACTGCGGCGATGGCGGCCTCGACGGAGCTCGTGTCGAAGAAGTTCCTGTCCGAGTCGTAGTTGGTGGGCGTGGCGATGACGGCGTAGTCGGCGCCCGTGTAGGCCTCCGCCACGTCGACGGTGGCGTGCAGGTCGAGCTTTCGCTCCCCCGCCTTTGCCTCCGCCAGGAAGCGCTCGATCTCGTCGTCCTGGATGGGCGACTGGTAGCTGTTGATCTTCTCGACCTTCTCGGGCACGATGTCCAGCGCGTGGACCTCGTTGTGCTGCGAGAGCAGGACGGCGAGGGACAGGCCGACGTAGCCGGTGCCGGCGACGGCAATCTTCATTTTCTTCTCCGATTCGAATCGAGCATTAGAGTTAGGCATTAGTACGCATCGCTTCCGTTGAAGACCTCAAGAACCGTGAGGAGGACGATCTTGAGGTCCATGACGATTCCGCGCTTGGCTATGTACTCGAGATCACGGCGGACCATGCCGTCGAACCCGGTGGAGTTTCGCTCCGTCACCTGCCAGAGCCCCGTAATACCTGGCTTCACTGCTAGCCTCTGCAAGTCGTACTCGGTGTACTCAGCGACCTCGTTGGGCAGCGGCGGGCGCGGGCCTACCACGGACATCTGGCCCAGGAACACGTTCAGGAACTGCGGGAACTCGTCGATGGAATGCTTGCGGATGAACTTGCCGATCCTGGTGACGCGCGGGTCCTCCTTCATCTTGAACATGGCGCCGGCGATCTCGTTCTGCTCCTTGAGCTCGGCGAGGCGCTCGTCGGCGTCCTTGTACATGGAGCGGAACTTCCACATGCGGAAGGTTGATAGGCTGCCGTCTGGGCGGGTCTGACCAACGCGGATCTGGCTGTAGAAGGGGCTGCCCTCGCTCTCCATGCGGATGGCCGCCGCCAGCACCAAGCTGGGGATCGCGATAACGACGAGCACGGCACCGCTGAACACGATGTCGAACGCGCGCTTGACGGTGCGGTAGGCTAGGCGCGAGCGATCCCAGTCCATGATGGATTGCATAGCGTTGTAGCGGCCGACGCCCTCACGCCGGTCCATGGCCTGAGCAATCAGCGCCGCCCCCACGGGCGCATTTGTCTCTGTTACTTCTTTAGCAGCCACAATAAAACTTACGTTCCTGTCCCCAGGAACCCCCCCCCATCTATGAATCCAAAATCAAGTAATTTGCCGGCGCAACGTCTCCCTTACGTTTTGCTGGGCACGTCTAACGGAAGCAGCTCCCTAAATGTGGAGTCACCCTCGCCCACGTCTACCAGGCACCAGCGCTTATGACGGTCTATCTTCTTTACACGGGCCTCTTGCCCCACCAAGGGCCCCTGTTCTATGTGCAACACGCCGTCTTCTATGCGCGCGACGCTGTTGCGCACCACGCCGTCGTCGTCCAGAACGCTGCGGTACCAGTCCTGTGCGTCGTCCGGCATGGGCATGTACGCCCGCTCCCTACTGCCGGCGATGCGGCAGCCAAAGCTCAGCTGGGCCAAAGCCCTATCGAGCACAGCGGCATCGTGCGTGGCGACGAAGAAATATTCCTTGTACATGGGTTTGGTTTGGAGCGACCATGCGCCGTCCCGCTTAAACCAGAACTCCTTTTGCATCACAAAAGCGTCCTGCATCAGCTCGTGCGGGATAATGCAGCGGACCTTTTCGCAGGTCTCGCGCTCTTTTCCATGGGGGGTGTGGACCAGATACCAGCGAACGCGGCCGTGCTGGCTGTTGGTAGTGGCGCCGTTAAATGCGCCCGGCAGCTGTTCTTGGCGCCGTGCCGTCTGTTCCATGTTCTCGCCCCCTCTTTTGGCTTTGCGATGCACGCAAATGCAGGGGCGTTTAGAACAGGCTTCTCGCTCGCAGCTAGGCGCAGTCGCAAAAGTACAGGTTTTTGTATCTTTCGACAGACGACATTATACGAGCAATTAATCAGCGTTTACCCAGATTACGCAAAATGTACTGCTAGTAGGTACATCTCCATACCCCTCTACAAAAACCTGTACCTTTTTGTGCAATAAGAAAAGCCGCTCAACCAGCGGCTTTTCTTATTTGGGCATGAAAAAAGGCGACCGACCTATGCGGACGGTCGCCTTTGTTAATTGTTGTGAAGCTTGCCTTAAGCGCGAGTCTTGATCTCCTCGAGCACCTTCGCAACAAACTCGTCAACGCTCATCTGAACGGTCTCGTTGGAGCGATCGCGGACGGAGATGTTGCCGGCCTCGACCTCTTTCTCGCCCAGGATGAGCATGTAGGGCACGCGGTCGATGCTGCGGGCCTCGCGGATCTTGTAGCCGATCTTCTCGTCGCGGTCGTCGCAGACCACGCGAATGCCGGCCTCCTCCAGCTTGGCGCACACCTCGTGCGCGTAGTCGCGGCTCTTCTCGGAAACCGGAAGTGCCTTGACCTGCACGGGAGCCAACCAGGTGGGGAACTTGCCCGCAAAGTGCTCAATCAGAATGCCGATAAAGCGCTCGATGGAGCCAAAGCATACGCGGTGCAGCATGATGGGGCGCTTCTTGGTGCCGTCGGCGTCCACGTACTCCAGATCAAAGTTGAGCGGCATCTGGAAGTCGAGCTGAACGGTACCGCACTGCCAAGTACGGCCGAGCGAATCCTCCAGGTGGAAGTCGATCTTGGGGCCGTAGAAGGCGCCGTCGCCCTCGTTGACCTCGTAGTCCATACCCAGCTTCTCCAGAGCGGTGCGCAGGCCCTCCTCGGCGCGCGCCCAGTCCTCGTCCGAACCCATGGAGTCCTCGGGGCGGGTGGAAAGCTCAACGTGGTACTTAAAGCCAAACTTCTGGTACACGGAGTCGATGAGGTTGACCACGCCCACGATCTCGTCGGTCAGCTGGTCGGGGCGCACAAACAGGTGGGCGTCATCTTGGTTAAAGCAGCGCACGCGGAACAGGCCGTGCAGGGCGCCGCGCAGCTCGTGGCGATGCACCAGGCCAATCTCGCCGGCACGGATGGGCAGCTCGCGGTAGGAGTGCGGCTTGGAGGCGTACACCAGCACGCCGCCCGGGCAGTTCATGGGCTTAATGCAGTACTCTTCGTCGTCAATGACGGTGGAGTACATGTTGTCCTTGTAGTGGTCCCAGTGGCCACTGGTCTTCCACAGCTGCTTGTTCATGATGAGCGGCGTGGAGATCTCCACGTAGCCGGCCTTGTGGTGGATCTCGCGCCAGTAGTCCAGCAGCGTGTTCTTAAGGATCATGCCGTTGGGCAGGAAGAACGGGAAGCCGGGGGCCTCGTCGCGCATCATAAAGAGGTCCATCTCGCGGCCGATCTTGCGGTGGTCGCGTTTCTTGGCCTCCTCCAGCATGCGCATGTGCTCGTCGAGCTCCTCCTTGGTGGCAAAGGCGACGCCGTTGATGCGGGTGAGCATCTTGTTGTCCTTGTCGCCCTTCCAGTAGGCGCCCGAGACGCCGGTAAGCTTAAAGGCCTTCAGCGCCTTGGTGTAGCAGATGTGGGGGCCGACACACATGTCGATGTAGTCGCCCTGCTGGTAGAAGGTAATGCGGGCGTCGTCGTCCAGGTCGCCGATGTGCTCGACCTTGTACTTCTCGCCGCGCTCCTCCATAAGGGCGATGGCCTCGGCGCGGGGCTTCTCGTACACGGAAAACTTGAGGTTCTCCTTGACGATCTTCTTCATCTCGGCCTCGATCGCGGGGAAGTCGTCCTCGCTGATCTTGACGCCCTCGGGCAGGTCGACGTCGTAGTAGAAGCCGTTGTCGGTCGCGGGACCGTAGGCAAAGTCGGCCTGGGGGTACAGGCGCTTGATGGCCTGCGCCATGATATGCGCGGCAGAGTGGCGGATGACGTGCGTGACCTCGTCCTGCGGGAGCTCGGCCACCGAACCGTCATTGTAGAGTGCCTTCATGGGTATGTTTTCTCCTCTCGGATGCCTAATGCAAGTGCGTGCGATGCGCTCGGCGTTTTAACTTGCATCATTATAGGCAGGTTGCCTTGGTATACAAGCGCCCGACGCACCTTAATGGCACGGCGGGCGATTTTCTACGCATGCTTCATCGTGTGGGGCGAGACTGCGGGGCGCGCGTGGCTTGCGGCGTGCCCGTGGCTTGCGGCCGGCCCGGCGATGGATGCGTTACTGGATGCGAGTTCGGCAGTAGGGACAGACCTTCCAGTGCGCATCGAGCGGGCGATGACAGCTGGGGCATACGTTGCGAACCTGAGTATCGCACACCGGGCAGACGACGAAGTCCTTCTCGATAGGCGCGCCGCACTGCGGACAGGTGCCGTACTGGGCAAGTTGGCGCTCGCGCAGGGCCATGTCCAACTCCTGCTCCTCGCGGTCGGACGCGTAGGAGTGCGGGCGCAAGACCAGGTAGGCAATGAGGCCTACAAACGGGATGAGGGCGATGATGCCCCATGCCACGTAGGCGCTGGCGCCGCGGCGGCGAGCGTCAATGAACACATAGACGACCGACAGCACATACAGGGCGATGATAAAGCCAACGAAGGCATAGACGACGCCCATAAGCTGCGGCGACATGAGCTCGGAGATGTACTTGGACATTACGGATACCTTTCGGAATATTTATAATCCGGTCAAGTTTACCACGGGGTTTGTTTATATGGGACTACGGCTGGGTACGGGGCCGGCGCGGACACAAACATCTCAATCTGTAACAAGTGGGAGCGGAATCCGGGTCTAGGTGTTACAGATCGAGACACAGGGGTCCCTCCCCGACTTCAATCTCGATCTGTAACAACTGGGGCCCCAAAACCCCTCTTACTGTTACAGATCGAGACATTCAAAATCCGCCGGAAGGTTTGTCTTGATCTGTAACATCTAGAACCCAGATCGTCAGCTAACTGTTACAGGTCGAGACGAACGGTTGCCGCAGCTGTCGACAGACGAGGTCAACATCCGTGCCGGGTCTCCCCTTGCCTGCCGTTGGCGGGTGTTGCGGGGCTGTTCGCCGCATTGCCGCCGCACCGGGGGTGTGCAGACCGTAAGATAGTCCTATTGACAGCCTGTCAACTTGTCTGGGAGGCACTGTGACGGAAACGTTTGATATCGCGATTGTGGGCGCGGGCATTACCGGATGCGCCATCGCGCGGCAGCTCGCGCGCTATGACCTGTCCATTTGCGTGGTCGAGGCGGCCAACGACATCGCGCTGGGCGCGTCGAAGGCCAACGGCGGCCTGGTGCATGCCGGCTACGATCCGACACCGGGCACCGTAAAGGCGCAGGTCAACGCCCGTGGCTGCGAGTTGTACGGTGCGTGGGCGCAGGAGCTGGGCTTTCTGTTCTGCCGCACCGGGTCGATGGTGTTGGGCTTTAACGACGAGGACCGCGCGCATCTGGAAAAGCTGCGCCAGAATGGCCTGGCCAACGGGGTGCCCGAGCTGTCAATCGTCGGACCCGACCGCATCCACGAATTAGAACCGCGCGCCAGTACCAAGGCGACATGCGCGCTGTGGTGCCCCTCGACTGGGTTTGTCGACCCGTTTGAGGTTGCCATCGCCGCGCTGGAGAACGCCGTGGCCAACGGGGTGATGTTTATGCGCTCCGCACCGGTGGAAGCGATTGAAGTCGCGAGCTCGGGCGAAGACGCACGCTTTGCGCTGGCAACCCCCGCTGGCAACGTGCGCTGCCGCTACCTGATCAACGCCGCGGGCAACGGAGCCGCGGACATCTCGCATATGGCGGGCGCCGAGGAGTTCCATATGGTCTGGCGTCAGGGCAACATCGTGGTGCTGGACAAGGAGCCGCGCACGCTCATGCCGCTCTACCCCGTTCCGACGCCGATATCGAAAGGCGTCATCGTGACGGGGACCGTTCATGGCAACACCGTGATTACCGCGACGGCCGCCGTGCGCGAGCCGGGCGACACGCAGACCTATGCGAGCGATGTAAACGCGCTCCTGAACGGCGCGCGCAAGCTGGTGCCCGACCTGGAGACGCGCCGCGTGGTTCGTGCGTTTGCCGGCGGGCGTCCGGTCATTCGGGGAACGAACGACTTCTTTATTGGACAGTCGGCCGTGGTGCCGGGGCTCTTCCAAGCGGCGGGCATTCAGTCCCCAGGCGTGGCGAGCGCGCCTGCCATTGCCGAGCGCATGGAGCTTGTGATGCGTGAGGCGGGCGTGGAGCTGCACGAGCGGGCGGACTGGAATCCAATTCGCCGCGCGCCGGACGACTTTGACCGCGCACCGCTGGCTCGCAAGGAAGAACTCATTGAGTCCGATCCCGCGTGGGGGCAGATCGCCTGCCGCTGCGAAACGGTGCCCGAGGCCGAGATTGTGGCCGCGATCCGACGCCGTCCGGGCGCGATTTCGGTCGAGGGCGTCAAGCGCCGCTGCCGCGCCGGCATGGGTCGGTGCCAAAGCGGTTTTTGCCAGAGCCGCGTGGTGGCGATCCTGGCGCGCGAGCTGGGCTGCGACCCCAGCGAAGTGCTGTTGGAGGATGCCGGATCTTGGCTGGTCGAGGGACCTTTGAAGGGGGTGCGCTAGGATGGCGGAATTCAAATCGAGTGCGATTGATTGCGGCGTCGTTGAGGCCGTGGCAACGCAGGCCTTCGACGTGGTCGTTATCGGCGGCGGACCCGCCGGCATGGCGGCCGCGATGGCCGCGCATAAGGCGGGCGCACGCGTGGCCATCGTGGAGCGCGAGCAGCACCTGGGCGGCATCCTCCGCCAATGCATCCACCCCGGCTTTGGCCTGTCGCACTTTAAACAGGAGCTCACCGGTCCCGAGTACGCGCAGCGCATTATCGACCAGGTGCACGCAACCGACATTGCGCTGTTCCTGAACAGCATGGTGCTTGGGATTGATTCAGGCGAGCCTACGGAAGACACCGCGGTCCATACCGTCACGCTCATGAGCCGCGACGGCATGCTGCAGCTCACCGGGCGCGCGATCGTCCTTGCCATGGGTTGCCGCGAGCGAACGCGCAGCGAGATCAAGATCCCTGGTAGCCGACCCGCCGGCGTGTTTACGGCCGGCTTGGCGCAGCGATACATCAATATCGAAAACCTCAAGCCCGGCTCGCGCGCCGTCATTTTGGGCTCAGGTGACATCGGGCTGATCATGGCGCGCCGCTGCACGCTCGAGGGGATTTCGGTCGAGGGCGTGTACGAACTCATGCCATACGCCAACGGTCTGCGCCGAAACGTCAAGAACTGCCTGGACGACTTTGGCATTCCGCTGCACCTGTCCACCACCGTCACGCGCGTGATCGGACACGATCGCGTGGAGGCCGTCGAGGTGAGCCAAGTCGACGAGCACCTGGCACCCATTCCGGGAACCGAGCGCATCGTTCCGTGCGACACGCTGCTGCTTTCGGTGGGTCTGATTCCCGAAAACGAGCTTTCGGTAGGCGCGGGCGTTGAGCTTGACCCACGTACGCGCGGCGCCGTGGTGGACCAGAACCTGCAAACGGGCGTGCCGGGCATCTTTGCCTGCGGCAACGTGCTGCACGTGCACGACCTGGCAGACAATGTAACGACCGAGTCCGAGCGCGCCGGCGCGGCCGCGGCGGCGTACGCGCTGGGTGACGGAGCCGAAACGAACGCGGTCGCGGACACGAGCTGCGAGCTCACGGTCTCCCCTGCCGGCATTGCGGGCTACGCGCTGCCGGGACGCATTACGGCTGTGGCGCTCACCAAGCTCAACTTCCGCGTACGCCGGCCGGTCGATACCGCTCGAGTACGCATCTTGGCCAACGGCGAAGAAATGTTTGCGGGCAAAGTCCGCGCGTTTAAACCGAGCGTCATGGAAAGCTTCCCGCTGCCGGCTAAGGTGATTCAACGCGCACTCGACCTGGGTGCCAGCGAAATCGTCCTGTCCGTCGATCCCGTTGAGGAGGCATAGCTCATGAGTACGAATGTGACCGAGACGCTGCGGTTCAACTGCACCACCTGCCCATCCGAGTGCCTCCTGACCGTAGAGGCGGAGCACGACGCCAATGGCACCGTGGTGGAAGTGCGCTCCGTAACCGGTAACAACTGCCCGCGCGGCGATACGTTCGCACATCAAGAGCTCACCTGCCCCATGCGCGTGCTCACAACGACCGTGGCCGTCTCCGGCGGCGACGAAGCCCTTCTCCCCGTGCGCACGGCCGAAGCCATCCCGCTGGAGCTTCACGCCCAAGCTATGGACCTCATCCGCGGCGTGGTCGTCGAGGGAGCCATCCGCATGGGCGACGTCGTGCTAGAGAACCTCCTAGACACCAACATCAACCTTATCGCCAGCATGGACATCGACCGAGCCTAAGTAGCTAATTGGGGACGGGGCTCTTTAGCTAATTAGGGACGGAGCTCTTTTAGCTACCCGCCCATCCACCCGGTCCTCCTCCGCAGTTGCGGTGAAATACGGACTGTTTTATGGCTTCAGGCCGCTAAACAGTCCGTATTTCACCGCAACTTATGAGGGCGCGCATGGGATGCAAAGGAGTGTCCCGAAGTGCCGGCATAAAAGGAACGTCCCTATGTACCGGGCTTGGGATACCATGGTGGCAGCCTAGCGAAAGGATGTTTCATGGCACATGTCGATGACCAGCGCGTGGCGCGCGTGCTCGATGCGCTCGAGGCTCAGCACCCCGGTGCGCAGCTGCTCGTGAATGACCCGTGGTCGATCTATTACCTAACCGGCTTTTATGCCGATATGTTCGAGCGTTTTTGCGGCGTGCTGCTCGCGCGCGGTGCCGAGCCGGTGATCCTAGTCAACGCCCTGCACCAGCTGCCAGAGTATGACAATGCCCGCGTTGCCTACCACACCGATACCGATATCGTGACCGATGCCATCGCTCGCGAGATCGATCCGACCAAGCCGCTTGGCATCGACACTGTCATGCGTTCTGGCTTCTTAATGCCCCTCATGGAGCGCCACGCCGCCAGCGAGTTTTTCCTGGGTGACTTTGCCGTCACCGCCGCGCGCACCCACAAGGATGCCACCGAGCAGGAGCTCATGCGCGCGTCCTCCGCCGCCAACGACGCCGTGATGGCCGATGCCATCAAACTCGTCCACGAAGGCGTGACGGAGCGCGAAATCGCCGACCAGATGCTCGGCTTGTATCGCAAGCACGGCTGCGAGGGCTTTAGCTTTCCTCCCATCGTAAGCTTTGGCGCCAACGCCGGCGACCCGCACCACGAGCCCGACGGCACCGTGCTCAAGCGCGGCAACGTGGTGCTGTTCGACATTGGCGGACGCCATCGCAACTACTGCTCGGACATGACGCGCACGTTCTTTTGGGGCGAGCCGGACGAGGAGACGGCACGCATCTACGACATCGTGCGCCGCGCCAACGAGGCCGCCGAAGCGCTCATCGCACCGGGCGTGCGCATGTGCGACCTGGACCGCGCCGCACGCGATGTGATCGAGGACGCAGGCTATGGGCAGTACTTTACGCACCGCTTGGGACACTCGATCGGCCTGCAGGACCACGAGCCGGGCGACGTCTCGCTGGTCAACGAGCAAGTCGTAGAGCCAGGCATGACGTTCTCCATCGAACCGGGTATATACCTCCCCGGTCACACCGGCGTCCGCATCGAGGACCTAGCCCTGGTGACCGAGAACGGCGTCGAGATTCTCAACGCCTACCCCCACGATCCGGTCCGCTTAGACTAGGCAATGCGGCAAAGGGGCTGTCCCTTTGCCGCATCACATGAATGCCGCCACAAAAACGGCCTATCTACTACGTTTAGCCCGCGTGGGTCGACCATACCCGTGTTTTCGCAAAACTGGCAAGCCCTTTACCTGCGGTTTTGATTTCGCAATTCTCGGTATGGTTGAGGGTTACCGGTCAAACGTAGTAAATAGGCCCATTTCGTGGCAAGCGAGTCAACTCGGGGCACAGGGCAGCCAAAAAGCCCCGTCCCAAATTGACTGCTTTTGAGTTGCGGTGATATACGGACTGTTTGAGGCTTCTTGCTTGTAAAACAGTCCGTTTTCACCGCAACTGATGTGGGGATGGGTTAACGGAGCAGGCCCGCTACTTCGCCGGCCAGGGTGATGGTGCCGGCGGCAACGAAAGCCTCGCCCGCGGCATCGAGGGCCGCGAGGGCCTCGGGCACGCTGGGATACACACCCGCGAGCTTGTCGGCGTCCACTAGGGCGGCGAGCTCCTGTGCGGGCAAGGCGCGATCGGAATCGGTCTGGGTTACGACCACGCGGGGGAACGCCGGAACCAGAACGTCAACGATACCCGCCACGTCCTTATCGGCCAGCGCGGCGCACAGCAGCGTGGGGCGATTCTCTACGCACGAATCGATCTCGTCCAGTGCGCTCACAAAGTTCTCGCAGCTCTGAGGGTTATGACAGGCGTCGATCAGCTTGAGCGGATTGGTTCCCAGCACATCAAAGCGACCCGGCGTGGGGCAGCCCATAAGCGACGCATCGAGCTTGTCATGATCGAGCTCGCGACCCAGATACCCCTCGCACAGCATGATCGCACACGCGGCATTCTGCGGCTGATACGCCGGCTTAACCATGCTCGACGTATAGATGGCACGCGGCGTAGTACAGCTAAACTCCACGGTATCGCCCACGTGCTCCGGCACCTTGGTCGTGGCATGGTTCACCACCAGCGGCACAATGCCGCACTCGCAACAACGCGCATCCATCACGCGCTGAACACTCACCTCATGCGTGCCCTCGCCCAAAACAACCAGGCGCCCAGGCTTAATAACCGCAGCCTTCTCCCCCGCAATAGCCTCGAGCGTATCGCCCAAAATTCGTGTGTGGTCGAGCCCGATGCCGGTAATGGCAACGGCGACGGGATCGGTCGCGCTCGTAGCATCCCAGCGTCCGCCCATGCCAACCTCGAGCACGGCAACATCCACCGCAGCCTCGGCAAACACGACAAGCGCGGCAGCCGTCAGCAAGTCAAACGGCGTGATGGAATAGGCGCGCTCCCCCGCCGCCACACGACGGGCATTCACTCGATGTCCCGCCTCAACAGCGGCAGAAACGCCACGGGCAAACGCCTCATCGCTCACAACGCGCCCGTCAACCTCCATGCGCTCGGGATAACGCACCAGCTGCGGCGACGTATACAGTGCGGTCTTTAACCCCTCACCACGAAGGATGGCAGCCGAAAAACGCGTGGTCGAAGTCTTGCCATTAGTACCGGCAACCTGAATGCAATCGAAATACTCATCCGGACGCCCGAGCTCATCGAGCATATCGACAACCGTCTCGAGCAAAGGACCAGCATCCCCGGAAATCCGCCCCGTATCAGCAGCCAGCCCAACAGCCTCATCAAACGAAAGCAAATCAAACTCAAAAGGAACGGTATACAAGCCGGAACGCTTAGGCATTTTTAGAACCGCCATTCATAGAAAAATAAAACAGTATAGGTTGAGGATAGTCAGCGAAAACGCCTCTGATGAGCCAAGGTGCCGTGAAACAAGGGCGCATAGGGCTTATGCCCATGCGCCCGAAGTTGAACGGCAGATTGGCCATCAGAGGCGTTTGCAGCGTCGAGTCAGCCGCCGTTCGTTAGAACGGCGGAATAGGTGTCCGCAGCGGAGAGCAAAGCATCGGGACGCGCCCCCGAGTAAACCTTACGAGAAGTCTGCAACCTGGGCAGTCAGCGCCGCCAGGATCTCCTTGAGCTCAGCTGCACGGTCCCTCTTCTTCTGGACCACCGCAGGCGCGGCCTTAGCCACAAAGCCCTCGTTGGCAAGGGTCTTCTCGCAGCCGGCGAGCTCCTTCTGCGCAGCGGCGATCTCCTTCTCCAGGCGCGCCTTCTCGGCCGAAAGATCAACCTTGCCCTCGAGCACCACAAAGACCTCGACACCGCTATCGACCACGGCGATGCTCGCAGCCGGCTTCTCGACGTCGGTACCCATGACCAGCGAAGCGGTGTTCGCCAGCGGCTCGATGGTCGAACGCAGGCTCTCGAGCTTCTCGATGTCCTCGGCGCCGGCGCGCACGACCACGTCGAGCTCGGCCTTGGGGCTCAAGCGATAACGCGAACGCGTGGCGCGAGCGGCAGACACGACGGTACGGCACAGCTCAAACGCGCGCTCGGCGTCCTCGTCAACATACTTGTCGTAGTCGGCGGGCTCGGGCCACTTGGCGATCATGAGCGCCTCGGCGCGGTTCACGTTGCCCTCGGCGTCCAGGTCGAGCACGCTCGCCGGCATGTTGTCCCAGATCTCCTCGGTGACGAACGGCATGAGCGGGTGCATCAGGCGAATGGAGGTATCGAGCACAAAGATCAGGTTGCGCTGAGCCTGTAGACGGCCCTCGCCCTTCAGGCGGGCCTTGGTGACCTCGACGTACCAGTCGCAGACCTCGTTCCAGAAGAACTGCTGCACGCCGCGGGCCATGTCGCCAAAGGTGTACTGCTCGATACCCTCGGTGACCATCTTGACGGCCTTGGCAAGGCGGCTGAACATCCAGGCGTCGGCCGGCGTCTCCACGACGGGCTCACCTGGCGTATAGCCCTCCATGTTCATGAGCAGGAAGCGGCTGGCATTCCAGATCTTGGTCACAAACGACTTGGCCTGGTCGGTACGCGGGCTGTCGATAAGCTTCTTGGTCTTCTTGTCGATGTTCGCATCAAATTTGACGTCCTGGTTGTTGGTGCACAGCGTGAGCAGGTTATAGCGCATGGCGTCGGCGCCGTACATGCCAATGAGGTCCATGGGGTCAACACCGTTGCCCTTGGACTTGGACATGCGGCTGCCGTCCTTGGCAAGGATCGTCGGGTAGATGACGACGTCCTTAAACGGAACCTCGTCCAGGAAGTACAGCGAGCTCATGACCATGCGGGCGACCCACAGCGCGATGATGTCGCGCGCGGTGACGAGCGCCGTCGTGGGGTGATGGCCCTCGAGCAGCTCGGGCTTTTGCGGCCAGCCCTGCGTGGCAAAGGTCCACAGCTGTGAGCTGAACCAGGTATCCAGCACGTTCTCGTCCTGATGCACGTGATGACCGCCGCACTTGGGGCACACGTCGGTGTCCTCGGTCAGGGCGTCCTCCCAGCCGCAGTCCTCGCAGTAGAACACGGGGATGCGGTGGCCCCACCACAGCTGGCGGCTAATGCACCAGTCCTTGAGGTTCTCCATCCAGGTGGTGTAGGTCTGCGTCCAGCGCGCGGGGTGGAAGGTGACCTTGCCGGAGTTAACGGCGTCGAGTGCCGGCCCCTTGAGCTTGTCGACGGCCACAAACCACTGCTCGGACAGCCACGGCTCCAGCGCGGAGTCGCAACGGTAGCAGTGCATGACGGAGTGGTCGAGCTCTTCGACGTGGTCGAGCAGGTCGTGATCCTCGAACCACTTGATGACGGCCTCGCGGCACTCGTCGCGGTTCATGCCGGTGAACTCGCCGTAGCCCTCAACAACTACCGCGTGCTCATCGAAAATGTTAATCTGCGACAGGTCGTGGGCCTGACCCATGGCATAGTCGTTGGGGTCGTGGGCCGGTGTGACCTTGACAAAGCCGGAACCGAAGTTGGCGTCAACGTGGTAGTCGGAGAAGATGGGGATCTCGCGGTCGACGATGGGGAGCTTGACGGTCTTGCCCACAAAGGCGGCCTTATCGGGGTCCTTCGGGGAGACGGCAACGCCCGTGTCGCCGAGCATGGTCTCGGGGCGCGTGGTGGCGACGACGATGTAGTCCTGACCGTTGACCGGCTCGGTCAGCGGGTAGCGCAGGTGCCACAGGTGGCCCTTCTCGTCCTTGTACTCGGCCTCGTCGTCCGAGATAGCAGTAGTGCAGTTGGGGCACCAGTTGACGATGCGCTTGCCGCGGTAGATCAGACCGTCGTGGTACCAGTCGCAAAAGACCTTGCGCACGGCCTGCGCGTAGTCCTCGTCCATGGTAAAGCGCTCGTTATCAAAGTCGACGGAGCAGCCCATGCGCTTGATCTGCTCGACGATGATGCCGCCGTACTCGTGGGTCCAATCCCAGCAAGCGTCGACAAACTTGTCGCGACCGATCTCCAGGCGGCTGATACCCTCGCTCTTGAGCTTCTTGTCGACCTTGGTCTGCGTAGCGATACCGGCGTGGTCGGTGCCGAGCACCCAGCGCGTGGACTTGCCGCGCATGCGGGCCATACGGATGATGGCGTCCTGGATGGAGTCGTCGGTGGCGTGACCCATGTGGAGCTTACCGGTCACGTTGGGAGGCGGAATGGTGACGGTGCAGTCGCCCACGCCCTCGCGGCGCTTGTAGTAGCCGCCGTCGAGCCACTTCTGCAGGATCGCCGGCTCGTTGGTCGACGGATCGTAGTTCTTGGGCATCTCTTCCATATATCTCTCCCTGTCCCGCCGGCGTGTCCGCCTGCTTGGTTTTCGCTCGGTCAGGTCCTGGCTCGCACGAAGAGCACATTTAGTGCTCTTCGGCTCGTGCGGAATCTACGAAAACCAAGCAGGCGGACACGCCTTAGGTATCGATTACTTCAGTCTGAAGGTACTAGCTAAACAATCTCACAGAATAGCACAGGCATACCTGCCGAATAGGGACAGGTTTATTCTGGTAGGTTTTATCAGGGGAAACGACAGTTGCCCATATAAAACCGACCAAAATAAACCTGTCCCTAAATAGCAGGTCCCGCGGTGGTTGCCGCGGGACCTGGATTCAAGCTATTTAGCCGTAGATGCGTTGGGGCTGTTCTTCGCCCTTAACCGCCGCTTCGGTCACGATGACCTTGGCGACACCCTCCTCGCTGGGGAGGTCGAACATCGTCTGCTGAAGCACGTCTTCGCAGATGGCACGCAGGCCGCGGGCGCCGGTCTTGCGGGCGAGCGCCATACGGGCGATCTCGTGCAGAGCTTCGTCCTCAAACTCCAGCTCAACGTCCTCGAGCTGGAACATCTTGCGGTATTGACGCACCACGGCGTTCTTGGGCTCGGTCAGAATCGACACCAGGTCGTCCTCGTCGAGCGCCTGCGTCTGGGTGACAACGGGCGTACGGCCCACGAACTCGGGGATCATGCCAAAGGCGTTGAGGTCCTGCGGGAGCACCTGACGCAGCAGGTCGTTCTCGTCGACCGAGGTGGGGCCGGCGATCTCGGAGTTAAAGCCCACGCCCTTGTTGCCCACGCGGTCGGCGATGATCTTGTCCAGACCCACAAAGGCACCGCCGCAGATAAACAGGATGTTGGTCGTGTCGATCTGCAGGAGCTCCTGCTGGGGATGCTTGCGGCCGCCGGTGGGCGGAACGCTGGCCACCGTGCCCTCAAGAATCTTAAGCAGTGCCTGCTGAACGCCCTCGCCCGAAACATCACGGGTAATAGAGAGGTTCTCGGCCTTGCGGGCGATCTTGTCAATCTCGTCCACGTAGATAATGCCCACCTGAGCGCGCTCAATGTCGCCATCGGCGGCGTTGATGAGCTTGAGCAGGATGTTCTCCACATCCTCTCCCACGTAGCCAGCCTCGGTGAGCGCGGTGGCGTCGGCGATGGCAAACGGAACCTCGAGGATGCGCGCGAGCGTCTGGGCGAGCAGGGTCTTGCCGGTACCGGTGGGGCCGAGCAGCAAAATGTTGGACTTGGCGAGCTCCACCTCGTCCATATCGTCGTCGATCTGCGAGCCCATGCCGTCGTCAAAGGCAGACAACGCGGCGCCGCCCTCGATCACGCGGCGATAGTGATTGTACACGGCCACCGACATGGCGCGCTTGGCGTCCTCCTGACCCATAACATAGGCCGAAAGCTCGTCATAGATCTCGTGCGGCGTCGGCACGTGCGTGATGACCTGGCGGTCGTCCTCGAGCTCAAAGCCCTCGGCCTCGGGGTCCACGGCGGGCTGGGATGCAGCCTGGCCGTGGTCGTTGAGGAAGCCCGGCAGCTTGCCGTTGCGGGCAGCGTCCATAAAGTCCGAAGCCAGCGACTCCTCAAGGATCTCGGAACAGGCGGCGACGCACTCGTCACAGATAAAGATGTTGGTCGGGCCCTTTACGAGGCGACGGACCTGGCCCTGCTCTTTTCCGCAAAAGGAGCAGCGGATGGGGTTGCCGTTCTCGTCAAAGTTGTCCTGCATGTTACCTGCCATCCTAGGCATCCTTCGCGGCGAGATCTCGCGAGGTGACGATACGGTCAATCAGGCCGTAGTCGAGGGCCTCGGCGGCGGTCAGGTAGTTGTCGCGCTCGGTATCGGCCTGGACCTTCTCGATGGGCTGGCCCGAGGCATCGGACAAGATCTGGTTGAGCTCGCGGCGGGTCTTCTTGATCTCCTCGGCCACAATCTCAATCTCGGTCTGCTGACCCTGGGCACCGCCGCTGGGCTGGTGAATCATGACTTTGGAGTGCGGCAGGCAGAAGCGCTTGCCCTTAGCGCCGGCCGAAAGCAGCACGGCGGCCATGGACGCGGCCATACCGACGCAGATGGTGGAGACCTGCGGCTTGATGAAGTTCATGGTGTCAAGAATCGCCAGGCCGGAGTAAACCTCGCCACCGGGCGAATTGATGTAGAGCGAGATATCCTTCTCGGCATCCTGGCTCTCAAGATGCAGCAGCTGGGCAACGACCAGGTTGGCGCTGACGGAGTTGATCTCCTCGCCCAAGAAGATGATGCGGTCGTTGAGCAGGCGCGAATAGATATCGTAGCTGCGCTCGCCGCGCGGCGTCTGCTCGATAACGTATGGCACGAGGGCGGAATCGAACTTAGCGATCATACGCATCTCCATTTCTCTCTTGCGGACCAAATTGGTTCTAGATAAACGTACGGTGCCCGCATGCTATGCATTGGCTGGCACCGTACGAAGCAACCGGATAACCGGCTATTAACTTTACCCCATCACGGGCACATACATGCGCTCGCGGGCAAGGTGGCGAGAATTACTCGGCGTCCTTGGCGGTCTCGTCGACCTCGGTCACCTTGGCGTTCTCGACCAGGTGGTCGACGGCCTTGGAGCGACGGATGGACTCGCGGACGGCAGGCATGCGGCCATCGGCGATGAACTCGGCCTTGGAAGCCTCGACGTCCTTGACGCCGGCCTTCTCGAACTCGGCGTTGATGTCGTCCTCGGTGACCTCAATCTTGAGCTCACGCGCGAGGGCGTCCAGAGCCAGGGACTCACGGGCAACGTCGTTGGCCTGCTTATGCAGGTCGCCGATGAACTGCTCCATGGTCAGACCGGAAGCGGGCAGCCAGGTGTCGAGCGTCATGCCGCGGGCAGCGAGGTTGGACAGGAAGTTCTGGCCAAGCTCCTCAAAGACGGACTGCTCGTAGTCGGCGTCCATCTCGTCGAGCTGCAGACGCTCGGCGAGAGCGGAGACGCAACGGTTCTCCTTCTCGGCCGGCAGGCGGGAAGCCTTGTCCTGCTCAATCTCAATCTTGATGGCGTCGCGCATGGCGCCGATGCTGTCGAAGCCAAAGTCGGACTTGACGAGCTCGTCGGTGAGCTCGGGGGTGTTGCGGACCTTGATGCCCTTGACGGTGACCTCGACGGTGTGGGTCTCGGCCTCCTCGCCCTCCTCGGCCTCGTCGGTCCAGGTGACGGACTTGACGTCGTCAACGTTGGCGCCGATCAGAGCCTCGTTGAACTCGGCGGGGTTGCTGTCGCTACCGGCGATGAGCATACGGCCCTCGGCGGCAAAGTTGTCGGCGTTCTCGACGGCCTTGAGGTCGACGGTAACGTAGTCCTCGGACTCGACAGCGCGGCCCTCGACATCCTCGAAGGTGGCACGGTAGTTGAGGAGCATCTCGACCTGGTTGTTGATCTCGGACTCGGTGACCTCCGCAGGGGGCATCTCGATCTCGACAGCGTCGAAGGAGGAGAGCTCAGCGGCGGGACGCAGGGAGAACTCGACGGTGTAGGTGTAGTCCTCGTGATCCTTAGCGAGGTCGAGGTCCTTGTAGTCACCGTTCTTGGTGGGGACGATGTCCAGCTCGTTGAGGACGGCGGGCTCGTTGGCGGCGATCAGGTCGTTGGTGGCCTGAGCGAGGGTAGCCTCGGCGCCAAGAGCAGAGTCGATAACCGGACGGGGAGCCTTACCGGCGCGGAAGCCCGGGAAGCGGTACTTCTTGGCGGTGTCCTTGTAAGCCTTCTTGATCGCGGCGTCGACGTCGGCGGCCGGGATGGTGACCGTAGCGGTGAGCTTGGCGTCCTTGACGTCAGAAGCGGTGATGTTCAACACGTTCCTCCTCATACTGCCCAGCTTATCTGAGGTGCTGGTACCTTTATGCAACAAAGAGTCGCGACGGCCAGGGCCGACGCAGATGCGTTGGTGCGGGCGAAAGGACTCGAACCTTCACGGGAATCCCACCAGAACCTAAATCTGGCGCGTCTACCAATTCCGCCACGCCCGCATGAGCGCACAGATTAGGAATGATAGCAGATACGAGCGACAAGCGCACGCACACGTTTTACAGGCTCACGACCTCACCACGAGTGCAAAAGGCGGGTCGAGTTGCCCCGCCCCGCCAATTACGACTTGTTCGCCGACCCGCTACTCCCCCAGCAGCGCTTTCTCCGGCGTGATGGGCAGCGAGCGGACCTGGTGGCCCGTGGCGTGTGCGACGGCCGAGGCCACGGCGGCGAGCGGCGTGTTGATGACGACCTCGCCGATCGACTTGGCGCCAAACGGGCCCGTCGGCTCGTAGCTCGGCTCAAAGGCCACGCGAATGCTGCCGATATCCAGGCGCGTAGGCAGCTTGTAGCTCATAAAGTTGCCGGTGCGCAGGCGGCCACGGTCGTCGTGCTCGACGATCTCGTAGAGCGCATGACCGATACCCTGGGCAATGCCGCCCTCGGCCTGGACGCGCGCGAGCGCCTCGTTGATCACGGTGCCGCAGTCCACAGCCGCCGCGTAGTCCACCACGGTCACCTTGCCGGTGGCCTTATCGACCTCGACCTCGGCAATGCCGGCCATAAACGGCGGAGGCGAAACGGGCAGGCAGGCAGAGGCATGCGAGGTGAGCGCGTCGCCGCCCGCGATGTTCTTGACGCATAGGTTGGCAAAGTCGCGCAGCGTGAGGTAGCGGTTCTGCTCGCGCGCGGCACGCTCGTCGGACAGGCGCACGTACTGGCCATCAAAGACCACGTCGGCGGCGTCCACATCCCACATCTGGGCGGCCTTGACGCAAATCTTCTCGCGCAGCTCGGTCGCGGCGTTCTTGGCTGCCAGGCCCGTCACGTAGGTACCGGAGCTCGCGTACGAGCCGGCGTCGAACGGCGACACGTCGGTATCCACGCCGCGCACCACAATGAGCAAGCTTTCAACGCCCAACTCCTCGGCGGCAATCTGCGCCAGAATCGTATCGACGCCCATGCCGTTATCGGTGGCGCCGGTCGAAAGCGTAATAAAGCCGTCCTCTTCCAGGCGCATGTCGATGCCGGCGATGTCCACGTTGGAGATGCCCGAGCCCTGCATGGTGAGCGCGCAGCCCAGGGCGCGCACGTGGTCGCCCAGGTCCACGGCCAGCGGCTTGTCGCGCCAGCCGATCATGTCCATCGCACGCAGCAGGCAGCGGTCGAGCGCGCAGGCGTTGAGCTTCTCGTTGTAGTACTGCGGCATGACCTCGCCCTCGCGCACGATGTTCTTAAGGCGCAGGTCGGCAGGGTCCATGTGCAGCATGTCGGCGAGCTCGTTGACGGCGCTCTCCACGGCAAACTGGCCCTGGGTAGCACCGTAGCCGCGATACGCGCCGCCGCGGTTGGTGTTGGTGTAGACGGCGTCCCACCTAAAGCGGCTCGCCTTCACATGGTTGTAGATGGGCAGGCTCTTGTGGCCCGAAAGGCCGATGGTCGTGGTGGCGTGCTCGCCGTACGCGCCGGCGTTGGACAGCGTATGCAGGTCGATGGCCGTGATGGTGCCGTCGTTCATGGCGCCCAGCTTAACGGTCATCTGCATCTGATGGCGCGAGTTGCCCGCGGTGATGGTCTCCTCGCGGGTGTAGCAGCAGTAGCTCGGACGGCCGGTCTGCTGTGTCACGAACGCCACGAAGATCTCACAGCAGCCCGTCTGCTTGGAGCCAAAGCCGCCGCCGATGCGCGGCTTGATAACCTGCACCTGCGACTGCGGAATGTCGAGCGACTGCGCGACCATGCGGCGCACGTGGAAGGGCACCTGCGTGGAGGAGGTCACCGAGATGCGGCCGAACGCGTCGGTCGTCGCGAAGGCGCGGAAGGTCTCCATGGGCGCGGTCTGCGTGGCCTGGCTGGTGTAGGTGCGCTCAAAGACGATGTCGCTCTGGGCAAAGGCCTCGTCCAGGTCGCCAAAGTCGCTGGTACCGCTGCACACCAGGTTACGGGGAACGTCGCCGCCCTGCGGGAACATGAAGGTCACGTCGCCCTCGGGGTGGACCACGATGTCGTTATCGAGCGCCTGGGTAAAGTCGAGCAGGGGCTCGAGCACCTCGTAGTCGACCTTGATGAGCTTGAGCGCCTTATCGGCGGCCTCCTCGGTCTCGGCGGCGACGATCGCCACCTCTTCGTTTTGGTAGCGCACGAGGTTCTCGAGGATCAGACGGTCGTAGGGACTCGGCTGCGGATAGCTCTGACCGGCGATGGTAAAGCGACGCTTGGGCACGTCCTCGTAGGTATAGACGCCCACCACGCCGGGCACCTTCAGGGCGCGCGACGTGTCGATGGAGCGGATCTTGGCGCGGGCATACGGGCTGCGCTTGAGCTTGACGATCAGGGCGCCGGCGGGCACCAGGTCGCCCGTGTAGACCGGACGGCCCTCGAGCAGGGCCTTCGAGTCCTTCTTGGGCTGTTTGTGGGTGATTTGCTTGTAGGAGACGCCGTCGCAGCTGGTGTCGTTGACCGGCAGCTCGGGCATCTCAAAGCCCACCCGCACGCCGGACTCGTTGAGAAAGCGCACGATGGCGCGCAGCTGGCTCTCGTAGCCGCTGCAGCGGCAAAGATTGCCGGCGAGCTGGCGCGAGAGCTCCTCGCGCGTGGCGACGAGCGTCGGGTCCTCCTTGGCGGCGCGGGCGAGCGCCAGCACGTTCATGATGAGGCCGGGGGCGCAAAAACCGCACTGCTCGGCGCCTTCGGCAGCCATCGCGCGGGCGAGCGCCTCGGACTCGGCCTTGAGGCCCTCGAGCGTGGTGACGGAGCGGCCCTCGACGCGCGCGGCGGGAACCGAGCAGCTCAGCACCGGGTCGCCGTCGAGCCACACCGTGCACAGGCCGCAGTTGGTGGTTTCGCAGGCGCAGCGTACCGACGCGCAGCCCTGCTCGCGCAGCAGCGCAAAGAGCATGGTGTCGGGGGCAATCTGAACCTTGACCTTGCGACCGTTGAGCGTAAAAGAAAGATCGATGAGTTTGGCAGCCATTAGCGCACCTCGCTAGAATCGACGCCGGGCACGCGGCGGCAGGAATACTCGTCCGTGGCGTGCTTGGGAATCTGCACGCCCTCGAGCTCGCGGACAAGCGCGGCCGAAAGCTCAATGCCGGCGGCGCGGCGCACGGCCTGAATCGCCAGCGGGGCCGAGATGCGGCGGCGGTAGTCGGCCGAGCCCCACAGGTTGGTGCCGTAGCTCAGGGTACGCACGGATGCGGCAAGGGCGCACAGCTCGTCCTCGGAAGGCTGCTCGTTCACCAGGCCGCATGCCTCGCCCCGCAGCAGGGTCGCGCGCAGCGGGCGGGCACCCACGGTGACGTGCCAGGAGCCGTCCCACCAGGCGGCGGTGACGTTCAGCGAGGGGAAGTCGGTCGCGGCCTTGCGCACGGCCTCGTAGCTTGCGCGGTAGTCGTGTTTAACGACCACAACATGCTCGATCACGTCGCGCACGTAGCCCATGTTCACAAACTCGGCGAGCGGCACGCGGCCGGCACCTGTCAGCTTAACGTATGAATCGAGTGCCAAAAAAGCCGAAAGCACGTCCGAGAAGCCAAAGCGGCCGTAGATGCTGCCGCCCACCGTGGCGGTATTGCGCAGCTGCACGCCCACGATATCGTGGACGGCAAACTCAAAGACATTGTTGACGAGCGCGTTGAGCTCGGCATGGCGCTCGAGCTGGCGTAGGGTGCACATGGCACCGATGCGAAACTCGGTCTCGGTCTCCTCGATCTGATCGAGTCCGCAGGCCGAAAGGTCAATCGCCGTCGCCACGCGACGCGAACCCAGGCGCATCCAGATGCCGCCGCCCACAATCTTGTTGTTGCGGTTCTTCTGTAAGAGCTCATAGGCTTCGGCCGCGTTTCCAACACGGACGTAGGTACCGAACTTGAGCACGTTCTCCCCCATCTCTTTACTTGTCCAGTACCCCTAAGTGTACCAAACGAGGGCGCACGGCCCTCACCACCATAGAAAAAGGCTCCCAGCACAAATGCTGGGAGCCTCATCAGGTGCTATGTCGAGCTGGGCTTAGCAGACGCCCTGAGCGAGCATGGCGTCGGCGACCTTCAGGAAGCCGGCGATGTTGGCGCCCATGACAAAGTTGCCCTCCTGGCCGTACTCCTTGGCGGTGTCGTCCACGTTGTGGAACATGCCGCGCATGAGCTGCTCGAGCTTGCCGTCGACCTCCTCGAAGGTCCAGGACAGGTGCTCGGCGTTCTGGCTCATCTCCAGGCCGGACACGAGCACGCCGCCGGCGTTGGCAGCCTTACCGGGCATAAAGGCGACGCCGTTCTCTTGGAAGTAGGTCGTGGCCTCGATGGTCGTGGGCATGTTCGCGCCCTCGCCGACCACCTTGCAGCCGTTGGCGACGAGCGCCTGGGCGTCCTCGAGCAGCAGCGTGTTCTCGCGGGCGCAGGGCAGGGCGATGTCGCAGGGCAGCTGCCACACGCCGCGGCCGTCGCCCTCGTGCCACACGGCACCGGGCTTCTCGTCAACGTACATGGCGAGCGTGACGCCCTTGTCGTGGCCGGAGCGCTTCTGGTTGTAGACGTGCTCGAGCACGGAGTAGTCGATGCCGTCGGGATCCTCGACCCAGCCGTGGGTGTCGGAGCAGGCCAGCACCTTGCCGCCGAGCTGCGCGACCTTCTGGACGGCATAGATAGCAACGTTGCCGGAACCGTGAACGACGACGTTCTTGCCCTCGAAGGAGTCGCCGCGGCTCTTGAGGTACTCGTCCACAAAGTAGACCAGGCCGTAGCCGGTGGCCTCGGTACGGGCGAGCGAGCCGCCAAAGGAGAGGCCCTTGCCAGTGAGGACGCCGGTCCACTCGTTGGTCAGGCGCTTGTACTGACCGAACATGTAGGCAACCTCGCGGCCGCCAACGCCAAGGTCGCCGGCGGGAACGTCGGTGTTGGGGCCAATGTGGCGATAGAGCTCGGTCATGAAGGACTGGCAGAAGTGCATGATCTCGTTGTTGGACTTGCCCTTGGGGTCAAAGTCGGAGCCGCCCTTGCCGCCGCCCATGGGAAGGGTGGTCAGGCTGTTCTTGAGGATCTGCTCCAGGCCCAGGAACTTAAGCATGCCCAGGGTGACCGTCGGATTAAAGCGCAGGCCGCCCTTGTAGGGTCCAATGGCAGAGTTGAACTCGACGCGGTAACCGCGGTTGACCTGAACCTTGCCCTGGTCGTCGACCCAGGGAACACGGAACATGACGATGCGCTCGGGCTCGACGAGGCGCTCAAGCAGGGCGGCCTCCTCGTACTCGGGGTGGGCGTCGAGCGCCGGCTGGATGGTGCCGAGGATCTCGGTCGCGGCCTGGATGAACTCAGGCTGCTCGGGATAGCGGGCCTTGAGCTCGTCGAGAACTTTCTGCGTGTAGCTCATGCTTCCTCCAATGATGGGAAAGAAAAGTGTCGGTCGCGGCACCCTATGCGCCGCGAGCTTTATCGAGTATGGATAATATCGCACTGTTGCCGCAAAGTTACGAATAAGACCGCGGGCGGATGTTTCATTTTGATTACGATGCAGGTAGATGCGTTTTTGAGCGCCTGACGTGCAAGTTGCGTGTTTCGAAGCTGTTTCCCGCACGTTTCAAAACCACCACAAAGGGGACAGGCACCTTTGTGGTGGTTTTGGCGAGATACGTTGGCGGGAACGTATGTGAATCGAACACATCCAAGACGTTTTGCACGCCTCGCAACGGTTTTGAGGACCGCGGGGCCCACCGGAGCCCATCCGTTCCCAAGCGTGGCGGTATTTTACCAAACCGAACAGCCCGCAACTGCAAGGAGGACCAGGGCAGCGATGCAAAGCCCCTAACGCAGCGATCTTAGGCCGCCGGCATCCTTGTCGAGTGCGGTAAAGCGCACGGCATCCAGGTGCTCCAAGATGCTGATCGCTCGCTTGCGCGACACACCCAAGGCCTCGCGCAATACACTCGTGGTGGTAGCGCCGCCGGCAGCCTCGATAGCCGCAAAAACAACCTCACGCGCATGGGCCTCGGCGGCGGCGGACAAGGCAACGTCGTGCTCGACCTTAACGATCGAGTGGTTGAGCGAAAGCTCGCGCAGCGCACGCGTCATGGTGTCGCGATCGAGTTGCAACTGCTGTCCCAGCTCGGGCAGCGTCGGCGCGTCGAGGCCGGCCTCATCCAGCAGGGCCACAATGCGATGGCTAGCCTCGCGCACCACGCGTAACGCCGCAGCGGCGGAATGCGAGTCGAAGACCTCGGCACCGTCGATGGCGCAGATGCCGCGCACACAGCCCTCGAGGATGAGCGCGGAGGCGACATCTTCGCCCGCTGTCGGCCAGGCGGCATGCGCGACCTCGCCCGGCGTGAAACCCGTCTGCTTGGGCGCGGCCCCGTGCATGGCGGCCAGCGTGACGGAGAGCGTGGCGAGGGCGGCATCGAGCACAGCGGGGGCGGCATAGAGCTCCTCGGTCGAGCGCTCGGCACGAAGCGCCACGGCGTCACCCGAGGAAACCGCCCCGTGCAGGAGCGCAGCCGCCTCGGCACCCGAAAGATCGAGAGCACGGGCTGCGGCCGCGGCAGGCACGGGCAGGCGCTGCAGCCCCAACCATGCGGCAACGGCGGCGGCGCGGTCGTCGGCATCCAGGGCCCCGAGCAGCGCGCACTCGCCCGCGGAGAGGACGCGCGAGCGGCGACACCGCGAAAGAAGAACACGACCGCCGCCGATAAGCACCACCGGCGAGAACGCGAGCACAATGAGGCCGTCGCCCGATCGCACGGGAAGGCGCTCCTCCAGACGGACCTGCACGATGCGGGTCTCGCCAGCCTCAATAGGACCCTCACCCTCCATGAGCATGATTCGGCCGAGGACCTCCGCCGTGCCCGCCATCACATGCACGCGCGTACCGGACTCGAAGGGCGCGGGCTTGGTGCCCTCGCGCCCCAGATACGTGAAGCGGGCGATGAGCCTGAGCGTCGAGCCCTCGGCACCAGACCCGCAGAGGACCTCGCCACGCGGAAGGTCGCCCGCACCGTCGCCCACGATGTTGAGCGCCGCGCGCTGTCCGGGCAACGCCCGAGGAGTATCACCATGCACCTGAATCGCGCGCACGCGGCAGCGCACGCCCGCGGGACATGAGACGAGCTCGTCGCCCACCGCTACGGGGGCATCGTGAAGCGTGCCCGTGACGACCGTCCCGGATCCCTTGATGGTGAAGCAGCGGTCGATGGGCAGGCGCGGGGCCAGACCGGGGCGCACCGGGCGGGATGCGGCATCGGCCAGGAAAGAGTCGATGGCGGCATCGAGGGCAAGGCGAACGTCCTCGATGCCCACGCCCGTGCGCGAGGAAACAGGCACCACGGGCGCATCGGCAAAGACGGTATCGCTGAGGAAGTCCATCACGTCGAGCTCGGCGAGCTCCGCCGTCTCGTCATCGGCCAGATCGCGCATCGTGAGCGCCACCACGAGGTGCCTCACGCCCAACAGCTCCAACACGTACACGTGCTCTCGCGTCTGCGGCATCACGCCCTCAACGGCAGAAACCACCAGCAACGCAACGTCCACGCCGGTGGCACCCTGTACCATCGCGCGCAGGTAGTGCGCATGCCCGGGCACGTCAACCAAGCCGACAAGCTTGCCGCTGGGAAGCTCGAGCTCGCCAAAGCCGAGCTCAGTGGTCATGCCTCGGCGCCGTTCGACCTCCAGACGGTCGGGATTTTTGCCGGTCAGCGCCTCGATAAGGGCCGACTTTCCGTGGTCGACGTGTCCTGCTGTTCCAACGACAACGGGACACTCGACAAGCTCAAGCGCGGTCATCAACGCAAACCCGCCCGCACGGCATCCACCAACGCAGACGCACACAGGTCAAGGTCGGTGTCGCGCAAAAGCGTGCGAACGTCAAACAGTACCTGGTCGTGTCGCACGCGCGTCACAACCGGCGTATCGGGCTCCTGAACCAAAGCGCGCTTTAGGCCATCGGCAGATAGGCGCCCATCGACGGGGCAGACGGCAACGCAAAATGTTGGGAGCTCGACGGTCGGCAGCGATCCGCCGCCGGGAGCAGAGGCGCCCTCGACAACCTGCAGCTCCACCGCCTCCTCGAACTGAGAGTCGCGAAGCTTGCGCAGCATGCGGTCGTGCAGGCGCTTGGCCTGACGCTCGAGCGGAGCCGGCGCAGCGGAAAGCATGTTGAGCACCGGGATCTCACGATGTGCCGTATCGGGACCGGCCACATACAGACGCAGGGTGGCCTCGAGCGCCGCGAGCGTGAGCTTACCGGGGCGAAGCGCGCGCATAAGCGGATGAGAGGCGCAGGCGGCGATTGCCTGGGCGCTGCCGAGGATGATGCCCGCCTGCGAAGCACCGAGCAGTTTGTCGCCCGAGCACGAGACGACGTCAACGCCGGCGCCAAGAGACACGGACGTGGGCCTCTCCCCCGCATCGGCGAGTACCCCATCTGCAAGCAAAGCGCCTGAGCCTTGGTCCTCGTAAAGCAACAGGCCATGTTCATGCGCCAGCGCAGAAAGCTCCGCCACGGAAACCTCCTCGTGGAAGCCCTCGATACGGTAGTTGGAAGGATGGACTTTGAGGATCATCGCCGTGTTGGGCGTGATGGCGTTTCGATAATCATCCAGATGTGTGCGGTTGGTAGAGCCCACCTCGACAAGCTTGGCACCCGAAGCCGCCATGATGTCGGGGATGCGGAAGCTGCCGCCCACCTCGACAAGCTCGCCGCGGCTCACGATGACCTCTTTGCCGAAGGCATGCGCGGCAAGCACCAAAAGCACCGCGGCGGCATTGTTGTTGACAACTAAGGCGTCCTGCGCCCCCGTGAGCGTGCGCAGCAGACGCGCGGCATGCTCTTTGCGGCCCCCGCGAGCGCAGGTTGAGACGTCATACTCAAGCGTGCTGTAACCTCGGGCGACATCGGTCACCGCCTGCACCGCCGCGGGAGCGAGCGGAGCGCGGCCCAGATTGGTGTGAATCACAACGCCCGTCGCGTTGACGGCAGGGCGCAGGGTCGGCAGCGACAGGCGATGGGTCCGCTGCTCAATTGCCAAGGCGAGCTCGCGCTTGTCCCTTGCAGGGGCGCCGGAGCGAATCGCCGCGCGCTCGGCATCGAGCTCGGCGTCAATCGCCTCGCGTACCATCGTGTCGCCTGCATCGCCAGCAGCCTTCATGACCGGCCACTCGGCAAGCAGCTCGTGAACGGCGGGAATGGAACGCAGGCGGCCGCGCACCTCGGCAGACATGGATTCGCAGTCGCTCATGAAAAGCCTTTCGACATGTTCAATAAAAAGCTGGTCCCCCGCGATCGTCATCGGGCAAATAAATACCGGCGCGCACGCAAAAGGGACAGGTCCATTATGGCAGCTCGTGACAAGACGTCGAAGAGCCTCGTCTAAAACCTGCCAAAATAAACCTGTCCCTTTTTGGTCGGTTATGGCTTGGTG
Organism: Collinsella sp. AF02-46-1; assembly: GCF_003465825.1. Lineage (GTDB taxonomy): Bacteria > Actinomycetota > Coriobacteriia > Coriobacteriales > Coriobacteriaceae > Collinsella. Next base: position 228,584 of record NZ_QSBV01000001.1, read on the forward strand.
GCTTTAGGCCTCCTTATTGGCGTAGATAAACCAGTAGCCCAGCGCCACGATCAGGGCGCCACCCACGATATTGCCCAGCGTGGCGACCGTAAGGTTGAGCGCCAACCCGGCAGCGTTGAGGGCATCGGCGCCGGCGACATCGGCTCCATAGCCGCAGGAGTGCATCAAAATGCCCATGGGCAAAAAGTACATGTTGGCAACGCAGTGCTCAAAACCGCATGCTACAAAGGCGGCGATGGGCAGCAAAATGCCCACGACCTTGTCGACCACGGTCTTGCCGGCAGTGCCGATCCATACGGCCAGGCACACAAAGATGTTGCACAGAATACCGCGGAAGAAGATGGTAACGGCGCCGATCGTAACCTTACCGGCGGCGACACTCACCATGGTGTTGGCGACGGCCTCGCCGTTGAGTTTGTAAATGGCTGCCATGTAAATCAAAAAGACAACGAACAGGGCGCCGGCAAAATTGCCGATCCACACAATAGCCCAAGCCTTGAGCATCTGGACGAGCGTGATCTTGTTGCTCTTAAGCGCGCAGACCATAAGCGAGTTGCCGGTAAACAGCTCCGCGCCGCAAATAAGCACGAGCACCAGCCCCAGGCAAAAAGCAAGGCCACCCACAAAGCGCTGAGCGCCCCAGCCAAGGGACGCATCGCTCAGAAAGACCGTGAAGAACAGGCCGCCAAAGGCGATGAACGCGCCGGCGAACATGGCGAGCAAAAAGGCCTTCGAGACCGGCAGGTTGGCCTTGGTAACGCCTGCGGCCTCGGTCTTCGCCTCGATCGCGGCGGGCGCCAGGCAATCGGAGGTGGGGTATTCTGCCTTGGAATCTGCCATGTCGATCACTTCTTTCTTACGTTGTGGGACAAGCATTGCCAAAGCACATGTCCCGCGCCGGATGGTCAAAACAAAACAGGCCAGAAGTAAACGTACCTCTGACCTGCAAATTACTTGGAGCGACGGGTTCGTCACCCGGTACTCTCACAAAAACGGCCTTGATCCCAAAAAGAATCAAAGCCGTTAACCAATCTTGTGGAGCGGGCGACGGGAATCGAACCCGCGTCATCAGCTTGGAAGGCTGGGGTTCTACCATTGAACTACGCCCGCAAGATATGGTCGGGACGACAGGATTTGAACCTGCGACATCCTGCTCCCAAAGCAGGCGCGCTACCAAACTGCGCCACGTCCCGAAGGTGTTGAGCAGCTAAGGTCTAAACCTTGCGTGTCCCAAAGCGAAGGAAATTATAGGGGAGACTCCCCGCCTGTGCAAGCATTGATGCCTTAGCTCCTCGAATGTGCGACAAAACGACTATGGAGCAGACCGATCACAAACGCCACCACGGCAACCGGTGCCCACGCAGCACCGATATCTGCCAGCGGCAACGCATCGAACGGTAGCCACGCGCCAGCAAAGAACGCATCACGGGCCGAAGTGATTACGCTCTGCACGGCAACCACGCCGCCGACCCAGACCCACACCTGCGGATGAGCGTCGCAAAAGCCGTGCACCAGGCCCATCAGTACCAGCACGATGGCAACGGGATACAAGGCGTTGAGCATGGGCACCGAAAACATAAGGATCACGTCGAGGCCCACGTTGGAGAGCACGCACGAAAACGCCGCGAACACAAACGCGAGAATTGCAAAGGGGCGGCGCATAGCCTCCTCGGAAGCCTCCGCTCCCCCTTTAACCACATACGTCTCGCAGAAGTAACGCGAGCAGCAGCTGATGAGGCCGATGCACACGTTCATGCAGGCGAGGAAGAAGATCGCAAAGACCACGACCGTGCCGGCAAGGCCAAAATGCATGGAGGCGGAACGGGCGAGGATGGCGGCACCGTTGGTGGCATCGGGAATCACGGTGCTGAGCTGCGCGCCGGCAAGTGCCAGGCCGCAGTAGATGATGGCCATGAGCACACCGGCGATCACGCCGGAGCGCGAAATCTCGAAGGCCACACGGTTGTCATCGGTAACACCCAGCTCATGAATGGTCTCGGCGATGATGATGCCAAAGGCGAGCGACGCGAGCAGGTCCATGGTCTGATAGCCGGTCAAAAAGCCCTGCACGGCAGCACCGGCATTATAGGGAGCCTGCGGCGCGGCAGCGGGACCCAGCGGCGAGATCACGGCAGCGCCCACGACCAATACGATAAGGGCGATGAGCGCGGGGCCCGTAATGCGGCCGAGCACGCGCGTGATGACGCCGGGACGCAGCGTGAGCGCAAATGCGACCACGAAGAATCCGACGGCAAACACCAGGCGAGCCGTGGCGAGCGAGACGCCCTCGGGCAGCAGCGGCACCAGCATCTCGAAGGCCGTGGAGCTCGTGCGCGGGATGGCCAGGCACGGGCCGATAGCCAGATACACCGCCGCGACAAAGAACTCGCCAAATTTGGGGTGCACGCGGCCGGCAAGCTCGCGCGCCGTTCCGGCAAGTGCCACGGCGATAAAGCCCATGACGGGCAGGCCGATGGCGGCGATGAGAAAGCCGAGCATGGCGACCGGCGTGGCAGAACCTGCCTGCAGCGCCAGCAGCGGCGGAATAATAAGGTTGCCGGCGCCAAAGAGCATCGAGAACAGGGCGATACCGACGGTAACGACATGGTCGGAGCGCAGGCCGCGCGGCGCGGATGAGGCCATGGGACCACCTTTCGGGTCGAAACAAAAACGGGACGGGCAAAAGGCCCATCCCGCAAGTATATACGCTTTAGCAAGCTAAATCGCGCAAAGCTTCAATCGCGGCGTCAACTTCCTCGTCCGTGTTGAAATACCCAAACGAGAAACGGACGACGCCCTGGCGCTCGGTCCCCAGCGCACGGTGCATGAGCGGGGCGCAATGGGCTCCGGGGCGCGTCGCAATCCCCCACCCTTGCATGAGCGCATCCGAGATCTCGGCAGAGTCGATTTCGCCCACGTTGAGCGACACGATCGCCGAGCGCGCGGGTTGGTCAAACGCACCGTAGAGCTTAATCCCCGGAATCTTGCGCACACCGGCAAGGAAGCGATCAGCGAGCGCACGCTCGTGGGCAGCAATCGCCTCGACCCCACCCTGGGCCTCGATAAAGTCGAGACCAGCGGAAAGACCCGCGATGCCATGGCCGTTGAGCGTGCCCGCCTCAAGGCGCGTGGGCCACTCAAGCGGCTGCAGTGGGTCAAAGCTGTGCACGCCCGTACCACCCATGGCCCACGGAGCCACGTCAATGCCCTCCGCCACGGCCAGGCCGCCGGTGCCCTGCGGGCCCATGAGCCCCTTGTGGCCGGTAAAGCACACCATGTCGAGCCCCATGGCCTGCATATCGATATGCGCCGTGCCGGCAGACTGCGAGGCATCGACGATCACGAGCGCGCCAGCCGCATGGGCCATGGCGGCTACGCGTGCAATGTCGACCGCGTTGCCGGTCACATTGGAGGCGTGCGTCACCACCACGACACGCGTGCCCGGCGTGACCAGCTGCTCGAGCTCGTCGTAGTCGAGCACGCCGTTCGCGTCGCAGCCCGCATGCTCAACGGTCACGCCCCGCTCTGCCGCCAGGCGATTGAGCGGGCGCAGCACAGAGTTGTGCTCGAGCACCGTCGTGACCACGCGGTCGCCGGGACGCACCACGCCGTTAATCGCCGTATTGAGCGCCGCCGTGGAATTGGGCGTAAAGCACACATGGTCAGCCCTCGGGCAACCCAAGAGGCGCGCGAGCTTGGTGCGGCAGCCGTGAATCGTGCGCGCCGCGTCGAGCGCGCCCGACGTGGCACCGCGCCCGGCATTGCCGAGCGAGCACATCGCCTGCGTCACGGCATCGATGACCGTCTGCGGCTTGTGCATGGTCGTCGCCGCGTTATCCAGATAGATCATCGCACGACCTCCCACATATCAATCACGGTATAGCCCTCGGTGGGAATGCCCGCCGCGGCAAGCTCGGCGCGCAGCAGCTCCTCATCGGCAGGCAATGCCTTCCACGCCAGACCGCAGCCGGCAGCGACCTCCCCGGGCACGGGAATCGTTCGCCCGGGAAGACCGCGCTCGATGCAAAGGGACTCACAGCCCATGGCGGCCGCCGTGGTGGGAAACGTGATGACAAGCGCCGGGCGCTTCTCCCTCATGGCAACTCCAACCAATACGCTACGGGCGCACGACGCGCACGGCCTGCTCCATCTTCTCCACGATCACATACATGTTCGTGACCTCGCCCACGGCAAGCTGGTCCTTAATGCCAAAGTGATCCAGGCAGGTACCGCAGGTGAGGATTTCGACGCCCTGCTCAGCCAGCCCCTTCAGGTCGTCGAGTACCGGCGAGCCCTCGACGGTGAGCTTGGCTCCGCCGTTGTAGAACAGCATGGTCGCGGGCAGCTCCTCCTGCTGCGTCACGGCAAAGATGAAGGCCTTCATGAGCTTGTGGCCCAGCTCGTCGTCGCCGCGGCCCATGCAGTCGGTGTAGACGGAAATGACGAGTTTGCCCTTGCCGGCGCTGGCGTCGCAGAAAGCGGCACCGTCCTGCTCGGGGTCTGCAACGGCCACGGCACCGGCGGTCGCGACAGTCACGTGCCACTCGGCGTCCGAAATCTTCTCGACCGAGGCCGTGCAGCCCTTCTCCTGCGCCATCTTGGAGATGTTCTTGACGGCGGTCTCGTTATCGACCGAGGTCACCACGGCACCCTCGCAGTCAAGCTGTTTGAGTGCCTTAAGCGTCTTGACGACGGGCAGCGGGCAGGCATCGCCCATGGCATTGACTTCAATCTTGGTAGACATAGCTTTTTCCTTTCGAATAAATCGTTTTAGAACGGTACATAGCTCAATAAACGTGTCGTTAACGGACAACGCGGACGGCAGGACCGCCTGGCACCGGCTCGCACACGCGACCGACGACGGCGGCGATACGTCCTTCGGCATGCAGACGGCGCGCAAGCTCATCCACATCGGCAGCAGGCGCCGCGATGAGCAAGCCGCCCGAGGTCTGCGGATCGTACAGCGCATCCAACATACCCGGCTCCAGGTCATCGTCGGCCGTCACGCGCGGGCCAAAGAAATCCTGGTTGCGGTAGGAGCCCGCGGGGATAATGCCCAGACGCGCCATATCGAGCACCTGGTCAAAGAGCGGCACCGCCCCCGACGTAAGCTCAATCTGCACACCCGAGCCCTCGGCCATCTCGCACGCGTGCCCGATCAGGCCAAAGCCCGTGACATCGGTGCAGCCGTGAAGCTCAAGTCCCTCGGCCAGGCGAATCGGCGCCTCGTTGAGGGTGCGCATCGAGTCAAACATGGCTGCGGCCTCGTCCTGCTCGATAAGCTCGCCCTTAATGGCCGTGGTGATGATGCCCGAGCCAACCGCCTTGGTCAGCAGTAACGCATCGCCCACGCGCGCGCCGCTGTTGGCAAGCATCCGATCGAGCGCGACAAAGCCGCTCACGGACAGTCCGTACTTGGGCTCGTCGTCGTTGATGGTGTGACCGCCCGCGATAGAGCAGCCGGCCTCGACGCACTTGTCGGCGCCACCCGCCAGAATCTGGCCGGCAACCTCGACGCCCAGGCAGCTCGGGATGCACAGCAAGTTCATGGCATGGCTCGGCCGCCCGCCCATGGCGTAGATGTCCGACAGCGAGTTGGCCGCGGCGATCTGGCCGAACAGATAGGGATCGTCGACCATCGGCGGGAAGAAGTCGATGGACTGCACGAGGCCCAAGTTGTCGCCAACGCGAAAGACGCTCGCATCGTCGGAGGTATCGAACCCCACGAGCAGGTTGTCGTTATGCACATTGGGTAAGTCACCCAGGACCTGGGCGAGGGCTCCAGGAGCCAACTTAGCGGCTCAACCGCTCGCGGCAGTCATAGACGTGAGCTTAATCTGATCGTCAGCCATCGATACCTCCTCTCATCGGTCAATCATTTTCTCCCAGTATACGCATGAATGCGAGCCTGGGGCGGATGCATTAATTGAGCGCCTGCGCGCGAATCGCCGCGCCGATGGCACCGGCAAAGCGAGCCTGGGGCGAGGTGGTCACCGGCGACCCCAGTAGCTCGCCCAACCGCTCCACCACGAAGGCGTTCTCGCACAGGCCACCGGTCAGGTAGTACGGGGCGCCTGCGGCCTGCCCGGCCATGGTCGCCACGCGCGAGACCACGCTGTCGATCACGCCACGCGCGATGTTCTCGCGCGGCTCACCGCGACCGATCAGGCTGATAACCTCGCTTTCGGCAAACACCGTGCACATGCTGCTGATCTTAGTAGGCTCGCCGGAACGCGCCAGGTCGGCCATCTGCTGCTGGGAAATGCCTAGGCGGTCGGCCATGATCTCCAAAAAACGCCCCGTGCCGGCAGCGCACTTGTCATTCATGGCAAACTTGGCCACGCGGCCGCCTTTAAGCTGGATGACCTTGGTGTCCTGGCCCCCCACGTCGATCACGGTGCCGCGATCGCCAAACAGGCGCACGGCACCGACGCCGTGGCAGGTGATCTCGGTCACGACCTTGTGAGCGTAGGGCACCGCGATGCGGCCGTAGCCGGTCGCGACCACGCGAACATCGTCGGCGCACACGTCATAGCCGGCCGCTTCCAGTGCCTCGCGCAGACGCTCCCCCGCATCGACCGACGAATACCCGGTTGGCTGCACGCACGTCCACGCCACCGAACCCTCTCCATCGACCACAGCGGCCTTAGCCGCCGTAGACCCGATATCGATCCCGATACCTATCATGGCTCTCTCCTCATCAAAACATCAAGGACAGCGGCGCGCTCAGGCGCCTTAGCTCTAGGTTTCTCAGGTGCCGGAGGTTGCCCAGAAAGAGGAGCGCAGCGTACTTTGGTACGCAAGCGACGGTTTGAGGGGCAAGATCCGGTGCCTGAGGAAGCTAGAGCGTCTCAATAAAGGCGGCGATGCGCGTCTCTATCTGGCCCATGTCGCCGTTGCTGTAGTCGGTCTCGATCTTCATATACGGAATACCCGCACCCTCGACGGCCTCCTGCATGCGTGCACTCTCCACGTTAAAGGTGTGGCACGCCTGGAGCACGCTCTCCACTACGCCATCGACGTGATACTTCTTGCACATGGCCAGCGTGTTCTCCATACGACCGTCGTTGGGCGTCATAACCGAGCAGTTGATATCCAGGTAGCGGTCGGCGATCGCACGCAGGATGTCGGGCGCATCCGGGTCGACCATCATGGCCGCCGTGCGCTCACCCGAGCAGTCATCCATACACACGACCACGCCGCCGTTGGACTCGATGGTGCGACCGATCTTGTTGATCACGCCGCCCACGGGGCAGCCGGTGATCAGGATGCGCTTGGCATCCGCCGCAACCGGGCGCTCGCCCGCGTCGTAGGCCTCGCGCAGCTTGGCAACCTTTTGCTCCAGTTGCTGCGTATAGGCCTCGATATCAAAGCTGAACGTACCGGCGAACATGGTGCTCATCAGGTCGACGCCGCTCATGGCCGCCGGCTGGTTGGCCTGCAGCGCAAACATCTCGAGCTGAGCCGCACGCAAACGGTTGCGACGACGGACGGCAGCGCGCAGGTCATCGTCGGTAATCGTGATGCCGTAGAAGCCCTCGAGTTCCTCCTTGAGCAGGCGGCACTCCTCGTACCAGCCCTCGCGCTCGTAGGCACGATCGCGACCCTGCGGAAGATGCAGAATGTGCGTGCGCTTGAGCTCGTTGAGCAGTTCGTACATCTTCTTCTTGCCGTCGCAGGTGGTCTCGCCGATGATCATGTCGCTAAAGTACGTAAACGGGCACTTTTGCGAATAGGCAAAACCATACGTAGACTTGATGAGCGGGCACAGGTTTGCCGGCAGCACCTTCTCGGCCTCGGGAATCACCTCGTCGGACGTACCACACAGAGCCACGCTCGAGGCGCCCGCGGCATCGATAATCTCGAGCGGCGTATAGCTGCACAAAAAGCCGACCAGGCGATTACCCGCCTGCTTATAATCCTTGACGCGAATAAACGCCGCCTTGCGTTGCTCGTTGAACTCCTCAAACGTGGACGGCAACGGCTGCTCAATATTATCCGACATATAACTCCTTAACAAACCTTTTAACCAACCAAGGAAACGGCTTTCCCAGGTGCCCGAGGTTGCCGTGAAAGAGGAGCGTCGCGTACTTTGGTACGCAAGCGACGGTTTGAACAGCAAGATCGGGTGCCTGGGGAAGCCGCCGGGACGAATAGTCCTAAATGGTTTCCAAGAAAGCCTCAATCCTGGTTTGCAGTTGGCCTGCATCCTCGCCGGCGTAGTCGGTCGTGATGTGCATAAATGGAATGCCTGCCTCCTCGGCGGCCTTCTCCACGGCAAACGACTCCATCTCGTAGAGCGTGCAGAACTGCAGGGCCACGTCGACGATGCCGTCGGCGTGCAGGTCCTTGGCCATCTGGACAATGTCCTTCATACGCTGATCGTTGGGCGTAAAGACGGCGCAGTTGATCTTAAAGTAGCGCTCGGCGATGGCATCGAGCATCTCGTCAACCGTCTCACCGGACTCGTCGACCAGGTCCTTGTAATAGCGCGAACCCGTGCAGGACTCCTCGCCTACCACAACGCCGCCGGCCTTCTCGATGAGGTTGAACAGCTTCCAGTTGGGCACGGCCATGGGCGTGCCGGTGTACAGGATGCGCTTGGTCCCCTTGGGCGCCACGCCCTCGCCGGCCTCGACACGCTGCTCGCACTCAGCCGCCATATCGTTGATGGCCCCGGTCAGACGCGGCGTGTCGTCCATAAAGGCGGCCTGAACGGTCAGCAGGCTGTCGAGACCGCTAATGGGCGCTGGGTCGGCAGCGCGCGTGGCAGCGAGGCGCTGCAGGGCACGGCGCTTCTCATTGACGGCGTGGATGGCGGCTTTCAGACGCTCAGGCGTAATCGTGACGCCGCACTCTTCCTCGATCTTGGCGGCGAGCTTCTTGACCTCGGCCTTCCAGGTCACAAACGTCGACTCGTCGTGTACGTTGGGAATATCCATGACGTACATGTTCTTTTGCGTGGCAAAGAACTCGTAGGCTTTCTTCTTGCCGTCGCAGGTGTTCTCGCCTACCACCAAGTCACTCGACTCAATGTAGGGGCAGACCTCGCCCAGCTTAAAGCCGGCAAAACTCTTGATGAGCGGACAAGTGTTGCGCGGCAAGTGCTCCTCGACCTTGTCGGTCGCCCAATCGGCACCCGAGCACAGACCCACGGGGATACCGTCGCAGGCGAGCACAATCTCCTCGGGCACGTAGACGCAGAAGCTGCCCACGATCTTGGTGGCCTCGCCGGCCTCCTTCTTGTCGAGCATCTCCTTAATACGGCCGCTATGGATGTTGGTGGCGACAAAATCCAGGTAGGACGTGGACTTGGGGCGATTGTTCTGCGTCAGGAACATATCGCCGTACATCTGGCCCACGGCGCCCAGCAGCATGTCGTGGTCGGCAAGATTCATGCCGAGGCTCTCCCACATCGGATGGAAATCAAATTCTTCAGCCATAACGGTTCCCCTCTCGAACCAAAAACGGATAACAGCGGTATCGATGCACGACGGACGGCGATTGCCCGACCGTGCTCAAACCCGGAATTTTAGGGAACCTGCTTTGCGGTCGATTATTTAGTTGTGCGTCGTCTCTCCCGGAGCCGTGAACATACCTGCTCATATGCGGCTCCGAGCCATATATAGGGCACGCGCGGCAACGCGGCGAATGTATGTCGTCTGCGGCATGTGCGCACCCTCCTTTACAAGTTGAGGTCAACTATACCAACGGTCATCGACCATGCGAACACCGTTGACATTCGTACGACAGCGTCGTGTGCCGTCGTTTAATAAATAATTATCTTGATTGATAAGAGTTTGTCATTCCTCATTCGGCGAACGGCAAAAATAAAGCCGCCGAGGCTTATATCCCCCGACGGCATTACCCGGCGCTATCGACAAACCAAATGGATCCTGCTGGCATCAAAATGCATGCGCAGCGTCTCGCCTGCTTGCGGCAGCTCGTCGACAGGCATGCCCACTTTGTTGACCTTCCACTGCAGGCGCGTCGGCGCATCGGCACGCGGCGCGTCCAGCAGCACCAGCCGCTCAAAGCGCGAATCGCTCACGCGGGCCACATGCAGATCGTAACTGTTACGACCGCGCTCAGCGCGGTTGTCCACATGGAAGTAGCTCGCACGAATACCCAGGTACGCCACGTTATCGGGAACCTCACGGCCCACGTTGAAGGTCATGCCCCAGTCGAGGGCCTCAACTTCTTCGTCGCCGATCTTGCGCGCGCGACTCGTATTCTTGCAGCCCGTCAGGCGCAGCGCAGCCAAGGTTTGCGGCCGGCGGACCACGTCCTCGACGGAGCCGATCTCCTCCATATGCCCGTCGTGCATCACGCAGATGCGCTCGCACAGACGGCACGCTTCGTCGATGTCGTGGCTCACGTAGAGCACGGTTCGGTTGCATACATCGAACAGATCGAGCATGTTTTGCTCAAGCGCGCTCTTGAGATACGCGTCGAGCGCGCTCATGGGCTCGTCGAACATAAAAATGCCCGGATGCGCCGCCACCATGCGCGCAAGCGCCACGCGTTGCTGCTGACCGCCCGAGAGGCGCGCGGGATAGCGGTCGGCAAAATCGGCCAGACCGAAAATGCCCAGATAGCGCTCGGCGAGCTTTTTGCGCGCGGCGACGTCACCCGCATCCTTAACACCGGCGCATACGTTATCGGCCACCGTCATGTTGGGAAACAGCTGATAGTTCTGGAACAGCAGGGCGCATTTTCGCTCCTGGGGCGACAGGTTGATACCCGCCGCCGAGTCAAAAAAGGTCACGCCGTTGACGACGATCTTGCCCTCGTCGGGCGTCTCCACGCCGGCAATGCAGCGCAACGTGCAGCTCTTGCCGCATCCGGAGGCGCCGAGCAAGCCAACGCGCTCCTCGCCGGCTTCGAGTTGGATGTCGAGGGTAAAGCCGGGATAGCGCTTTTTGATATCCAGAACGAGCGACATGGCTTATCGACCTCCCTTTGCGACCGTATCATCGCGCATAAGCTCGGCCAGCGCCTCGCGATCGATACGCAGTGCATCGCCGCCCGCCGGGTCGAGCGAATCGCCCCGTCCGGCGAGCTCTTTGGCCTGCTTGCGCTCCACACGAGAAAGGCCCCGCTCGCGATACTTTTGCGAATGAGCGGTGTACATATTGATGAATAGGATGACCAGGAAACTGAACACGATCACGACGGCGACCCAAAAGAGGGCCACCGACGTGTTGCCGCCCATCCACTCAAAGTAGATGGCGATGGGAATGGTCTGCGTAATGCCGGCATAGTTGCCCGCAAAGAACAGCGTGCAGCCAAACTCTCCCATGGCGCGGGCAAAGGCGAGCACCGTACCGGCGGCAATCGAGGGCCAGCCGAGCGGCATCATAAGCTTGGTAAAGATGCGACGTTCGGACCACCCGAGCGTGCGCGCGGCGTCGAGCATCTGCGTGTCGAGGCTCTCGAAGGCTCCGAGCGCCGTGCGGTAGACCAGCGGAAACGACACAACGACGGCCGAAATGACCGCCGCGGGCCAGGTAAAGACGATCGAGATGCCGTGCGCGATGAGCCACTGGCCCACCCCGGTCGAGCGGCCAAACAGCATGAGGAGCAGAAAGCCGCAGACCGTGGGCGGCAGCACCATAGGAATCGTAAAGACCGAATCGAGCAGGCCCTTGATGCGACTCGAGGTACCCATAGTCTTCCACGCGGCAAACAAGCCCAGTGCAAAGGCAATCAGCAGGGCAAGGCCGCTCGTTTTGATAGACACCCAAAACGGGCGGTAGTCGATGCCGCCTAAAAAGGAGGCCAAAGAGGTCAAGGGCCCCTGCTCATTCCGCAACACGACTGACGATGCTTCTACCATTTGAGCGCTATCAAGCCAACGCGCGCCGCCCTTGGCATCACCCGAGGCCGATGCAATCACCACATAGCGGTCCCCATCCGCACCGCGTTCGTCAAAGCCATAGGTATACCCGCCGGCATCAAACGTTGTTTCCGCCGTGACATACCAAGGAAGATCCACGTCCCCCAGCTGCGCACCTCCCATGCAGTTTGCGCTGTCGAGCTCACAGACGAGGGCCTTGAGGCCCGATACGCACTCGTTGTCCTGCGGATCCAATCCATACTTCTCGACCGCCTTGGGCGATATCCACACCACAACGCGATCGGCAGCAGGCGCCACTACAAGGTCCACGTCCTCGTCAACGGGAAACCGGTAGCCCTCAGGCTGGCCCTCCATGGCACGAGCGGTCCCCTTGGCCAACCGCTCAAAACCCTCGATCCCATAGGAAAGCCCATGAGCGGTCGCAGCAACCTGGGCCCCGTCCTCGGCGTCCCCAGCAAACGCAAATCCCGGCACCCAGCAAAGCGCGAAGGTCAAAGCACAGGCGACAAGCATGCGGAATCTATTAAGCACAAAAAGCTCCAAGAGAATACAAGGACGGAGTTAAACACAAAACGATGGAATTATCGCGCCAAGCCGCACTACGCGGAAAGCTCAAAGCCGTATTTGGCCCAAATCTTCTGGGCCTTCTTGTTGGACAGGCAAAAGTCGATAAACGCCTTGGCCTCGTCGGCATGTTCGGAGCCATCGGCGACAGCGCCCGGATACACGATGGGCTTATGCGAGTCCTCGGGACACACAAAGGCCTCCTCGATGCCGTCGTAGCGGTAGATGTCGGAGCTGTAGACAAAGCCAGCCACGCAGTCGCCTGTAGAGACGTAAGACGCAGCCGTGCCGACCTTGTCGGCCAGGGCCACCTTGTCGGCGATCTCGGGGGCGTACTCGCCGTCGTCGCCCTCGGTGCCGGTGTAGAGGCCCACGGAGGCCAGGGCCTGGTTGGCGTACTTGCCGGCGGGAACGGTCTTGGCGTCGCCAATGGCGATCTTGCCGTCCAGATTCGCGACGTCGGCGATGGCCTCGACCTTGGTGTCGGAGCCCTCAGCGCGAATGATCACGAGGTCGTTGACGAACATATCCTCACGGGTGTCGGCGTCGACGAGCTCGGCGGCCTCGGCGTCATCCATGGTGCCCTTGGAGGCTGTGATGAGCACGTCAACGGCGGCACCGGCGCGCATCTGCTCGACGAGGTCGCCGGAGGCCTTGAACTGCGTGTCGGCAAAGGCGGTGCCGGTCTGGTCGGTATAAAGCTCCTGAACCTCGGGCAGAGCCTTCTCGAGCGAGTTGGCGGCAAAGACCTGCAGCTCGACAGCTTTCTTGGAAGATGCCTTAGCAGAACCGGCATCGGATCCGGCCGGCTCGGACGTATTGTTGCCCGAGCAGCCGGCAAGACCAAGGCCGGCAGCGGCGACAGCAGAAAGCGAGACGAATCCGCGGCGAGAAACCATATCGAACATGTTCAACCCTTTCGGACCTTGTGCCCGGGTACCCCACCGCGAGCTTTATTCTGTAATTAGATTATACTTTCGTGCGAATAATATCAGTGATAAAGATTTCTCGCCTGATAATTTTCTTTTACCAATAACCACGAGACGGCCCGCGCTGTCGATGCATAAAAAGGCGGAGCGACTCGCAAGGTCGCTCCGCCGCAGGTAGTGCGCTTATTTGGTGTGCCCGCCGCCCGCCGTCATCTGGGCCGCATGCTCCAGCTGGTCGCTCACGGCCTCCCAGCTTTCGCGGGCCGCTTTCGTGGATCCCGGAAAGTTGATGACAAGCGTATACCCACGCTGCATGCACACGGCGCGCGAGAGCATGGCGCGGCGCGTCTTGGTCATGGAGTACGCACGGATCGCCTCGGCAATACCCGGCACATCGCGATCGCAGACGGTACGCGTCGCCTCGGGCGTCACATCGCGCATCGAAAGCCCCGTGCCGCCGCAGGTGAGCACGACATTGGCGTGGCACTCATCGGCGGCTTCCACAATGGCATCACCGATCTCGCTGACGTCGTCGCGCACGACCACATGCGAGGCGACCGTCCAGCCCTGCGCCTCGATAAGTTCCTCGAGTGCGGCTCCAGCCTCGTCCTGGGCAAGATCGCGCGTATCCGAGCACGTCACGATCGATATCTTCAGCTCCATAGCATTCCTCTTACAACACGGCGCCCTCGGGCAGGTCGACGCGAACAACGTCCACGACATCGCCCACCTTGAGGTCGCACGGTCCTTCGTCAACACGCAACAGGCAGTTAGCCCGCTGCATCGTGCCGAGCAGCGCCGAATTCTGCGTCTTGGCCTCGGTCACCAACAGCTCACCGGTCTCGGGGTCGCGCAAAACCGTGGCGCGATCGAAGAAGCGGCGATGCTGTCGCTTTTTCACGCCGTGCGTGAGCGTCGCCTGCTGCACGGGACGCGTACCCTCGGCAAAGCCGCGCATCTTGCGGATCGCCGGACGCGCAAGCATCTCAAAGCCTACATACGCCGCGGCCGGATTGCCTGAAAGTCCCAGGTAGGGCTTACCCCCAAGCAAGCCAAACGTGATGGCCTTGCCCGGACGCATCGAGATGCGATCGAACAGCACCTCGCCCTCGCGCCGGACGAGCGCCGTCACGTAGTCGTAGTCGCCTGCCGAGGCGCCACCGCTCGTAATGACAAAATCGCACTCCAGCACGGCGCGATGCACCAGCTCGGCAATCGCCTGCTCATCATCGGGCGCAATGCCGTAGAACACGGGCTCGGCTCCTGCATCGAGCGCTTCGGCCATCAACGCCGACGAGTTGGAGTCGCGAATCTGCCCGCGCGCCGGCAGCTCACCCGGCGCGACCAGCTCCGTGCCCAGCGAGATAATGCCCACACGCGGCGCGGCATGCACCTTCACGCTCGCATACCCGGCGCTCGCCAACAAGCCGGCGCCCGCCGGAGCCACGACCTCGCCGGCGTGCATCACAACATCGCCGGCATGGGCCTCCTCGGCGGCAGAGCGAACGTTCTCCCCTACCTTGGCAGGCGCCGAGAACCTCACACGCGAACCCTCGTTGCCGTCACCGACGAGCACATCGACGATCTCATACTTCACCACGGCATCGGCACCTTCGGGTACCGGCGCGCCCGTCATGATGCGGACCGTCTCGCCCGCGCCGATTGTGCCCTCAAACACATGGCCCGCAGCCTCGTGTCCGATAACGTCGAGCGTCACCGGCGCCTCGCCAGATGCCTGCGCCAAGTCCGCCGAGCGCACGGCATATCCGTCCATAGCGCTGTTGGCAAACGGCGAGATGTCGATATCGGCCACCGCATCCTCTGCCAAGGGAAGACCGGCGGCCTGCCACACGGGA
Organism: Collinsella sp. AF02-46-1; assembly: GCF_003465825.1. Taxonomy (GTDB): domain Bacteria; phylum Actinomycetota; class Coriobacteriia; order Coriobacteriales; family Coriobacteriaceae; genus Collinsella. The sequence goes on from NZ_QSBV01000001.1 coordinate 243,793, forward strand.
ATCTCGACGACTTCGGTGCGATTCACGTGCGACAAGACGATCGCCTGCGCGTCCTCCAACGGAATGAGTTTCTCAGCCATATACACCTCTAGCATGCTGCGGCGCGCAACAAAAGCGCCGATTCTTTATGTTTCTCTCAGTATAATCCCTCGCCGCCTGCTCAAGACCTGGCCCGCGGCCGCAAATACATCTGTCGGCCGCAAGCCGCGAAACAAAACCAAAACCAACCCACCGGCTCGTCGCGTTTACCGCGTTTTATAATGCTCGTGTTGCAACCCAAAAGAGGAACGTATGACTTTTACCGACAAACCCGAAAGCGCAAACGAAGCGCAGGATCATTCTCAGTCGCTCGACGACGGCGGCTTTTTCTCCCTGAACGACGTCATCATGGCCGGCAGGCATCAGCTCACCCGCTCCGAGCATCTCTTGGCCGCCGACACGCGCCGCAACGCCCGCAACCTACTCGCGAGCGCCAAGTTGCTCACACTCGTCGTCATCGTCTCGCTCGCCATGGGCGTTGCCGCCTGGGCGTTTTTGACCTCGCTGAATATCGCGACCGACTATCGCGAGCACCATGCATGGGTCTACGCCTTGCTTCCCGTTGTGGGCGTTGCCACCGCATGGGTGTACAAAAACCACGGCCTTGCCGCCAAACGCGGTAACAACCTGGTCATCGACTCCGCTCTGGGCACACGCCTCATCCATATGCGCATGGCCGTTCTCACCTTCGTCTGCTCCACGCTCACGCACCTAACGGGCGGGTCGGCCGGTCGCGAGGGAGCTGCGGTGCAGATTGGCGGCACCATCGCCAGCAACATCTCGAGCCTCGCCCACCTCAAAAAGCATGACCACCACGACCTCATGCTCGCCGGCATCTCGTCGGCCTTTGGCGCCGTATTCGGTTCACCCCTTGCTGGAGCTTTCTTTGGCATGGAGATGTGCTTTATCGGCAAGATCGACTACACCGCGGGCATCTACTGCCTGGTCGCCTCGTTTACCGGCTACTTTACGTCGCTTGCCTTGGGAACCGAGTACGAGGCGAATGTCATCGCCAGCGTTCCCAACATGACACCACGGACGGTTGTCATCGTAGTCATCAGCGCCATCATCTTTGGTCTCACCGCACGTCTCTTTGCCTGGTCGGTTCGTACCGTCAAGAGCCTGTACGGCCGCTTTATCACCAATTACCTCGTTCGCGCACTCATAGGCGCACTCGTGGTTTTGGCCGCCTACGCCCTCCTCGACGCCTGGGACTACGCCGGCCTTTCCACGTGGCTTTCCGGCGCCGGGTTTGCAGGCAACACCACCCTGGCGGACGCAGCCATCAAGTTGGTCGTCACAGCGCTTACCCTGGGCGCGGGCTTCCAAGGCGGCGAGGTCACGCCCCTGTTTGGCATCGGTGCGGCACTCGGTGGCTGGATCGGTTGCCTTACCGGGCTTGACCCCAGTTTTCTGGCGGCTCTCGGCATGCTCGGTGTGTTCTGCGCCGGCCTCAACGTGCCCATCACCACCTGCATGATGGCCATCGACCTGTTCCACGGCACGGCTGCCGGGTTCTTTGTCATCGTGGCCTTTATCAGCTACCTAACCGGCGGACACCGCGGCGTGTACCCCGCCCAGCGCATCATCTCACCCAAGCGCCGTTCGCTTATTGTGGATGAGGGCGGTACGGTAGCGGATGCTATCGAGCGCCACAACGACCTGATAGAGTAGATGTAATAATCGCCGTGCAGCCACAATCGGGGGCAATTCGACCTGAGCGCGACCGCACTGTCATGTCACACGCCGGGAGTCGCCCCATGCACGCAACTGATTTTGGTCGCACGCTCATCATCGCCAACCCCGCCGCCCAATCGGGTGCGGCGCGCGAGGTCGCTGAGCGCCTGCAGCGCTTTTTGGACATGACCGCGCGCGCATCCCAGTTTGACCTGGTGCTGACCGAGCGCATGGGACACGCCAAGGAACTTGCCACACGGGCCCAAGGATACCGCACGGTTATCGCACTCGGCGGCGACGGCGTGATCCACGAGGTCGTCAACGGCTTGATGGCGCAAGAAGAGGCGGTCCGGCCCGCCCTTGCCGTCCTGCCCGTGGGCTCCGGCAACGATTTTGCCCAGACGCTCGGCATCGACGATTTCTCCGGCAAGGACTTTGGCGCGCTGCTCACCTGCGAGCTGCAGCGTCAGGACATCGGGCGCATTCGCTCGTGGAGCCCTGCGAGCGGCAACGGCGAGGCGATCGTTGAGTACTACGACCAGACGCTTTCGGTCGGCATCGATGCCGCCATCGGCCTTGGCACCACCGAGCTGCGCAAAAAGACGGGCCTCACTGGCGCTCCACTCTACACCCTATCGGGACTTGAGCAGTTTGGCCTGCGCTACCGCAACTACCCCATGACCATCAGTTTTGATGGCGCACCAGCCGAGCGCGTGAGGGCGATCATCATGGCGATTCAGCTGGGCCCCACGTATGGCTCGGGCTATCGCATCTGCCCCGATGCCGACCCCTGCGACGGCATGCTCGACGTCTGCTACGCATGCGGCCCTGTCCCTCGCGCGGTCGCCTTGCCCATGTTCCTTTCGGCCAAGGACGGCCACCATACCAAGTTGCCGCCGGTTCGCATGCGCCGCTGCCGCCATGTTGAGCTCACCTTTGAGGAGCCCGACTACCCCATCCAGGCCGACGGCGAGCCCATCGTCGCCTCGCGCATCGAGGTCGACGTCCTCGGCAGCGCCCTCCAAGTTTGGCACCCCGCCCGCTAGCAAGGCCAGCGGGACAAACGGCTACTCGTCGCTGCCCGGCTTGCGACGGTTGGCCTTTTTAATGGCTTTGAAGTGCTTGTCATTAAGCCTGCGTTGGCGAGAGCGCTGGGGTACCTTGGTCTTTACGCGTCGGCGCGGTGGACGCCCGCGACGCTCAAGCTCAGCGCGCAGCTTACGCAGGCAGCTACTACGGTTTTGGAACTGACTGCGGCTCTCGCGCGCCGTCACGGTAATCCCCGAAGGGATATGTTTCATGCGCACCGCTGAATCCGTTGTGTTCACACCCTGACCACCCGGGCCCGTAGCGCGAAACACCTGCACCTCGCAATCGCGCGCCAACTCTTCGGCCGCCATCGCGGCATAGCGCGCATACTCGCGCCATCCCATCTTGTTCTCATCCATATCAACACCTCCCCTCATACAAAAAATGTGACAAAGGGAAAGTCCCTTTGTCACATCGCATACCAATCGCTTGTGTTACACGCTTAGGCGAAGGTGATCTCGCCGGTATCGCAGTCCATATCGGCGATACGGGCCAGGCTCTCAACGCGGAAGCCGCGCTCGCGGAGCTTATCGCCACCGCCTTGGAAGCCCTTCTCCACCGCAATGCCAATACCGGACACCTCTGCACCCGCAGCCTCGCAGATCTTGATAAGACCCTCGAGCGCGCAGCCGTTGGCCAGGAAGTCGTCGATAATCAGGACCTTGTCGCCCTCGGACAGAAAGCGCTTGCCAACGATGACCGGGTACTCCTTCTGCTTGGTAAAGGAGTAAATGGTCGTGGCATACTGCTCGCCGTCGAGGTTGATGGACTGGGCCTTCTTGGCAAAGACCACCGGCACGCCGCCAAAATGCTGGGCTGCAATGCAAGCCATGCCAATGCCCGAAGCCTCGATCGTCAGGATCTTGTTGATCTCGACGCCCTCGAACAGACGGGCCCACTCGGCGCCCATGTGGTCGAACAGCTCAACGTCGCATTGGTGGTTGAGGAAGGCATCAACCTTAAGGACGTTACCGGCCTTTACGATGCCGTCATGGCGAATACGATCCTCAAGCTCCTGCATGGCGCAACCCCTTCTCGCGGCAACGATACCGCGCGATTAATAAACGTTGTTCGATAGTCTACCACGGACCGACCCCCGCCTGCCCCACAAGCCGCATCGCACCACAAACCAGTCTTTTTGGGACGGCGCGAATCGTGGCAGACAGCCTCCCAACACGCTAATGGCGGGCGCGCATCCTCACCAAACGCACCATGGCGAGCGCAAAGCCCACAGCGGCCACAGCCATAAGCACGTAGAACACCGAACGGAAACCAAACAGGAACACATCCGGACGGCCTGCAACAAAACTGGTCACAGCCTCGCCCATCGCCACGCTCATCTGCCCATACAGGATATGCGAACCTGCCGTAATACCCAGCGCCATGCCCGCATAGCGCGCCAAGCTGCCCAAGCTGCCTGCAAAGCCAAGTGCCTCGCGCGGAGCCGAGCCCATGTACAGCGAGTTGTTGGGGCTCTGGAAAATTGACGTACCGCACGACATAAATGCGACGCAGCACACGATCACAGGGATAGAAGAGTGCTCGTCGAGCGTGCTTACCGCAAAGAGACCGCACACATACACGCCCAGGCCGACCGCCGTGGGACCCTCGCAGCCAACACGGTCCGAAACCGTTCCCGAAAGCGGGCCGATAAAGGCATTCACCATTGGCAGCGCCAAAAAGAGCAGTCCGGAAATGTCGGAACCAAAGCCGTGGGCGTCCTGAAAATAGAACGGCAGGATAAACTCGGATGCGCCAATGCCAACAAACACGATGAGCATGCAGGCAAGGTTGATGGTGAAGGCCGAATTTGAAAAGCAGCGACGAGCGGCCTCGATCAGGGACATGGGGCGCTCGCCGGCCTCCGGCTTAACATGCGGCAGTGTGTAAAGCCCCACGATAAACGAGATGACGCCAATGGGCAGGTTGATGAGGAAGATGCTCTCCCAGGGAAAGCTTGCCACCAGCATGCCGCCGAGCACGGGACCACACATCATGCCGAGGGCCACGAAAGTCGCGAGGATACCCATGGCACGACCGCGCTCGCGCGCCGGAAACGACTCGGTGATGATGCCCATGTTGTTGGCCATGGCCGCCGCGCAACCGACGCCCTGAACAATGCGCGCCAGAATGAGAACCTCGAGCGAGGCCGAAAGGCCGCACAGCAGCGAGCCGACCGTAAAGACGATGACGCCCAGTTGGAATACGCCCACCTTGCCGCGCACGTCGCCCAGACGGCCAAACGGCAGCATAGCCACGCATGTCGCAAGCAGATACACCGAGCTCACCAGCTGGATGCGGTCGAGGCCCACGCCCAGCTCCTTTTGCATCACGGGCAGTGCCACGGTCACGACGGTCGAATCCAGGCACGCCATAAACGTCATGATGAGCACGGTAAACAGAATCGCCCATTTGTTCTTGCCATGGGTGTCGCCCTCTAGGGCAATACGCTCGCGGCGCAGCCGCTCTGCGGTTTTCTCCATATCCATCCTTTCGAGTGGCGCAACGCAAAAACGGGGCCCCAATCGCCTGTAAACAGTCGCGATTGGGGTCCCGCCTACGGAATCGGAACGAAAGGTCGCCGAAGCTTTCTGCCAGCATCGGCGCCTTATGCGAACGCTAGCCTAGCACTGCTCGAGCGCCTGCTCAAGGTCGGCAATCAGATCGGCCGTGTCCTCGAGGCCGCACGACAGGCGCACCATGTCGGCGGAGATACCGCAGGCGATGAGCTCCTCATCGTTCATCTGGCGATGGGTGGCGTTTGCCGGATGCAAGCAACAGGTGCGCGCATCGGCCACGTGCGTAGCGATCTGGGCGAGCTTAAGGCTCTTCATAAAGGTCTCGGCCGCCGCACGACCACCGTTAAAGCCAAAGCTCACAACGCCGCAGGTACCGCTAGGCATGTACTTCTGAGCCAGGTCATAGTACTTGTCGCCTTCCAGGCCCGGATAACTCACGAAGCGCACCTTGGGATGGCTCTGCAGGAACTTGGCAACGGCCAGGCCATTCTCGCAATGACGCGGCATGCGCACATGCAGGCTCTCGAGCGAGCTGTTCAGGAAAAACGCCGCCTGCGGGTTCTGCATAGGGCCGAGGTCGCGCATGAGCTGCGCGGTGGCCTTGGTAATGAAGGCGCCCTCGCGACCGAACTTCTCGGCATAGGTCACGCCGTGGTAGCTCTCGTCGGGCGTGGTGAGACCCGGGAACTTGTCCGCATGGGCCATCCAGTCAAACTGGCCGTGGTCGACAATCACGCCACCCAGGTAGGCTGCATGGCCATCCATGTACTTGGTGGTGGAGTGCGTGACGATGTCGGCGCCCCACTCAAAGGGACGGCACATCACAGGCGTCGGGAAGGTGTTGTCGACCATCAGCGGCACGCCGTGGTCATGCGCGGCCTTGGCAAAACGCTCGATATCGAGCACGGCAAGGGCAGGGTTGGCGATCGTCTCGCCAAAGACGAGCTTGGTGTTGGGCTGAAAGGCTGCTTCCAGCTCCTCATCGGTGCAGTCGGGAGCAACGAACGTGCAGGTAACGCCCATGCGGCCCATGGTATGGGCAAGCAGGTTGTAGGTACCGCCGTAGATGGCAGAGCTCGCGACCACGTGATCGCCGGCACCGGCCACGTTAAAGATCGCGAGGAAGTTCGCAGCCATGCCCGAGCTCGTGAGCATCGCCGCGGTACCACCCTCCATCTCGCAGATCTTGGCAGCGACCAGATCGCACGTGGGGTTCTGCAGGCGGCTGTAGAAGTAGCCCGACTCCTCCAGGTCAAACAGCTTGCCCATGTGCTCGGACGTGTCGTACTTCCACGTGGTGGACTGGTAGATGGGCACCTGGCGCGGCTCCGCATCGCCCGGATGATAGCCGCCCTGAACACATGTAGTTCCGATGGTCTGCTCGCTCATATCCAACTCCCTTACTTGGGTTTTGTTTTTATTCGGTTCACGATACCGCTACCCCGCACCCCTCTCAACCCATCCCGCCGATAGGTTATGGGACAAATTAATCAGGTTTATTTGTCCCAAATCTTAAGAAAGTGTTCGATGGCGAAAAACAATGAGATATGCACTGCGGTCTCGATAAGCGAATGCGCCAGCAAGGGTACCATAGGCGGGTACACCGTAATCAAGGAGACACCGATGAAGCAAATCGATACAGCCCAGCTCGACATCACCGCCTGTCAGGCTCAGGCTGCCGAGTACCACGCCCGCGGCTTTAACTGCGCGCAGGCCGTCGCCTGCACGCTCGCGCCCGCCGTCGGGCTCGACCCCCAGGTCGCCTTTACCCTCACCGAGGGCTTTGGCGCCGGCATGGGCGGCATGACCGAAACCTGCGGCGCCATCTCGGGTGCCGTGGCCATCATGGGCTTTGTAATGAGCGATGGCATGGAAAACCCCAAGACCAAGGGCCATACCTACAAGCTGTCGCGCGAAATCGCCAAGCGTTTTGGCGAGAAGAACACGACGACCGTCTGCGGCACGCTCAAGGGCATCGGATCGGACAAGGGTCCGCTCCGCAGCTGCCCCGGCTGCATCGACGATGCCGTCGAGATCGCCTGCGATGTGCTAAAGCAGCTCGCCGAGTAAACGGCAGCAACATAAAACGACAGCCGGCGCGCTTGGGATTCATCCAAATGCACGCCGGCCGTCGTCGTTAGAACTCAGCAAACTCGGGAGCGCTGACCTCAATCTCCTCGCGCCCCGCCATAAGCTCGCGCATCTTAACGCAAAACGGCTCCTGCTCCCCCGCCTTAAACACCAAATGAAGTGTCACAGCATCCGCGTACTCGGTATCCGAAACCTTGGCACCGGAATCCTGGGCCAAGCGAAGCACCTGCTCATACTGCGGATAGGCCACATGCACGTCAACAGGCACGACACTCGTCATCTCGACGATCTGCCCGGCCTCCTGAGCCGCGGCCACCGCCGCCTGCGTCGCCGCGGTATAGGCGCGCACCAAGCCACCGGGCCCCAACAACGTACCACCAAAATAGCGTGTCACTACGCAGCAAACATTTTTGAGCTCCGCACCGCGCAACACCTCGAGTGTCGGCATACCGCTCGTGCGGCTCGGCTCACCATCATCGCTCTGGCGCTCGCGTCCATCGACCAAAATCCACGCGGGAACATTGTGTCGAGCGTCGTAATGACGCTTGCGAACCATCTCGATAAAGGCATTCGCCTCGTCCTCGGACTCAATATGGACCAGCTGGGCAATAAACCGGCTCTTGCGGTCCACAAACTCGCCCGAAACCTCAATATTCGATTGCAGAGTAAAATAGCTGTCCAACAAAGCCCCTCAACAACAAGCAAAGAAACAAACAGCCTCAATAATACGGCAAAGGCCGTACCGATAACCCCGGTAAAAAGAACGGCGACGCCGATGACCAGGCAAAGGCAGCGAAACGCTAAGAACGGAACCGCCGATGATTCCGTCAACGAAAGCGAGAACCCGTCAGCGTGAGCAAGGTGCCTTGAAAGGCGAGGCCGCAACAAAAATGAGGCTATCGATGATCAGATAAAGACAGCGAGACGGCGTCAGCTGAGTCGATTTGGCCCGAAAGAGGAGGGAGCACGCCTTATGGCGGCGACCGACGAATGAGCGCCAAATCGGCCAGCTGACGCCGTCGCAGCGTCAACATAGTTGCTAAGTGGGCCTGTAAGCCGGGTTCTGTCGTGAACGGTCATTTATCTTGTCTGCACGTTACCGTGCAGCTCCACGCACGCTACCCGAACGCGGACCGGGCCGGCCCATAGCGTTCCTATTCGCGCTTGCTCCGGATGGGGCTTGCCAAGCCGCCATGTTGCCACGACGCTGGTGGTCTCTTACACCACCGTTTCAGCTTTTCCCTTTACGCCTTGCGGCGCAGGTGGGAGTCTTCTTTTCTGCGGCGCTTTCCGTCGGATCACTCCGCCCGGCCGTTAGCCGGCATCCCGCCCTCTGGAGCCCGGACTTTCCTCACGCGTACTGCAAGCAGCACATCGCGCGACCGTCTGGCCCACTCAGCAGTGCAAGAGTGTAACACACCGTTGCCGCAGGCAATGGCACAACGCAAACGCTCGACACGATAAACCAAGAACCCTTGATTATCGACTTTATCCGAACACCTCCCACATTCA
>NZ_QSBV01000010.1 GCF_003465825.1 Collinsella sp. AF02-46-1
AAGAAGGCCACTTAATGTGGCCTTCGTCTTGCGCAGGACTGTCCGAGCAGCAAACCAAAACCATCTCGCCGGCCCAGCGACCATCCCTCCCAAAGATTTTCAAAAAAGTTGTTGACGCGCGCGTAACGACTCGTCTAATATATCCCTTGCGCGATGGACCTGTAGCTCAGTTGGTTAGAGCGTCCGGCTGATAACCGGGAGGTCACAAGTTCGAATCTTGTCAGGTCCACCACTTTCTTTCGCAATAAACACCCCAGCGAGAGCCGAGTCGCCGCTGGGGTGTTTATTACTGTCTCCGTGGGGGTTTAGCTCAGCTGGGAGAGCGCGGGCTTTGCAAGCCTGAGGTCAGGGGTTCGATCCCCCTAACCTCCACCATGATGGACCTGTAGCTCAGTTGGTTAGAGCGTCCGGCTGATAACCGGGAGGTCACAAGTTCGAATCTTGTCAGGTCCACCATCAAAACTGTGAAGAGCCCTGGGGCGTTGCCTCGGGGCTTTTTTCTTGTCTGTGATAAATCTCATTTTGGTTTTGTGTTCTGTGCGAAAGATTGGGTAGTATAGCTATTCGATGCGGCGCGCTGCCGCGTGTTAACCGCTACGTACCGGAGGTGTTCCATGGTTCGTGTCGACATAGAGACCATCGTCATGGCCGCCGGTCCCGTGCCATCGCTTATCGTGCTTCGTGAGCGCAGCAGCAAATCGGACTCGCCCGCGCCGCTGCGTTCCCTTTCCATTCAGACTGGTTCGTTTGAGGCTGCGGCAATCAGCCGTGGCATCGATAGCGGCCGAGCCGAGCGCCCGATTACCCATGACCTGCTGCTCGATGCCGTTGACGCCCTGGGCGCCAAGCTCGAGCGTATAGAGATCGTTCGCGCCGAGCCGCCGGTGTTCTACGCGACGATCGTCGTGCTGGCCGATGGCGAGGAGCGCAAGATCGATGCCCGCCCCAGCGATGCCATCGCCCTTGCCGTACGCAGCAATGCTCCCATGTTTGTGGAGGATGACATCATGAATCGCCTGGGCACTGTTTCTACCCACGCCGAGGAAGTCGACGACGAGCAGGAGTTCGAGAAGTTCGACGAGTTCGTCCATACGCTCTCCCCCGATGATTTCTAAATGTCTGGCACGCGAGCGGAGAGGTCGCTGATGGGCACCCGCGTATCGGCTGAAGCGGTCGCCATCGCGCGTGAAGCCCAGATGCGCTCCGAGGCGTCCGAGGCGGCTCGCATTGCCTATGTGACGCAGGCCCGCACGCTTCGCGAACGCCGCGGCTCGTTTATCAAGATGGTTGTCATCTCCGCCCTTGTCGCGGCAATCTGCTCGCGCCTTCGTGGTACAGTTGGTGCGCTTGGGTTTTCGATCTCTACGGGCCTCGTGATCTGGGGCGTGGTCGATGCGGTAATGCTGACCAGTCAGATCAAGGTGCTCGACAAGCGCGCGATGGATATGATGCGCGCCCGCGACGCTGCCGCCAAGATCGCTGCCGAGGCACAAGAACTGTAACGACGCCGGACTCGATGGGAAGGTCTAAAGATGGCACAGGATATGCAGGACGCCGGTAACGTCTCCGCCGAGCTCGACGCCATGGTGTGCGATCTGATTGGCGCCTTCTTGGACGACCTGGCCGCGGGCGAGAACCCGGGCGTGGTTGTGGCAATTGAGGACGCCGCTTCCAACCGCTATCTGGCCGCGCTCGACGAAGATGGCGAGGAGGCATGCCTGGAGGCTGCCACCAACTTTATCTCCGAGCACAAGATGGGTCTTAAGGACGAGGGCCTGGGCCGTATCGCCCGCTATGCCATCGGCTACACCGGCTGCGTCGAGATTGACGGCGGCTATCACGATGCTCTGCTCGTGAGCTTCTTCGAAACCACGCTCGAGAGCGGTTTTTCGGCATACGTGCTGTATGAGGGCATGGGTGCCGGCGATGGTTTTATGTGGAGCGACCCTGAACCTGCAGGTGAGGAAACCCCTCTTATCTAAAATCGCTAAAATAAACGAGTTTTCGGTAAAAGGCTCAATATTCCCGCTGAGCGTTGTATCGCTGGGCGGGCCGCATACGCGTGCCGTTTGTATATGGATAGAAGATAGGGGAACTACATGCGCGTAGACAATCTGAGGAACATCGCCATCATCGCTCACGTCGACCACGGCAAGACGACGATGGTCGACAAGCTCCTGCGTGCCACGGACGCCTTCCGTGCTAACCAGCAGGTCGAGGACCGCGTCCTGGACTCTAACGACCAGGAGCGCGAGCGCGGCATTACGATTCTCGCCAAGAACATCTCTATCGAGTACAAGGACGTTAAGATCAACGTCATCGACACCCCGGGCCACGCCGACTTCGGCGGGGAGGTCGAGCGCGTGCTGCGTATGGCCGACGGCGCCCTGCTGCTGGTCGACGCTTTTGAGGGTCCCATGCCCCAGACCCGCTTCGTGCTGCGTCACGCTATCGACACCGGCCTTAAGATCATGATCGTCATCAACAAGATCGATCGTCCGGGCGCTAACCCCGAGAAGGCCTACAACGACTGCCTCGACCTTATGGCCGACCTGGGCGCTACCGACGACCAGCTTGAGTTTGCCATGGAGCATGTCATCTACGCCAGCGGCGTCAACGGCTTTGCCCGTCATGATCCCGAGGACGGCAACATGGACATGTACCCGCTGCTCGACATGATCATCGACGACATGCCCGCACCCGAGGTTGACGAGACCGCTCCGCTGGCCATGCAGTGCGTGACCATCGATCACTCCAACTTCGTCGGCCGTATCGGCATCGGCCGCGTGTACTCCGGCACCATCCACCAGGGCGACCAGATCTTGGTCGTCAAGAACGACGGCTCCAGCGCCACCGCTACCGTCAAGCAACTCTTTACCTTCGACTACCTGGGCCGTACCGAGTGCCAGGAAGTCGGCGCCGGCGACATTGCCGCCGTTGTGGGCATCGACCGCACCGATATCGGCGATGTCTACACCGATCCCGAGAATCCCGTCGAGCTCGAGCCCATCGAGATCGACCCGCCGACCCTGTCCATCGTCTTTGAGGCTTCGACCTCCCCGCTCGTCGGCCGCGACGGCGATATCGTTGGCGCCCGTCAGCTCAAGGAGCGCCTGTTCAACGAGGCCGAGAACAACGTGACCATGAAGATCGAGGAGCTCGAGGACAAGAGCGGCGTCGAGGTCTCGGGCCGCGGCATTCTGCACCTGTCCGTTCTGATGGAGTCCATGCGCCGCGAGGGCTTTGAGTTCCAGGTCGGTCGTCCGCGCGTTCTGTTTAAGAAGGACGAGAACGGCAACAAGATGGAGCCTGTCGAGCAGGCCGTCGTCGAGTGCCCGGACGAGTACTCGGGCAAGGTCGTTGAGGTCTTCGGCACCTCCGGTGGCATCATGACGAGCATGGATACCTCGGGCATCGTGACGCACCTTGAGTTTAAGATCCCGACGCGTGGCATCATGGGCCTTAAGAACCGCATCATGAACGTCACCCACGGCGAGGGCGTGTTCTACCACACCTTCCTGGAGTATGGCCCCTACGCCGGCGAGATCGGCAACCGCCAGAACGGCGCCATGATCTCCATGACCACCGAGAAGGCCGTTGCCTACGCCCTGGGTACGCTGCAGGAGCGCGGTCAGCTGTTTGTTGAGCCGGGTACCGAGTGCTACGAGGGCATGATCGTGGGCGAGCGCAGCAAGGCCGGCGACATGGTCGTCAACATCGCCCGCACCAAGAACCTGGGTAACCAGCGTTCCTCGACCTCCGACATCTCCGTGCAGCTGGTGCCGCCTCGCACCTTCTCTCTGGAGGAGGCGCTGGAGTACATCGCCGACGACGAGCTGGTGGAGATTACTCCCAAGAACATCCGCCTGCGCAAGCGTCTGCTCAACGCCACCGACCGTAAGAAGGCAGCCGTCCGCGCCGGCCAGGTCAACAAATAAGCGCTGGGGCTTATAACTGCCAATAAGAAAGGGCGTCGACCGCAATGGTCGGCGCCCTTTTTGGTGCAATGGGATCAGGTTCGTTTGCACCACAGCTGGGGCGACTATCCCTCCGATCGGCCTTCCAGTCAAAGTTAAATTGTTTAAACATATACATAATTTCACTGAATATAGCCGGTATGATACAAAACTGTTAACAGGTAAATATCAACTGGTATTAAATTAAAAGACCTCTTTACCTGCGGTTTACATGACTGGTATCTATATTGTATTTTATGCATTGTGGCATAGACGAACCGTCTTAGAAGTTGCTCCCCAGTGGGTTCTTGCAATGCGCTAGGTAGGTTCTCGTTGATGTTGGGGTTTGTGTTCGGTCCGACGATTCGCCGTATTCCACAACGTGTTGTAGGAATTAGGGGACAACTATGGACGCACACCGCTCACGGTCGCTGGGTATGGCGGCCCTGATCTTCATTTTGATTAGCCTCACCGCCGCAGTTTTTCACGGTGCAGCCCCAGTGCGCGCCGAGGATGCGACGACGCCGGCGCCGATTGAGATCAACGGCGATACGGCAGCGGTTGAGGTCAAGCTGTATACCGATGAGAACCATAATAAGCCTTTGGGTGATACTGCCGTAACGTCTACTTCGAAGCTCTACGGAGCTTTCTCGGCACGGTTCATAAGTGATAAGGCGCCTACGCCTCGGAACTACATCGCTGTCTACGAGCTCCCCGATACCATAGTCATTGACAAAAACGCCGGTGGCGACCTCATGGAGGGTCCGGAGGCTACTGCCGAAAAGGCTGGTACGTGGGAGATCAAGGACAATAAGGTCATTTTTACGTTTGACAAGAGCTGGCTCGACAAAAACCCTGCGGAAATTTTTGTCGGAGCCAATTTTTCATTTGAGTTAGCAAATAAGAACGCTGGCTCGGACAGCAGTACACCTATCAAGTTCCCCGGTGCGGGATCAATCAATATTCCAACTACGGATGGCGCCGTCAAAGGGGAGAAATCAGGAGCCTTCTCCCAGGGCGCCGATGGCGTGGCCAAAGTTACGTGGACCGTCAAGCTTACCGTCGAATCGTATGCAACGAATGTCAAGTTGACCGATACGCTGGGCGCTAACTTCGACTTTGTGGATGGCAGCTTCACGCTCGATGGCAAGAAGCTCGGTCCGCAGCCGACGGTCGACGGTCAGACTGTGACCATCGACAATCTGGGCAACCTTTCCCAGGGGAAGCACACGATTACGTATGAGACGGTGCTGAAGAGCGGTGTTTCCGCGGGTAACGGCGAGTTTGTCGACGAGCAGGACGCATCCAAGAACACGGCAACGTGGGAGTGGGGCAGCTCGAGCGATCGCCAGAGCGGCTCCGTGACTGCTGCTCCCAGCAAGTTTCGCTATGACATGATCAAGAAGTCTGACGGTTCGGGCTCGCCCTCCGATATCTCGTGGACTGTCGCACTCAATCAAGGCGAACTCAAAGTTGATATGAGCGGCTATATGTTCACTGACCGTCTGGATGATAAGCAAACGTATACAGGGGGCTACACGGTTTACAAGGGCAGCTCCGGGTCGGAGGTTCTTGCGACCGGCGCGCTCGATCCGTCGCAGAGCTCGTTTTCTTACACGTTCCCGACCGACCTTGCCGACAAGCACGCCACCTATCGTATCGTCTATCACACCAAGATGAACGACACGAGCTCGTACGACACCGTGCGCAATAACGCGACTATCGAGCGCGAGGGTTCCGTTTCCGGCGCCAGCGAAGGCCAGTTCACGCCGCAGCTGGTCGGTACGCCGATCACTAAGAGGCTCGTGAGCTCCGATGAAGCCGCGACGACGGGTAGAGCGACGTGGGAGACGCGTGTCGCGCTTAAGGCCATTGTTAATGCGGTCAATCCTGGTTTGGTGACGGTGAAGGATACGTTTCAGTCGGCCTGGTCGCAGAATCTCGGTGTCGACGAAGGGGCCATTACCATCAAAATCGGCAAGACCGTGCTGGTGCGGGATGCCGACTGGAAACTGACGGCAAGCTGGCCGGTCGGCGGAACAAAGAGAAATTTCAATCTTGATATATATGTTAACGACAAAGTGAAAGCCGCCCTCGAGAACGAGGACTACGCCGTTATCACCTATGCCACCACATCAGATGCGCTGTCGGGCTGGTACTCAAACTTCGCGTCGGTCAGCGCGACGGGCCTGAATCTTCAGTGGCCGTACACCGACCTCGTCATGTACGTTGTCAACCAAGAAACGACGCCTGCGGTCGAGAAGCCGGAGGCGGAGTCGAAAGTGTCTTGGGACGAGGACTTCGACTGGGGTGCCGTCGACGGCTCGGACGAGAAGGGGGCCTGGGTCGTCGACTGGACGGTGTACGCGAATCGCCAGAAGGGTAATAAAGACGCAAATGGCGAATTCGAGTACTACGGTGCCGGAAAGCTTAACGGCGCGCCGCTGAACATAGTCGATACCCTCCCGGACGGCATGAGCTATGTTTCGGGCTTCGCAAAGTACACGCTCGTGCGGAATCCCTACGATCAGCATACGGGGCTTCATCGCGGAAGCGAGGCCGAGACGGTCGTTGATGATTGGCAGCTTGCCACCGACAACGTCAGCAGCGATGGCAACACTGTCGCCTTTTCTATTCCCACGACTGAACTTGGAAGTTATGCCGGCTACGCAAAGCTAACGTATCGAACGGCGGTCAAACGCGGCGAGCTCGATACCTCCAAGAATGAGGTGAAGTTCATCAACTCGGCAAGCGCAGTGTCGGGAAATAAGGAGTTCAAACCCGGTAGCGGTACCGTCACCATCAAGAACAACGTCATCAAAAAGACCGGTGAGCAGGTCAGTAGTAGCAATCGAATAAAGTACACCATTCTTGTTAACGAATCTGCTGTTGCCCTTAAGAGTGGCACTGACTTCCTTGAGCTCGTCGATACCATGGATGCCAAGTGCACGCTGGTGCCGTCGATGCTTAAGGTCTATGAGCGGGTGAATGGCGCCTGGTCACCGCTGACTGATAAGGACTATTCGTCGAAGATGGAGCAAGTCAATGATGAATCTGGCTCGCGTACGAAGTTGACTCTTGAGGTGCCCGACGAGAAATACCTCAAGGTCGAGTACGAGGTTATCCCGACCGGAAACCCCGGTGAAGAGGTGTCTCTTTCCAATACCGCCAAGCTTACGGGTGTGACGGAAGGCACAGCGATTGACGAGCGAATATGGACCATCCAGAACGCTTCCGCTAGTGCGGGTGGCAATGGTTACGGCATCACGATGACCAAGTACGACGCCCAGCAGGTCGGTGCTACGCTCAAAGGGGCGGAGTTCACGCTCTACAGCGTGAATATGGACCAGGTTGCAACGGCGGGTATCGAAAACGCAAGGACTGAGTTTGAAACCGCCACGACCGACGACAACGGTAGGATCTCGTTTGGCGAAGAAAAGAAGGCGATGGCCAATTGCGAGCTCTACCAGCTTGTGGAGTCGAGGGCACCCGATGGCTACGCTACGGCAAACCCCATTTGGATTATGCTCAAGGGCAATGCGGGTACGGAGGAATATCAGAACAAGCTTGAAAAGGCGAGGAGCGTTGTCAAAGACGCGGAGATTGTCGGCGATGCCAAGAAGGACGAGATCTGGGTCTACGACAATCGTTTGACGGGATCAGCGGTTATCCAGGCAAAGAAAAGACTTGAAGGCGGGACGTTCAAGAAAGGACAGTTCTCGTTTGCGCTTAAGGACGGCGACGGTAAGGTGCTCCAGACGGTGACCAATGATGCCGCGGGCAACGTCTCCTTCAACGTCGACTACAACAAGGCAGGAACCTATACCTACACCATTTCCGAGGTCGAGCCCAAGGGTGCCGTCGACCATGTTAAAGATCACATCACCTATGACACGACCCCGCGCAAAGTCACGGTTAAGGTAACTAATGGCGCGGACCAGCTCAACGCCGTAGTTACCTATAACGATAGCTCTCAGGACCCACCGACCTTTACCAACACGTATTCGACCACGCTTCCCGAGGCAGGCGGTGCTGGCCTGACTATGACATATCTGGCTGGCGCTTCGCTGCTGTGCTTTGCCGCGACATGGATGCATGCTCGTCGCCATCGCGATCAAGGTCGAGGTGGTAGCCGTGAGTAGGCTTAACCGCCGCTTGTTGGCTGCCGCGACGATAATCATGGTTGCTATTCTGTCTTTCGCGATTGCCCCTGGGATGGCTCATGCTGCCGATACCGGTGCCATTACGGTGGACGGTACGGTTGCGACGCGGTATGACGCGTACCAGCTCTTTTCGGCGACCGTTGTCGACGACGCCGATACTGACCAAAAAATTGCAACTGACGTAACGTGGGCGAATGATGCCGTTCGCCAGGCCGTTCTTCCGGTGCTTCATGATGCGGGGCTTGATGGCTCGGCATCGACGGCGCAAGCGGCTGCCGAATGGATGAATGCTGACGGGCATATGACGACCGCGCTGACGGCAAAGCTTGCCCGCGCGATTTGCAATGTCGGCGCAACTTCCGTGGGCCTTAACGCGAGCACGGCGGCCGAGCTGCCCTGCGGCTACTGGCTCATCGTCGCCGACGACGACGCCATCGCCCAGGGCGAGGCCGGCACCGCGCCGATCATGGCCCTGGTCGGCGGCAGCGCCGTCACCGTCAAGCCCAAGGCGGCGACCCCCAAGGTTGCCAAGAATGTGCTGGAGGACAGCACCGCCGCATGGCAGAAGGCCGCCGACGCCACCGTGGGTGACGACCTGTACTGGCGCCTCTCGGCCGCGGTCCCGGCGGGGCTCACGGCCTACGACACCTATGCGGTGCGGTTCGTCGACACCATGAGCGCGGGGCTCGACCCCTCCAAGGCGGCCGCGAGCGTGCGCGTGTACGTGGCGGCGGGCGCGGACGGCGGCTTTGATGCGGTCGCATGTGAGGGCGGCAACGCCAACTCGACGCCGGCTAAAGGGTGGACAGACATTACTTCACAGTGCAGGGTCTCGGTCGAGGGCAATGCCTTCACCGTGCGCACCGGCGACCTGGTCGCCGCGCTCGGCGGGGCCGACGCCTTCGCCACGGGCGCCCGCGTGGTTGCTGTCTACAATGCGCCGTTGGGGGCCAACTGCAATCGAGGTGCCACCAAGGGCAACCCCAACGAGGTCTACCTGCGCTACCCGCGCTCTCCCCTCGCCGGCCAGTCCGGCGACGCCGGATTCACCCGCACGCCGAGCGACGATGCGTGCGCCTACACCTGGGGACTCAGTCTGATCAAGCGCTCAAGCTCGGACGATAAACCGCTCGCGGGCGCCAAGCTGCGCATCATCGATGACCGCGGGCGCATTCTAACGACTGACGGCTCGTGGTCGACGGATGCCGCCGCGCACGTCACCACGGGCGCGGACGGCCACGTGGAATTGACCAGTGTGGACGCGGGTGTCTACACCGTCGAAGAGGTCGCGGCTCCCAAGGGATACGCCGCCTTTGAAGGCAAACGTACGGTGACGGTTACGGCCGAGGGCCTGGACGTTAAACAGGTGGCGGCCGGGAAGCCCAGGGTGACCGTATCGATCGAAAGCCCCCTACGGGTTGATACCGCCGATGCCGGGACGGGTTCGATTGAGCTGTCGGTGCTCAACACCCCAAGCAAAGAAGCAAGTCGAGGCTTTATGCCCTCGACGGGAGATAGAGCGTTGGTGCTGGTGGCGGCTTTGGCTGCCATCGGAGTGGCGGCTATTGTTGTCGCGCTCGTCATCAAACGGGGAGGAGGTCGCCGTGAAAAATAATTGTCCCCCCCCTTGCTCAATGGCGTACTGCCTCCGTAGCGAGTGACGCGCAGGTCTACCGACCTGATGATCATTGGTTTTGAAAAAGTTACTAGAGAACCCTCCAAGAAAGAGGACCAAACATGAAGATAACCAAGAGCATCGCCCACCTGGCAGTAACCGCCGGACTTACCGCAGTGTTGAGCTTCGGCGGCGTCATGGCCCCGGTGAGTATGGCGTTTGCAGCTGAGGGTGCTGCGACTGCGAATGGCTCGGTGACCATCACGAACGTTAAGGGCAACACTACCGAGTTCGAGGGCAATCAGATTTTCAAGGCCGATGTTGCTACGGTTGAAGGCAAGACGGTCGCGAGCAACATCACTTGGGCAAACGGTAGCGTGAAGACGGCTGTCGAGGAAGTTATCAGGGAAAAGGAGCCGAATTACAAGGGTAAGACTGCTCAGGATGCTGCAGACTGGATCACGAATGAGGTGACAGGTACCGATGAGACAACCCGTGTTGACTCTAATCACATTGCTTATAAGATTGCCGCTGCCGTAGACAATCTTACTGAAAAGACGACAACGACAAACGGCGCTGCCTCCGGTCTCGCGCACGGTTACTGGCTCTTTGTGACCAAAGCCGACACCATTAATGAGGGCGAGGCGGGTACGTCCCCCATCTTCACTGTCGTGGGAAGCACTCCCGTTAACGTCAGCGAGAAAACCGGCATCCCCACCGTCGAGAAAAAGATCGTGAGTGATGCCGACAACACAGAACACGATGCCGCTGACTCCCAGATCGGCCAGGACGTGACGTACAACCTCTACGGCACCGTCGCCGAGAACTTCGATAAGTACGATACGTATTTCTATCAGTTCTCCGACCAGATCTCCAAGGGCCTGACGCTGCAGTCGGGCGCTGAGGTCTATCTATACGATAGCGTGAGCGATGCAAAAGGCGATCTGACCCACAAGACCGGTCGGAAAATTACGAACAACTTTAAACAGAGTGCTGAAACTGTCGATAGTTCAACTGGTGCTAAGACGACAAAGTGGACCTGTGAAAACCTGAAGGACGTCAGCGGAATCACTAAACAATCCTGTGTCGTCGTCTCCTATAAGGCGCGGATTAACACGGACGCTATTGTTGCCGGCACTGAGGGTAACGACAACACCGTGATACTTAACTACTCCAACGATCCCATGAACAAGGATGGCAAGGGCCAGACTCCGCCTGACAAGGTCAAGGACTACACCTACGGCCTCAAGATCAACAAGGTCGACCTGGGCACCGAGGCGGCCCTCGACGGTGCCGAGTTCACCATCCAGGCCACCGGAGCGGACGACGGTGCATCCACGAATTTGTACGTCCAGCAGGATGGCTCCCTTGGCAAAACCCCCTGGAAATTCAAGACCGCCAATGGCGGCATCATCAAAGTCGTCGGTCTCGACGCCGGTGTCTATACCGTCACGGAAACTTCTGCTCCCGACGGTTATACCACGGTCGAGCCTTTCACCTTCGAGATCAAGCCGACCATGAAGGCCGATGATCCGGGTGCCGGTCTTACTCTGCTCGGAAGCACGCTTGATCCTAAGAACCAGAACGACAAGATTATCGCCGGCCTCACCGACGGAAATTCTGGCGACAACAAGCTGACGGCGAAGTCTGACTCGGAGAAGGACTCCGACGGCACCTTTAACATTACCGTCGGCAATACCAAACAGATTAACCTCCCGCTGACCGGTCTTAATGGCGTGACCTTTACTTGGATCGCTGGTGGCGCGGTACTGTGCATCGGTGTGGCGCATCTCATCCGTAGTCGTAGGCGCGACGACGGCTCTGAGGAGTAGTTGTTCGCCTCGACTATCAATACGAGACATGAAAAAGCGGGGCACCCGGTCGATGCGATCGGATGCCCCGCTACGTTTGTGTACCACCACAAAGGTGCCTGTCCCCTTTGTGGTGGTTGGCGGCTAGGCGGTGGGGGGTTCCGGCGTATTAGCCGGCTGTTGCGACTTGAGGTGGGCGTTGCGCCAGATGATCTGGATAACGTAGCCGAGCATAAAGACGAAGGCTGCGCCGCTGATGAAATCGCCTACGAGGGGGATTGCCGTAAGCGCGCCTGCGATCACGCCGCCGGCGGCTGCCATGGCGTAGCGGTTCTGGTTGTGTCCGACCATGCGGGCAATCGCGCACCCCGCAAAGGCGCTCGACACCAACGCGATGCCGATAACGCCGCACAAGAGGGTTCCGGCAAGCGGCAGGCCAGCGATTGAGATAATTAGCAGTAGGACGGCGGGGACGATAGCAATCGTGCCCAGAAGGCCGCTCACCCACAGGGGCGTGGGGCGCTGGTGGAGCATTCCGGCGGCGCTGGCGGTCGCGCGCGGAAAGACGAGCTCGAGCAGCAGAGCGACAAAGCAGGTCGAGAGCGCCGCGGCGACGATGCCGCCGATGACATCGTTAACAGTGGAAGTATCCTCGTTCTCGGTGCGGTCGATCTTGAGCGCGCCGACCTCGGCTCCCGCAGCGCGCTCGGGGTCCTCGGAGACGTGCGCGTTCACGGTGCCGGTGATGTGGGCGTTTTTGCCCAGGATGAGCTTGTCGGCCCAAACCTCAACATCGCCCTCGACGGTGCCATCGATGGTCACCGTATCGCCCGCAAGCGCTGCCGACTTGGTAGAGCCGCGCAGGGCAACCGTCTCGCCTATCGCATAGAAACAGTTGGCAGTGCTGTCGGAATTGAGCACGACATGCTGACCGGCTACCGTCACACTGCCATCAACCGTGGTCTTGGCAACGTCGATGGTGCGTGCCGCCAGACGGACGGCGCCGCCCACCGTGCAGTCGCGAATTGAGAGGGTATCGCCCGCGGCGATGATATCGCGGTCGATGGACGTATCGTCCAAGTTGAGGGCCTGACCTGCCCAGTACAGGTCACCTTCGACGCCGGACGAATTGGCGTCATTGTCGGTCGCAAGTACGTTGCCTGCGGTGTCCGTGCCGGCGAACGACGCCGTGGGAAGTGCAGTGAGCGCGAGCGCGATGAGCGCGAATGCCATAAGCAGGCAGCGACGCATCTTGTGTGACGGCGCCGCCGCGGTTTGATTGAAAGCCATAGTTGATCCTTTTGTTAGGTGTTCGGCATATACCTAACAGGGTACCCAACGCGAGGGCGCTCTAAAAGAACCTCTCGGTTGCATTTCGAAGGATGAGCCCGCGCCACCTACTTTTTGCGATGCAAGAAGCGCGCGATGTCTTCTTCGGTGGGGCTTTTGATGTCAAAGCGCAGTGAGAGCCAGCGCAGGCCCATGGTCACGACAACGCATACGACCAGCGCGGCGACATTGCTCACGATGCCGCTCATAACGAGACACACGTAGCTTGTCGATCCGGCGATGGCGGCGATGGCATAAAAGTTAGTACGTTGGAAAATGCCCGGAACCACGCCCATAAAGCCGTCGCGCAACATGCCGCCGCCCACCGCGGTGAAAAAGCCCATCATGACGCACACCGCCGGCGCAAAGCCGTAGACCAGCGCCTTGTCTGCTCCAGTGGCGGCGTAGATGCCGACCGAGATGATGTCGAGCAGGGGAATGAGTTTTTCGGGCTTGTCGACGATTGCCGGGAAGATGTAGATGATTGCCGCCGTGGCGATGGAGAGCGGCAGCGCCATCGGCTGGTTGAGGATGTAGACGTTGCCCACCTGCAGCGTCATATCGCGCAAAAGACCGCCGCCCAGTCCACAGACCACGGCGAGCGCGACGGCGCCCACCAGGTCGAGCTTGTGCTCGCGCGCGACCAACACACCCGAGATCGATGCAGCGACAACAGCGAACATCTCGAGCCAAAACGGAATGGCGACCATGGCATCCGAGGCATGTGAGGTAACGGTTACGGCGGCGATGACGGGCAAGATGGGGTCCTTTGGATCGTGGGTTTAGACAATGCCCGTACATAGTACATGGTTGGCGGGCGTGGCGACCCTATTGCTCGGTAAACGGTCGGGACCGGGTGGGGGCGTGGCGTTACTGGAATGCCAGGGATCCAAAACATGTACGTCACCCTCCAAAAACGACATTTTCCGACATCTTTGAAGGCTGACGTACATGTTTGGATTGAGCTCACAGCATGAGTGAGTTGATTTACTCACATCCGGTATATTTCCCCACTTCAACGGACATAAGAGTTGGATACCGGCTCAGAGCGAGAGGCCCTCAATGGATACCCCTGTTCTCATTTCGCATAAAACTGCATGGCTTGTCCATCATGCACCCCAGAATTTGGTTCAGTCTCTTGCGCGGCACGACTACCAGATAGGCGCACAAGGCATTTCCACCCAACAACGCGTTGTGCGCATACGACAGGCGCTTACCGACTGCGGCATTCCGTCCGATATGCTCAAGACTATCGATATCTCGGTTGTATTCGAGTTCGAGCGAATTCGCACCAAAGGCGTCATTTGCCACATGCTTGGACAAAATCTTCCCTACGAGCATATTAACGAGTTGACGCCCGGAGTCTTTATCACCGACGAAGCCTTCACCTTCGTGCTCGCTGCCGAGTGGATGGATAGGATCGAATATCTCGAATATGGCTATGAAGTTTGCGGCGATTATCGCATGAGGCTCAATCCCGCCGACCCTTATACCGAGCAACCAGCCACCACCTCCAAGGATGAAATAACCGAACTGCTCGATCGGCACCCCGGCAAACCCGGTGCCACACGTGCACGGCTCGCGCTCAGGCACATCTACGATCACTCGGCCTCGCCTATGGAGACCGCTTCGGCAATTGCCCTCTCGCTCCCAACAAGCGAAGGCGGCGTTGGCATTAGAGGTATCGAACTCAACAAACCGCTCGAGATCCCTCAACGTCTCTGGCATTGCGCCAAAGCTCGAACACTCAAAATCGATGCGCTCGTGACCTATAAGCGCAGGGAGCTCGGTATCGAATATAAGGGCGGTTTTCACGATGAGCTCGAGCGCAAGGGAGCAGATGCGGAGCGAGAGGCCGTTCTCTCCCAAATGGGATATCGAATCGTTACGCTCACTTCGGCTCAGTTCGGCAGCCAGCTCGCCTTTCACCGCGCCATGAACAACATTCGCGAAGCACTCGGCATGCCTCGCTGTACCGACACCGGGTACCAGAGAAAACAAAACGAACTACGCAAGGCACTTATCCGCAACTGGAAAAGCATGCGAGACGAAGAGGCACCTTCCGAATAGTGCCGCTCCCGTGAGCTCAATCCAAACGTGTACGTCAGCCTCCAGAGATGTCGAAAAATGTCGGTTTTGGAGGGTGACGTACATGTTTTTGAGGGAAAGGCGGGATCGAGACGTATCTCGATAACAAAAAAGCCCCCGTTGCCGGGAGCTTTCTCAACCAAAATGGCGGAGGAGGAGGGATTCGAACCCTCGTGACCTTATACAGGCCAAACGGTTTTCGAGACCGCCGCATTCAACCACTCTGCCACCCCTCCGCGTGGGGTAAAAACAAAGCAGGCTCGAAGGCCTGCTTTGGAATTAACTGGCGGAGAGTCAGGGATTTGAACCCTGGAGACGCTTTTGACGCCTACACGATTTCCAATCGTGCTCCTTCGGCCACTCGGACAACTCTCCGTTAAATGCGAAAATCAGTATACACGAGGAATCGCAAAGTGCAAACAGAAAAGTTGGCATTTTTTGAAACGCTTGGCTTCGTGACGGGATCTAGGAGGCCAAAAACGGGCTCTGACCAGCATGACTGCATGCGGCAAATTGTTCAAAATGGGTATTTATAAACGACGCCGCACCAATTTTAAAAATAATTGAACGGTGTTGTGAACCACTGGTATGCATTTCGCGACCACAGCCTTGCAATTGCTGACCTGCGGTTTGATTTGGTTTGTATCCGCAGCGCCGTATCTTGTCCACAGTTCCGTCAAGCATTTGGTCAGCATTTGGTTGGAAGACGCATGAAGTGCCGTGTGAGTATGGACATATGTGGAGGTCATGAGGTTGTAGCTGCATATTCTTGCAGCCTGGGAGGTTGAAAGATATTATTACCAAGTCTTTTCCTGCTTCAGGCGCACCTTCACGACCTGAAGCCACATTTGCCCAGAGGAGGTGACAATATGAAGGCTTATGAACTGCTGTTCTTTGATGACCCGTCGCACGACCCCGAGACTCGTCTCGCTGTTATGAAGCGTATCGATACCACGATCGCTGAGGGCGCTGGCAAGGTCGACTCCGTTGACGAGTGGGGCAAGCGCAAGCTCGCCTACGAGATCAACGACCTCACCGATGGTGACTACACCCTCATCAACTTCCACGCAGATCCTACCCAGATCGCCGAGCTTGATCGCGTCCTGCGCATCACCGACGCTGTGGTCCGCCACATGATCGTCCGTCGCGACGACCAGGAGTAAGACTGTCGTTTTGGACTGGGCTTGTGCCCCAAGAGGAAGTAGTGAGTTATGAGCATCAATCGAGTGAACATCACCGGTAACCTCACGCGTGATCCCGAGCTGCGCGCCACCGCCGGCGGAACCCAGGTTCTGTCCTTTGGCGTCGCCGTGAACGATCGTCGCCGCAACCCGCAGACTGGCGAGTGGGAGGACTATCCCAACTTTGTCGACTGCACTATGTTCGGCACGCGCGCCGAGGCCGTGAGCCGTTTCCTGGCAAAGGGAAACAAGGTCGCGATCGAGGGCAAGCTGCGCTACAGCTCTTGGGAGCGCGATGGTCAGCGCCGGAGCAAGCTTGAGGTCATCGTCGATGAGATCGAGTTTATGAGCTCCCGTGGTGGCCAGGGTGGCTACGATCAGGGCGGTTACGCCCCCGCAGCTCCCGCGCCCGCAGCACGTCCTGCCGCACCGGTGGCTACGCCGCCCGCGGTCGACGTCTACGATGAGGACATCCCGTTCTAAGGGCTGTTCACCTATTTTTGAGTGAGAGGCGGCTTCGGTTCGCCGAAGTTGCCAAACGAAAGGTATTTTGACATGGCTAATGATTTTTCTGCACGTCAGCCGCGTCGTAAGTACTGCCAGTTCTGCAAGGAGAACACTGAGTTCATCGACTATAAGGACACTCAGCTTCTCCGTAAGTACATGACCGACCGTGGCAAGATCAAGCCCCGTCGCGTCACTGGCGCTTGCACGCAGCATCAGCATGACATCGCCAACGCCATCAAGCGCGCCCGCGAGATGGCTCTCCTGCCGTACACCGTCCCCGTGGTTTCCTCTCGTGGCAACCGCGACCGCGGCTAAGAAGGGAGACGCATCATGAAGGTTATTCTTCTCGATGAGATCAAGGGCAAGGGCGGCGAGGGTGACGTCGTAGAGGTCGCTCAGGGTTACGCTGAGAACTTCCTGTTCCCCAAGAAGCTCGCTGTTGCCGCCACCAAGGGCAACCTCAAGCAGCTTGACGAGCGTCGCAACAACATCGCCAAGCGCGAGGCCGTCCGTCTGGCTACCGCCAACGAGACCAAGGCTGCCTTCGAGGGCAAGACGGTCACCGTTGACGTCAAGGTCGGCGACGAGGGCATCCTCTTTGGCTCCGTTACCGCCGCTATGATCGCTGACGCCATCAAGGCTCAGCTCGGTATGGACATCGACCGCAAGCGCGTCGAGCTCGGTAAGCCCATCAAGGTTGCCGGTGCCCACACCGTTGCCATCTCGCTGTACCGCGAGATCAAGGCCGAGGTTGTCGTTCTCGTCGGCGTTACCGCCGAGGAGCTCGCTGCCGAGGCTGAGGCTGAGGAGGCCGCTGAGGTCGCCGAGGCCGAGACCGCCGAGGTCGAGACTGAGGCTGCTGCCGAGTAGCATTTGCTGCAACGCAACAATCTTGTTCTAAGAAGGGCGCTCTGGGAAACCGGGGCGCCCTTTTGTTTTTTGCGCTGAGTGAGTGTCATGGTGAATGTTGCGTCGAAGTCCTATATACGGGACCGTTCATCCGTTTCGTTCGGTGATGATTGGCGGCGCGTGGCGCGTTTTGGGACCGTGGCTGATACTATGGATGCTCGCAAGCGATATGAATGAGGATGCTCATGGCATATGACGATAGGGAGACCGGGCTGACGGTTGAGGACCGCGGCTCCAAGTTGGGTCTTCCCCAAAACCAAGATGCAGAGGCCAATGTACTGGCCGCTATGCTGCTATCGCCCGAGGTGGTCGAAGAGGCCCAGGTCGAGCTGCAGCCCGATGACTTCTACCGGCCCATTCATAAGACCATCTATACCGCGATGGTCGATATGTACAACAGCCGCATTCCCATCGACTCCATCTCGCTGATCGATTACCTGCGAAGCGTCAACAAGCTTGATGCCGTGGGCGGCGAGGCCTACATTTTGGAGTTGATGGGTCAGACCCTGTCGCTCGTCAACTGGCAGCACCATGCCGCTATCGTTCGCCGCGATTCGATGCTGCGTGAGCTGATCGGCGCCACCAACGAGATCAACGCGCTGGCCTATAACGCTCCCACCGATACCAAAGAGGTCGTGGAGCTGGCCGAGAGCAAGTTGCTCAAGGTCACGGCGCGCGAGGTCAAGTCGAGCTACAAGACGCTGACCGAGTTTATGGTCGAGGCCTATAACGAGGCCGAGGAAGTGTGCCAGGCAGGCGGCCAGGCTGCGGGCGTGCCCACGGGCTTCCCGTCGCTCGACCGCATGCTCATGGGTTTTCGCGAGGGCCAGCTCATCATCATCGGCGCCCGCCCTGCTGTGGGTAAGACGTCGTTCGCCCTGAATCTGGCGCTCAACGCTGCCGCGGCCGGTTATACCGTCGGCTTCTTCTCGCTGGAGATGTCGGGCAAGGAAATTGCCCAGCGTCTGATTTGCGCCTACGCCATGATTTCGATCAGTGACTTCCGCATGGGCCGCATTAGCCCCGAGCAGTGGGCCAATATCAACGAGGCCACGCAGACCTTGTCCAAGCTCGATATTCTGATTGACGATACGCCCGGCACCACAGTGACCGAGATTCGCGCCAAGAGCCGCCGCATGCTCCACAACAAGGAGAAGGCCATCATCATCCTGGACTACCTGCAGCTGGTGAGTCCTCCGCCGGGACGCCGCTCCGAGAGCCGTACCGTCGAGGTCTCCGAGATGTCGCGTGGTCTGAAGATCATGGCCAAGGAACTCAAGATCCCGCTCATCGCGCTGTCGCAGCTCTCGCGTCAGGTCGAATCCCGTACCGGCAAGCGCCCGCAGCTTTCCGACCTTCGTGAATCGGGCTCCATCGAGCAGGACGCCGATATCGTTATGTTCTTGGACCGCTCCGCCGACGAGGCCGAAGCCTCGCGCGACGATCGACCCGACGAGGGCGTTACGCGTATCGTCGTGGCCAAGAACCGTTCGGGCCCGATCGGCGACGTCGACCTGATGTTCCTGCCGGCATCCACCAAGTTCTATGAGCTTGATGGGGCACATGCCGAGGAGTAGGACAGGCGCCCGTTGCACGGGTATACTGGGAATGTTTTGTGCTTCTGCGTGCCGGCGTGGCGCGTAGACAGTCCATGAATGTAAGGAGTAAACATGCCGTCAACCGTTTTGGTCGGTGCCCAGTGGGGCGATGAGGGCAAGGGTAAGATCTGCGACCTGGTCGCCGGCGACTTCGATGCCGTCGTGCGCTACTCGGGCGGCAACAACGCCGGCCACACCATCGTCGTCAACGGCAAGAAGTACGGCCTGCATCAGGTGCCCTCCGGCATCATGTATTCCGACCATGTGTCGGTGATCGGTAACGGCTGCGTCGTCAACCCCAAGGTTGTCCTTGAGGAGATCGACATGTTTGAGGCCGACGGCATCACCACCAAGAACCTCAAGATTAGCGGCAACGCGCATGTCATCATGCCGTACCACATCGACCTGGATGGCGCCTTTGAGCAGAAGCTCGGCAAGAAGAACATCGGTACCACCAAGCGCGGTATCGGTCCGTGCTATCAGGACAAGATGGCCCGCATTGGCCTGCGCATGCAGGATATGCTGGACGAGGCGCTGTTCCGCGACAAGCTGGAGACCGCTCTCGCCCGCGTGAACCCCGAGCTTGAGCTCATCTACAACCTGCCCACCTACACCGTGGACCAGATTTGCGACGAGTACCTGCCCATGGCCGAGCGCCTGCGTCCCTACATCACCGAGACGAGCCTGCTGCTCAACAACATGATCGATGAGGGCAAGGACCTGCTGTTTGAGGGCGCCCAGGCGACGTTGCTCGACATCGACCACGGCACCTATCCGTACGTGACGTCTTCCAACTGCACCGCCGGCGGCGCCATCACCGGCTCCGGCGTGGGCATGAAGAACGTCGACCGCGTGCTGGGCGTCATGAAGGCCTATATCACCCGCGTCGGTTCGGGCCCCATGCCCACCGAGCTTTCCTATGAGTCCGAGGCCGGTCACACGCTGACCGAGGAGGGCTATGAGTACGGTGTGACCACCGGTCGCCGTCGTCGCTGCGGCTGGTTCGACGGCCCCATCGCCAACTACGCCTCGCGCGTCAACGGCCTCACCGATATCGCCCTGACTAAGCTCGACGTGCTTTCGGCCTTCGACACCATCAAGGTGTGCGTGGCCTACGACGTCGATGGCGAGCGCTACACCAGCGTGCCCGAGCATCAGGTGCGCTTTGAGCATGCCAAGCCCATCTACGAGGAGCTCCCCGGCTGGAAGTGCGACATCACCGGTTGCCGCAGCTTTGATGAGCTGCCGCAGGAGGCTCAGGACTACGTGGCGTTTATCGAGGATCTGGCACACACCCGCGTGACGTTTATTGGCGTTGGCGCTGGTCGCGAGCAGATCATCAACCGATTCTGGAAGTAATCGGGACTATTTGGTTATTGCGATATACCCCTTTGCAGCCCAAGCGGGCGGCCGAGGGGTATATTTGCTTGCAAAGGGCTCGCGCGGAGCGGGCCATTCATCCATAGAGGAGGCACCCTTGAAGGCGGACACTCAAACCATCGACATCCTGTTGTTGGGCAGCGGCGGCCGTGAGCATGCTTTGGCAGCTAAGCTCGCAGCATCACCGCGCGCCGGCAAGCTCTACATCGCGCCGGGCAACGGCGGCACCGCGAGCTGCGGCGAGAACGTTGTTCTCGACGACTGCGATCCTGCGGCCGTGGCGGCGTTTGCGCAGAGCCACGGATGCGGACTCGTGGTAATTGGCCCCGAGGCTCCGCTCGTGGCGGGCGTGGCCGACGCCGTGCGCGCGGTGGGTATTCCCTGCTTTGGCCCGGGTGCCGAGGGCGCCCAGATGGAGGGCTCTAAGCTGTTCTCCAAGCAGCTCATGGAGCGCGCGGGCATTCCGACGGCAGCCTACGGCTCGTTTACCGACGAGGCTTCGGCTCTTGCTTATGTGCGTGAGCAGGGCGCTCCGCTGGTCGTCAAGGCCGACGGCCTTGCCGCGGGCAAGGGCGTTATCGTGGCGACCGAACTTGAGCAGGCCGAGGAGGCCGTGCGCGAGTGCTTTGGCGGCACCTTTGGCGATGCCGGCAACACCGTGGTTATCGAGGAGATGCTGACCGGCCCCGAGTGCTCGCTTTTGGCCTTTACCGACGGCAAGACCGTGCGCCCCATGGCCACCTCGCAGGACCACAAGCGCGCGCTCGAGGGCGACAAGGGCCCCAACACCGGCGGCATGGGTGTCTACAGCCCGGTGCCCATCGTGACCGACGAGGAGCACGCCACCATGGTGAAGGTCATGGAGCAGACCGTTGCCGAGCTTGCTGCCGAGGGCATCGACTACCGCGGCTGCCTGTACGGCGGCTTTATGCTCACGCCCGCCGGCCCCAAGGTGCTGGAGTTCAATGCCCGCTTTGGCGACCCCGAGACGCAGGTCGTGCTGCCGCGCCTTAAGAACGACCTGGTCGAGGTCATGCTCGCCTGCGCCAACTGCGAGCTCGATCAGATTGAGCTCGACTGGCGTGACGAGTGGGCCGTGGCCGTTGTCCTGACGAGCGCGGGCTATCCCGGCAGCTACGAGAAGGGCAAGGTCATCACTGGTATTGAGGATGCCGAGGCCATGGAGAACGTGACCGTGTACCACGCGGGCACTGCCGTGGTGGACGGCCAGCTCGTGACCAATGGTGGCCGCGTGCTTGCCGTGACCGCTCTGGGTGACACGTTCGAGAACGCTCGCAACCTTGCCTACGAGGCCTGCGAGAAGATTGATTTTGAAGGCAAGACCCTGCGCCACGACATCGGCCTGCGCGCGCTGCGCGGCCGCGACGCCTGGGATGCCTAAAATCCGAGAGGAATGAGACGGATGGACGAGAAGAACGAAGAGCTCGTGGATGCGCAGATCGTTGAAGAGGACAGCCGCATGTATGGGCACGCCGAGGGCGAGCCTGGTGGCGAGGTCGCTGACGAGCCGGCGCTGGTGTTGGGCGACGACGACCCGCACGATGTCGAGCTGCACGAGAAGATTCTTTCGGAGGAGTGCGCCTGGAAGGGCAAGATCCTCGACGTCCACCGTCTTGAGGTTGAGCTGCCCAACGGTCGCCGCAGCGCCCGCGATATCGTTCGCCATCCGGGTGCGGCGGCCGTTGTGGCGCTGACCGAGAGTGGCAAGATCGTACTGGTGCGTCAGTACCGCACCGCCATCGACCGCGTGACGGTCGAGATTCCCGCCGGCAAGCTCGATTCAGGTGAGGACCCGCTCGATTGCGCCAAGCGCGAACTGCATGAGGAGACGGGCTTTAGGGCCGGTCGTATTCGCTTTTTGACGTCGATTGTCACGTCATGCGGTTTTTGCGATGAGATCATCCACATCTACTTGGCTACCAAGCTCGAGTTTGATGCGCCCAACCCCGATGATGACGAATTCGTCAACGTTGACCTGGTACCACTGCACGAGCTGATCGACGCCGTGCTCGACGGCAAGATCGAAGACGCCAAGACCGTCGTGGGCGCCTTGGCCTGCGATAGCATCGCGCATCGCCTGGGTGGTTCTGAGCTGTAACGAGCGGGGATGATCCCGCAGGTTTGTATAAGTCAGCGAAAGTGCTCCATTTGAGACAAGGTGGCCTAAAAGAGGAGGGAAGCGTATGGATATACGCGACCGACGATTGAAGGCCAGATTGTCCAAATGGAGCACTTGCAGCGTCGAGACGAAACGCGGTTTGGTAAAACCGCGTAAGGTGATTATGTTTAAGAGGTTTCTTTCTTACTACAAGCCCCAGATGGGGCTTTTTGTTGCTGATACTGTTTGCGCTTTGGTGCTCGCCGCCATTGACCTGGCGTTTCCCATTATCTTGCGCAATCTGACCGGAGGGTTGTTTACCCAGGGCCAAGCTGCCATTATGCAGGCGCTCGGTATGATCGCGGTGGGTTTGGTGCTGATGTATATCATCCGTTGCGCCTGCCGCTACTTTGTGAGCTACTGGGGCCACGTGATGGGCGCGCGCATGGAGTCCAAGATGCGCGAGGACCTGTTTGACCAGTACGAGCGCTTTAGCTTTGCGTACTTCGACCGTAACAGCTCGGGCGACATGATGAGCCGCGTGGTCAACGACCTGTTCGATATCTGCGAGGCGGTGCATCACGTGCCCGAGTGGATCATCATCTGCGGCATCGAGATTATCGGCTCGTTTGTGATCCTCTTTACCATCGCCCCGGTGCTGGCGCTTGCCATGGCTGTGGTGACAGCAGCGTTTGCGGTCATCATGTTTTGGCAGAACATGCGCATGCGCGAGGTCTTTAGCGACAATCGCAAAAAAATCAGCGGCATCAATGCGCAGCTGCAGGATTCGCTGGCGGGCATGCGCGTGGTCAAGAGCTTTGCCAATGAGGAGACCGAGCGCTCTAAGTTCCGCGCCTCCAACAATCGCTACCTTTCGTCCAAGGAGAACATGTATCACGCCATGGGCGTCTATACTGCGACGTATGGCCTGCTCTCGGGCGTGCTGTACGTGATCGTGGTGCTGCTGGGTGGTTGGCTCGTTGCCCAGGGTCAGCTGCAGGCGGTCGATATGGCAACCTTCGCGCTCTACATTTCGCTGTTCTGCACGCCGCTCGAGACACTCGTCAATTCGGCCGAAATGTATCAGAAGGCCATCGCTGGCTTTAAGCGTATGGACGAGGTGCTCTCGACCGCGCCGGATATCCAGGACAAGCCGGGCGCCACGGATCTGCAGGTGACCGCCGGCGCCGTGGATTATCACGACGTGTGCTTTAACTACGAGGACGTTGAGCTGGGCGAGGGCGATGCCGAAGAGCGTCCCGTTATCGACCATATGAATCTGTCCATCAAGCCCGGGCAGACCATCGCTTTGGTTGGCCCTTCGGGCGGTGGCAAGTCCACGACCTGTTCGCTGCTGCCGCGCTTTTATGACGTGGCTGCCGGATCCATTAGCATCGACGGCCAGGACGTGCGCGATGTGACGCAGCAGAGCCTGCGCCGCGCCATCGGCCTGGTGCAGCAGGATGTCTATCTATTTGACGGTACGATTGGCGAGAACATCGCCTATGGCAAGCCGGGCGCTACGGCTGAAGAGATCGCCGAGGCCGCCCGTCGCGCCAACATCGATGCCTTTATCGAGTCGCTTCCACAGGGCTATGACACGGTCGTGGGCGAGCGCGGCAGCCGTCTTTCGGGCGGACAGAAGCAGCGTGTTGCCATCGCGCGAGTGTTTCTCAAGAACCCCAAGATCCTGATTTTGGACGAGGCGACGAGTGCTTTGGATAACGAGAGCGAGGAGGCGGTGCAGGAGTCGCTCGAAGAGCTGGCACGCGGCCGCACCACGATTATCATCGCCCACCGTCTTTCGACCATTAAGCATGCCGATGAGATTGCGACCGTTGAGCATGGTCGCGTTGTGGAGCGTGGCACGCACGAGGTGCTTCTCGCCCGTGGCGGCACTTATGCCCGTTACTATCGAATGCAGTTCGAAGGTGCGCGTGCGCACGAGCTCGACTGATTGATATGACAGGAAGTTTATGGCTGACAAGAACCCTTTGACTCCGGAAGAAGTGACGGAGTTATTCTCCGAAATCGATGCATCCGGTGTCTTGGATCCCACGCTTGCCAAAAAGCGAACCGAGCGCATGCGTGAGAAGGAGGCTGCGGCCAAGCGCGGTGACAAAGCGGCGCTAGCGCAGCTGCGCAGCGAGGACCGCGCGAGCCAGGCAAAACATATCGACCCGCTGTCCGAGGACGACCCTTCGGGCTCGCAGGTGAGCCATACCATTACGAAGACCGCCATGGCCGTGGTCATTGGCATCTTGGTGCTGATTGTGGGCATGCAGATTGGCTACGGCGTGATGCGACGCCTGAACACCGCCAACCTGTCCGAGAGCGTTTCGGTGGATACCGTTTCGACGGCGCTGAAGGGCGGCCTTGAGTGGGGCAACGGCTTTACGCAGTTTCCGCTCGATTTTTCTGTCGATGAGGCCGATGAGCGTACGGGCACGGTCGAGGTAACGGTGCTGGATACGTCGTCTGCCAATGAGCTCGAACTGCTGTCCAATGGTCAGATCCAGGCCGCGGCGCTTGCGACCAACGCGCTGCTCAACGATAAGATCGACCGCGTGGTGTATAACGTGCATGCCTATATCGACGAGGATAGCAACATTCAACACGATTCCTTCTTTGGCATGTTTCCCGCGCGGGGTCATCAGAGCGCCATTTTGACGTTTGTGTGGACCAAGAGCTCATCGACTGCCACGAACATCGACTGGAAGATGCATATCGTGAGCATGGACGACACCATTGCCGAGCGCATTCAAAAACAGGTGAACTCGGTTTCGTCGCTGATCGAGGACCCGGTGGTGAGCCAGACCAAGATTGACGAGGAAAAGGCCGAACGTGACCTGGAGCATCGTCTGCATAGCCGCGAGATTTTCCGCGGCGGCAAGCCCGACCGAACGCCGTCCGATCTGCTGGAACAGGACAAGAAAAAATAAGACGCCATCATCCCGTGTGAGCCACAAGCCCCGCGGGATGATTTTTCTGGGACGGGGATTAAATAATCATTATGCATAGAAAGTCATAATTATCATTTCGTAAACAATTTGATGAAATTAACGCCATGAGGCATGCTTGCGGTTACAATACCGCGAGGCCTAACTACACACCTTTAAGCCGGTCCTGTGAGACCGGGAAGGAGAATTATGGCGAACAACCATACCGCGGGCGCTGCCGCCCGCACCTTCGCGCCCAGCGAGCTTTGCCAGCGTATGCTGGCCAAAACCAGCAAGGGCACCTGCGGTCCCTGTATCCTGTATCTTGAGGATGGGACCATTTTTTATGGACGTGCATGCGGCGCCGAGGGCACCGCGACCGGCGAAGTCTGCTTCAACACCTCGCTTGAGGGCTACTTTGAGGTCATGACCGACCCGAGTTATGCCGGCCAAATTGTAACCATGACCTATCCGCAGATCGGCAATTACGGTATCGACGAGACCGATGTCCAGTCGGCCTTCCCCGGCGACGCCGTGCGCCCTGCGAGCGCTCCGGCTATGCGCGGCATGATCGTTCGCGACATGTGCGCCACGCCTTCTAACTGGCGCTCGGCCGTCAGCGTGCCGGAGTACCTGCGCGCTCACGGCATCGTCGCTATCGAGGGTGTCGACACCCGCGCTCTGGTGCGCCATCTGCGCGACAATGGTTCCAAGATGGGCATTATCTCGACAGAGATCTTCGACGTCGACGAGCTCGCCGAGCGTCTGGACGCAGCGCCCACGCTGGTGGGCGAGAACCTGGTCAAGACCGTGAGCTGTCCCGCGCCTCACGAGTTTGTGGCCGCCGACCTGCCTGCCACGCATGGCTTTGCGCTTGTGGCTGCCGCTTCTGCCCGTCACAAAGTGGTCGCCTACGACTGCGGTGTGAAGCGCGGTATTCTGGAGGGCCTGGTCCGTGCCGGCTGCGACCTCACCGTCGTGCCGTGGGATACGCCCGCGAGTGAGGTGCTCGACATGAATCCTGATGGCGTCTTTTTGTCCAACGGCCCCGGCGACCCCGATGCCGTGGTGGAGACCTACGAGCAGGTGCAGCAGCTGATCGGCAAGGTGCCGGTCTTTGGTATTTGCCTGGGTCACCAGATGATCAGCTTGGCCTGCGGCGCCCAAATGGAAAAGCTTAAGTTCGGTCACCGCGGTGGCAACCAGCCGGTCATGAACCTGGTAAGCCGTCGCGTGGAGATCACCGCGCAAAACCATGGCTTTGGCCTGCTGTTCCCCAGCTTGGGCAAGCTTGTCCCCGAGCTTTCCGGCGGCGAGACCGAGCATGCGGCCGATGGAGATCTGCGCGTCTGGGTGCGCCGCGGCATCGCGCCGGTCGTGATGAACGAGCGCTTTGGCCGCATTCGCCTGACGCATGTGAACCTTAACGACGGCACCGCCGAGGGTATCCAGCTGCTCGACGCCCCGTGCTTCTCGGTCCAGTACCACCCCGAGGCCTCGCCTGGCCCCACCGATGCCCACTATCTCTTTACCGCCTTTACGCGACTCATGGACGGCGAGGAGAACTACCTGGACATCGACACCGCGAAGGACCGCCTCGCCGGCTGGAATTTCGCCGACGATGGTTCCGCTGAAACCGAGACCGAGGAGAACTAACATGCCGAAACGTACTGACATCAAGCGTATCCTCGTTATTGGTTCGGGCCCTATCGTCATTGGCCAGGCCTGCGAGTTCGACTACTCCGGCGCCCAAGCCTGCAAGGTGCTCAAGGAGGATGGCTTTGAGGTCATCCTGGTCAACTCCAATCCGGCGACCATCATGACTGATCCGGGCTTGGCCGACCGCACCTATGTCGAGCCCATCACCGCCGAATTTATCGAGCGCGTGATCAAAAAGGAGCGCCCGGACGCGCTGCTGCCCACGCTGGGCGGCCAGACCGGTCTGAATGCCGCCGTCGAGCTGGCAAAGGACGGTACGCTCGACAAGTACGGTGTCGAGATGATCGGCTGCGACCTGGCCGCCATCGAGCGTGGCGAGGACCGTAAGCTCTTTAACGAGGCCATGGCCGAGATCGGCCTGGAGGTCGCGCGCTCGGGCTATGCCTACAGCGTGGCTGACGCCGAGGCCATCGCCGAGCGCGTGGGATATCCCTGCGTGCTGCGCCCGAGCTTTACCCTCGGCGGTGCCGGTGGCGGCATCGCGCACACCCACGAGGAGCTCGTCTCCATTGTGAGCCAGGGCCTTGAGCTCTCGCCCGCCCACGAGGTGCTGGTCGAGGAGTCCATCGAGGGTTGGAAAGAGTACGAGATGGAGGTCATGCGTGACCATGCCGGCAACGGCATCATCGTGTGCTCCATCGAGAACCTCGACCCCATGGGAGTGCATACCGGCGACTCCATCACCGTGGCCCCGGCGCAGACCCTGAGTGACCTTGAGTACCAGCGCATGCGTGTCGCCTCGCTTGCCATCTTGGAGAAGATCGGCGTCGAGACCGGCGGCTCTAACGTGCAGTTTGCCGTGAACCCCCAGACCGGCCGCCTGATCGTCATCGAGATGAACCCGCGCGTGAGCCGCTCGTCCGCATTGGCCTCCAAGGCCACGGGCTTCCCCATCGCCAAGGCTGCTGCTCGCCTGGCCGTTGGCTATACGCTCGACGAGATCGTCAATGACATCACCAAGGCCACGCCTGCCTGCTTTGAGCCCACGATCGACTACTGCGTGGTCAAGGTGCCGCGTTTTGCCTTCGAGAAGTTCAAGGGCACCGACCCCACACTCACCACGCGCATGAAGGCCGTGGGCGAGATCATGGCGATCGGCCGCACCTTTGAGGAGGCCTTCGGCAAGGCCATGCGCTCGCTGGAGGACGGTCACCAGGGCATCTGCGCCGGTGGCAAGGAGGGTGCCGACAAGCTGAGCGACGACGAGCTCGCTCAGGCCGTGGCAACCCCGACCGAGCACCGCATCTTCTTTGTGGTCGAGGCCCTGCGCCGTGGCTGGGACATCGCCCACATCCATGCCATCTGCGGTATCGATCCGTGGTACCTCAACCGTATCAACGACATGGTGCAGGTCCAGGAGAGCATCCGCGGCCTGCGTGTGGAGGATATCGACGCCGACGCGATGCGCCTGCTCAAGCAGTACGGCACGAGCGACGCCGAGATTGCCGCGCTGACCGGCTCGGACGAGCGCTTTGTGCGCGCCTATCGCAAGGGTCTGGGCGTGGTTCCCAGCATGAAGACGGTCGATACCTGCGCTGCGGAGTTTTCGAGCGCCACGGAGTACCACTACAAGACGTACGAGAACATCTACCGCACGAGCCCGGATGCCAAGAAGTGCGTGGCTCCCGACGAGACCACGCCGGCGGACAAGCCCAAGGCGATGATCCTGGGCGCCGGCCCCAACCGCATTGGCCAAGGTATCGAGTTCGATTACTGCTGCGTGCACGCGAGCTACGCACTGGCGGCTCGCGGCTTCGAGACCATCATGGTCAACTGCAACCCCGAGACCGTTTCGACTGACTACGACACCTCGGACCGCTTGTACTTTGAGCCGCTCACCTACGAGGACGTCATGGACGTTATCGATGTCGAGCGCCCCGACGGCGTCGTGGTGACGCTCGGCGGCCAGACTCCGCTTAAGCTGGCGCGCATGCTCGAGGAGAGCGGCGTGAACATTATGGGCACCAAGCCCGATGCCATCGACTTTGCCGAGGACCGCGAGCGCTTCGCCGCTCTGCTCGACAAGCTGGGCATCATGTACCCGCCGGCGGGCCAGGCCACCTCGTTTGAGGAGGCCGAGGCCGTGGCCGCGCACATCGGCTATCCGCTGCTGGTGCGCCCGAGCTATGTGCTGGGCGGCCGCGGCATGATGATCGCCTACGATGCCGAGCATCTGCGCGATTACATGGCCGAGGCTGCGCGCATTAGCCCCGACTACCCGGTGTACCTGGACCGCTTCCTGGAGGGTGCGATCGAGTCCGACGTCGACGCCCTGTGCGATGGCGAAGAGGTATACATCGGCGGCATCCTGGAGCATATCGAGGAAGCCGGTATTCACTCCGGCGACTCCGCGACCTGCATCCCGCCGTTCAGCTTTAGCGAGAGCCTGCAGGCGAAGCTCCGCGAGACCACGCGCCGCATCGCGATGGCGCTGGGAGTCCGCGGTCTGGTCAACGTGCAATATGCCATCAAGGGCGAGACCGTCTACGTGATCGAGGCCAACCCGCGCGCCAGCCGTACCGTGCCGTTTATCTCCAAGGCCACCGGCGTGCCGCTGGCCAAATGCGCGGCGCGCATCATGGCAGGCGATTCCATCGCGAGCTTGGGCCTGCCGAGCGACGAACGTCAGCTGGACTGGTTCTGCATGAAGGAAGCCGTCATGCCCTGGGGTCGTTTCCCGGGCGCCGACGTCATCCTGGGGCCCGAGATGAAGTCGACGGGCGAGGTCATGGGTATCGCTAAGAGCTATCCCGAGGCATACGCCAAGACGCAGCTGGCGATCGACTACAAGCTGCCCGACCCGAGCGCCGGCAAGGTATTCATCAGCGTGTGCGACCGCGACAAGCGCCACATCCTTTCGGTCGCGCGTATCCTGCGTTACCTGGGCTTTGACATCTGCTCCACCGAGGGTACGGCGCGCGTGCTGCGTGGAGGCAACGTGACGTGCGAGATCGTGGAGAAGATTAGCGGCCCGCACGACGGCGAGCGCCCCAACATCGGCGACCTCATCGCCGATGGCAAGATCGCGGTGATCATCAACACGCCGTACGGTCCGGGCTCGCGCGGCGACGGCTATCTGCTGCGCACCGAGGCGGTGCGACGCGGTGTGACCTGCGTGACCGCGATGTCTGCCGCCAACACGTACGTGAGTGCCATCGAGGCGGTGCGCGAGGACCAG
The DNA here is from genome assembly GCF_003465825.1 of Collinsella sp. AF02-46-1. Taxonomy (GTDB): domain Bacteria; phylum Actinomycetota; class Coriobacteriia; order Coriobacteriales; family Coriobacteriaceae; genus Collinsella. The sequence goes on from NZ_QSBV01000010.1 coordinate 30,493, forward strand.
CAGGGTCACGGCAGCGCCAACGACATGGGCATGGACGTCATCGCCCTGCAGGACCTGCCGCAGCACACGGTGTAGTGTGACCTGGTCGGCCGGGGCGGCAGCCGGACACTTCCTCTCGGAAACTGGGCTTCGCGAAGTTTTCCGAGAGAAAGGTCCGCCTCCCGCCCCGGCCTACGGTGACTCGGCTGCACCGTGTGCTGCCGAAGGGGCTTTGCGCGATGACTAGGGATGAAAAAGAAAGTGAGTGTGGGCTCCGCCGTTCGTTCGAACGGCGGAGCCCACGTTTTGGATTTATTGGGCTGTGGCGGTGAAGGTTGTTTTGTCGGCGGCGATGTGCACGTGCAGCTTTGCCTGACCGTCGCAGCTGATGAGCACGCCTACCTCGAACGGGGTTCCCGTCTTGTCGTAGGTCGAACGCACGATGCGCATCGCCGCCTTACCGGTGTTCTGTCCCAAAAGGCGCGCCTCATGCTTGTCGAGGTTGACCGTCTCGTAGACGGCATCGACGCTTGCGGGCAGGATGCCGGTCTTTTCCGCGATATAGGCGTAGAGCGAGCCATCCACGTCTTTGCGTGTGAGCTCGGGGCAAAGTGACACGGGGATATAGACGTAGTTGAGCTCCATGGGTTTGTCGTTGGCGAGACGCAGGCGGCGAATCTCCCAGACGGGTGTCCCCTCGGGCACTTTGAGCCCAGAGGCGATGCCGCGGACGGCCGGTATGCTTGAAAAGGCGAGAATCTGCGAGCTCGGAACCCGTCCCGCTTCGCGCATCCGCGCGCTGAAATTCAGGGCCAGGTCGATGCCGGGTGCTGAGGTTTGGGGTTTGATGAACGTTCCCTGCCCACGTTTGCGCACCACGCGCCCCTCGATGACGAGATCTTGGAAGCAACGGCGCACGGTCGCGCGCGATAACTCTAGCCGCTCACAGATTTCGAGCTCGCGTGGCAGCGGCGTCTTGGTGTCGAACGCCTGGCTGGCGATAAGCAGGGCGATTCGATGTTTAAGTTGGACATAGAGCGGCGTATCACCGCTGCGGTCGAAGGGTTCGGAGGCGAGAAACGAGATCATATCCATGGGGTACCTCCATATCGTGGGCGTACGTGACATGGTCTGACACTGCGGGGCAAACCGGAGATGCCAGGCCCGATTCTTGCTGGTATGTATGGTGCATAAGGAACATAAAACATTTATCAGACAATCTACCTGCTATTTTAAAAATAATTAGAAGAAAAAATAATTTAGGCACAAAAATAGTTGCTACCGTTAACCGATGAATAGTTGCCGTTCGCAACTATTTTCTTGTACCGAACATGCCCCGGCGCAACAATAATCTCAGCAAAAAGCAAAGCCGTGCGACACACGGCAGGTCGAGAGGAGACCGCATGCGGTATCTGGTAATGGTCAGTCACGGAACGCTCGCTCCCGGACTGCACAGTGTCCTCAAGATGCTCGGCAATGACGCCCCGAACATCTTGTCGACGAGTCTCGTGGACGGCATGGGCGCTGACGAATATGTCGAGAACGTCAAGGCGATGGTCGCTCCCGTTACCGCCGATGACGAGGTTGTCCTGCTCGGTGACATCCTGGGCGGATCGCCGCTCACCAATGCTATGAACACGATGGCCGAGAAGGGCTTGCTCGCCCACACCATTGCCTTCGGCGGTATGAATCTGCCCATGGCTATGACCGCCATGATGGGGCTTGCCACCATGGACCTGGATTCTCTCAAGCAGATGATGCTGCAGGAGGGCAAGAACGGTATGTCCGAGCTTGTGGTCCCGACCGATGACGCCGACGACGAGGACGACGACATCTAGGCCGCACCAAGGTTTCATCTAGCTGCAAACGTTAGGAAGAAGAGGCCGCGACCGCGGGCCTCATGAAGGAAAGGGGAGAACGTATGATTTCGTTCATCCGTATTGACGACCGTATGATCCATGGACAGACCGTTACCCGTTGGGCCCTCGAGTATCCCTGCGACGGTCTTATCGCCGTCAACGACGCCGCGGCGTCCAACCCCGTGCTCAAGGAGGCCTACAAGAGTGCCTCGGGCAAGAAGACGTTCGTGTGGACCAAGGAGCACTTCAAGGAGGTCTCCGAGAAGGTTCTCAAGTCCAACACCAAGTACTTCCTGATCACCAAGAACCCGCTCGACATGAAGGAACTTCTCGTCGATTTTGGCTTTAAGCCCGGCATGGACCGCATCATCGTCGGTCCCTGCAACGATCGTCCCGGCACCACCAAGCTCGGCAACAACCAGTCGATCACGCAGGAAGAGGCCCAGGCGCTCGAGGATCTCACCAACGCCGGCTACACGGTCGAGTTCGCCCTTATCAAGGAGAAGTCCATCGGTGAGTGGCCCAAGTTCCGCGGTCAGTTTGGCTTCTAGTTAGGCGCCAGCCGCATTTTGGTACCTACAGCCCTGGGGAAAGGGGCTGAGGAATAAAGAAAGGGGAAAGCATGGCAATCAATGCATTCCAAGCCGCGCTGTTCGGCCTGTTCGCCTGCCTGGCATCACTGCCTGGCATGGGCGGCACGACGATCGGCAACTACACTCTGGGTCGTCCTCTGGTCGCCGGCCTCATCGTCGGCATCATCATGGGCGATATGCAGACGGGCATCCTCGTCGGCGCTGCCATCCAGGTTGTCTACATCGCTCTCGTGACCCCCGGCGGAACCGTCTCCGCCGACGTCCGCGCCGTGTCCTATATCGGCATCCCGCTGGCGATCCTCGCCATCAAGAACTCGGGCATCGATCCCGCCTCCGCTGAGGCTGCCGGCATGGCCGCATCCCTCGGTGCCGCCGTCGGCACGCTCGGCACTGTGCTCTTCTATGGCACCGCCACCATCAACCTGGTGTGGCAGGGCATGGGGTGGAAGTGGCTCGAGAAGGGCGATCTCCACAAGCTCTACCTGGTCAACAACGTTCTGCCTTGGATTGGTCACATCGTCTGCTCGTTCCTCCCGACGTTCATCATCACCATGGGCGGCACCGCCATGGTCGACCTCATGAAGACCTACATGCCCATGGACGGCATCGCGATGAAGACGCTGTTCACCGTCGGCTCGCTGCTGCCTACCGTCGGTATCGCCATCCTGCTCAAGCAGGTCATCTCCAAGCCGACGGACTTCCTCACGTTCTTCTTCGGCTTCACCCTGTCCGCTGTCATGGGGTGCAACCTGATTGCCGCTGCCGGCATCGGCTGCTTCTTCGCCCTGATCAACTATGAGATCGCTTCGCTCAAGATCGACCTCGCAAACGCTCCCAAGGCAGCTATCGCCTCGGGCTCCGATGATGAGGAAGAGGAGGACATCTAATGGCAGAGAAGAAGAAACTCTCTAAGAAAACGCTTGCCAAGTCGTTCCGCAACTGGTCCTACGGCAACCTGACTTGCTTCTCGCAGGAGCACATGCAGACCTTCGGTTACCTGTGCGCCATGCTTCCGATCGTCGAGGAGCTCTACGACACGCCCGAGGAGCAGAAGCAGGCCCTCCAGACCTACTCCGCGTTCTTCAACACCGAGCCGCAGATCGGCACCATGATTGTCGGCGTCACCGCCGGCCTCGAGGAGGCTCGCGCAAACGGCGAGGCCATCGATGACGACGCCATCAACGGCATCCGCGCCGGCCTCATGGGCCCGCTCGCCGGCCTTGGCGACTCGCTGATCGTCGGTACCCTGATCCCGATCCTGCTCGGTATCGCCCTAGGTCTCTCGACCGGCGGCTCTCCGCTCGGTGCCATCTTCTATATTGTCGTGTGGAACCTGCTCATGTTCCTTGGCATGCGCTTTGCCTACAACCAGGGCTATGAGCTCGGCGGCAAGGCGGTCGAGGCCCTCGTTGGCCCCAAGGCAAAGGCTCTTCGCGATTCCATCGTGATGGTCGGTACCATGGTCATCGGTGCCGTGGGCGCAACTTGGGTCTCCATCACCTGCAGCCCCAACCTGGTGCTGCCCGGTGGCGGTAAGTTCCAGGACACGCTCGATGGCATCTATCCGCACCTGCTGCCGATGATCTTCATCATCTTCTGCTGGTACATGATGACCAAGAAGAAGGTCAACCCCATCGTTATGATGCTGATCCTCGTTGTGATCGCATTTGTGGGCGTTCTCATTGGCTTCTTCGACCCGGCACTGAGCTACTAGTCATCATCCCCTGGCCCCCTGTAAGGCCGTGCGGCCTCAACCGCACGGCCTTCTGATTTTGCGCCGCCCTTCGAGGGCAATATGGCCAGCGACTTCCATCGCCTACACGACACCCGCTATATTGCTCTTGAAAGATGACGTATTCGACAAACGATGCACTTGCACATGATGCACGCTTTGCACGAGGAGGACCCATATGCACGAGAAACACGGACACGACCTTTCGCGCGACGACTTGATCCGCGAGGCAAAGATGCAGACCGATGCTATTCAGCGGCTCAACGTTTGGCTGCGCCTGGGCTATTCGCTCGTGGCGATTGGCTTTTTGATGGGGATGTGGGGTATGCAGGGAGGCCCCGGCTGGGGTGTCCCCGTGGGCATCGTGTGCCTAGTGGTGGGCACTCCGCTTTCGATCGTGCTTAAGGTTGGCACGACCAACGCCAAAAAGAATGTCGAGCGCATGCTCGAGGCCGCGGGTATCGACGTTGAGGAGCTTATGCGACGCAAGAAGGACGAGCAATAGACTTCCGCGTTGGGGTATCATAAATAATTGTTGCGAATGTTAACTAATGTACGGCAAATGACGGTTTTATGGCCCTTCTAGAGTTGCAAAGGACAATATCCCCAGTGGATTACGATGACGTCGCTCGAAAACTGATCGTGTACTCACGTTCCCTTGCCAAGGGATCCTTGAGTGCTGCCGGCGGCGCCAGTGTGGGCGAGGCACCGGTTTTACAGTATCTATCGGGTATTGACGGTGACGTCATTCCCTCCGAGATTGCCAAGAAGCTGAAATTCTCCCGTGCGCGCATGTCGCATATCTTGGATTCACTCGAGAGCAAGGGTTACGTTCAGCGCGGGACCGATCCAAACGATCGTCGGCGTGTGCTGGTGAGCATCACCGAGGAAGGCCGTGATTTCGCGGCGAAAAAAAATGCCGAGAGTGTGGCATCGCTCTCGAAACAACTCTCAGCGCTCGGCGAGCACGATGCCCAGGAGCTCGTGCGCATTCTGAATAAAGCCTATAGCCTTACCTATGATGCCGACGACTACCTGGACAATCTATAAGGATAAAGGCAGACATTTAGGTGCATCTTGAAATGCACCCGGGACAGTTGCGCCCATTGACTACCGTCAGCATCTCATTCCAAACCAAATCAGCCAACGTACGCCATGGCAACCCCCGGTAGGTCGCAGGGTGGCGGCTGAGCCTTTCCCTCGGGAAACTTCGCGAAGCCCAGTTCCCGAGGGAAAGGTATGGTCTGTGTAATACCAGATAAACAGTACATTTTTGCTAGATTGGTATTTGACTGAAGAACCAATTGGTATGGCTTATTAAGCCTACCTTGCCGTTGACGCTCATTTTACTGCCGTTGGTGGACTTCCGAACTTGGTTGCGCAAGTGCTCCCATATATTGATATGACCTAGTAGGTGGCTATCTGGTTACTACCAGTTGGCCCCTTGGTAACGGGTGGCCCCATTGTGCGGAATGTACCGAACATCCCCGTTTGATACGTTTTCCCATGCTGCCGGGGGGGGGCGTCCTCGGCATGTCGGAAGAAAGGAGCCCAGGTGCGCAGGAATTCCATTTTTACGAAACGGTGGGTGAAGGGAAGCGCGGTCCTCGTTGCCACTGCAGCGACGCTCGTGTTTGCCAATCCCCAGCAGGCGATTGCCACGCCACTCAAGGGCGTCGACTCAGCGACCGTGTCCCAGTCTGCCTCGAATGTCGTCGACATCGATTTCGCTGACGGCATCAAGGGCCGTATTACGTTCCTCGAGGACGGTATTTTCCGTTATAACGTCGACCCCAAGGGTGAGTTTTCCGATTACGCCACACCGCGCAGTAAGTCCCACACGGCTAAAATCCAGGCTCAGCCCGATACCTCGGACACCTACAGCAAGCCGAGCGCGACGGTTGCCGACAAGGGCGACACTATCGAGATCACCGGCGGAAAGGCGACCGTGATCCTGGACAAGGCGACTGGCAAGATGAGTATCAAGTCAGGCGACCGTGTCGTGGTTTCCGAGTCCGCGTCCCTCGACCTTGATAAGAAGGGTACCGTCCAGACGCTCGCCAAGGAGAAGTCCGAGAACTTCTTTGGCGGCGGCACCCAGAACGGACGCTTCCTGCACACCAACCAGACCATCGCCATCTCCAACACGAACAACTGGACTGATGGCGGCGTTGCCTCGCCCAACCCGTTTTATTGGACGAGTGACGGCTACGGCGTACTCCGAAACACGTTTGCAGAGGGTTCCTACGACTTCGGTTCCACGGACTCATCGACGGTCACGACTTTGCACAGCGAGAATGAGTTTGATGCCTACTACTTCGTGGCGACCAACGAGGGCGCTTCGAACGTGGCAACCGAGATGCTGCAGGACTACTACAAGGTGACCGGTAACCCGGTACTGCTGCCCGAGTACGGGTTCTACCTTGGTCATCTTAATGCCTATAACCGTGATGGCTGGTCAACGACCTCGGGTCAAAAGAAGTGGGAGACCAAGGGCAGCAAGTCCTCGAGCGAGAAGGGCGACGTTAAGTACGAGTCTGGCATGTCGACGGGCTACAAGCTCGACGGCACACTTGCGGCCGAGACGCTCAACGGTGAGGGCCCTTCGGTTGATACCGAGAACATGAAAGCGACCGATTTCGACCGCCAGTTCTCTGCTCGGCAGGTTATCGATGACTACGAGGACAACGACATGCCGCTCGGTTGGTTCCTGCCGAACGACGGCTACGGCGCCGGCTATGGCCAGAACGGTTACTACAAGACCGGCGGCGTCAACTCCGACGGAACGAGCTCGGCCGACCGTCTTAACGCTGTGCGTGCCAATGTCGACAACCTTAAGAAGTTCACCGAGTATGCCAACTCCAAGGGTGTGAGCACGGGCTTGTGGACCCAGTCCAACCTTGAGCCCGACAGCAACTCCGAGACCCCGTGGCACCTGCTTCGCGACTTCGACGCCGAGGTCAAGACGGGAGGCATCTCTACCCTTAAGACCGACGTTGCCTGGGTTGGATCTGGCTACTCCTTTGGTCTTAATGGCATCAAGACAGCTTATGACACGGTGACGACCGGCGCTAACAAGCGCCCCAACATCATCACGCTCGATGGTTGGGCCGGCACGCAGCGCTTTGGTGGCATTTGGACCGGCGACCAGTATGGCGGTAACTGGGAGTACATTCGCTTCCATATCCCCACGTATATCGGTCAGAGTCTTTCGGGCAACCCCAACATCGGCTCCGACATGGATGGCATCTTTGGCGGCGACCCCATCATCTCTGCGCGTGACTACCAGTGGAAGACGTTCACGCCCTCTATGCTTGACATGGACGGTTGGGGCACCTACCGTAAATCGCCCATGACGCACGGCGATCCCTACACAGGCATCTCGCGCTTCTACCTCAAGCTCAAGGCGCAGCTCATGCCCTATATCTACACGAGCGCGGCCTCGGCGGCCAACATCGACACGGGTAACGGCGATGCCGGCCTGCCCATGATCCGCGCCATGCTGCTTTCCGACAACTCCGAGTACGCCGCAAGCACTTCGACGCAGTACCAGTATATGTTCGGTGAGAACTTCCTAGTGGCACCGGTGTATCAGGATACCCAGGCAGACGAGAACGGCAACGACATTCGCAATGGGATTTACCTCCCCAACTACGGCACCGACGAGAATCCCACCATCTGGATCGATTACTTCTCGGGTAAGCAGTATCGCGGCGGCCAGGTTCTCAACAACTACGAGGCTCCGCTTTGGAAGCTGCCGCTGTTTGTGAAGGCCAACGCTATCGTGCCGATGTACGCCGAGAACAACAACCCCGAGGCAGTGAGCGACACCAACACCAAGGGTACCGACCGCAGTCAGCGTATCGTCGAGTTCTTCGCCACCGAGGGCGACGGCACCTTTACGCAGTACGAGGACGACGGCTCCTCCATCGAAAACAACACGACTGAGGACGATTCCTACGGCACGATCGACAATATCTCCTACGGTGAGCATGTGAGCACCGTCTACAGCTCCAAGGCCGCAGGCGGCACCGCGACCTTTACCGCCGAGGCCTCGAAGGGCGGCTACAACGGCTACGACTCCAACCGCACCACGACCTTCGTGGCCAATGTGTCCGCCAAGCCCACGAGCGTTGTCGCCAAGAACGGCGGATCCGCACTCAACGTGGTTGAGGTCGACTCGCAGGAGACCTTTGACGCCGCGACCCCCGAGGCCGGCCAGGCGGTCTACTTCTACAGCGAGACCCCCAACCTCAACCACTACGGCAGCGATGCGGACGGCACCGAGGCCGAGCAGGGCGAGAGCTTTAACAACACCAAGATCACCACGAACCCCAAGGTCTACGTCAAGTTCGCGAAGACCGATGTTGCTGCAGCGGCGCAGACGCTTGAGCTGGGCGGTTTCGTGAATGCCGACGCCACGCTCACAGCCGATCGCCTCAACGAGAACCTCTCCGCACCCACGAACCTTGCTGCCCCCGAGGACGTCACGACCCCAACGAGCATAAAGCTCACCTGGGGAAAGGTCGATGGTGCTACCTCCTACGACCTTAAGGTCGACGGCACTGTGTTTGCCGTGGGTGATGCGGCCGAGTTCACGCACACCGACCTCGCCTACAATAGCAAGCACACCTACCAGATTCGTTCGCGCAACGCCGAGGGTTACTCCGCCTGGAGCGATGTGCTCGAGGCGAACTCCGCACTCGATCCGTGGCGGAACGTCCCCGACGCCGAGGAAATCACCTGGGAGGGCTCACTTTACGGCAGCCATAAGGCCGAGCTTGCCTTCGACCATGAGTTCCAGTCGGGCGACGGCGGTTTCCACTCCGGTGGCAACGATCTGGGCAAGGCGCTTACCGTTGACTATGGACGCGCTTACAAGCTCGATAAGCTCGAGTACTATCCGCGCGATGACGCCGGCAACGGCACTGTGACCAAGATGCGTGTTGAGACGAGTCTCGATGGCGTCCACTGGACGAGCCAGGAGGTCGATTGGGCACGTTCCGCTGATTGTAAGACGGTAGCGTTTGACGGCACCGTGGCCGCCCGTTACGTGCGCATGACACCGCTCGCCTCGGTCGGCAATTTCTTCTCCGCGTCCGAGATTGCCATCTACAAGACCGACGGCACGGATGGCTTCGCCGTGGGCTCCAACCTCAACAAGGCCACGATCTCCGACGGAGACTACTCCAACATGAAGAACTATCTGGGCCTCGAGAACCGCGAGCCCGATACCCCGACGTTCGGTTCGCAGATCCGCGACCACTTCGCCGACCTCAACGATAACGGCGTTTACGACGTCTACGATTACTCGTTCACCATGGCGGGTCTTGACGGCGGCACTAAACAAAAGGGCAAGGTCGCAGGTTCGCTCGCGGTGATTCCGAGCAAGACCGAGGTCGAGGCCGGTGATGAGATCACCGTTGATGTCTATGCGGCCGACGCCAAGAACGTCAACGCCCTGGGCGCTCTCGTCAACTTCAAGAGCGACCAGTTCGAGTTTGTGTCCGAGAGCATCGCGCAGGACGGCTCGACTGCCGGCATGGAGAACCTGTCTCGCGAGAAGGTCCAGTTCGCGGACAGAACGCAGACTATCAATCTCGCCTTTGCCAACCGCGGCGATGGCAAGCTCTACAACGGTACCGGCGCGGTGGCGAGTTTCAAGCTCAAGGCCAAGACCGCCGGCAAGGTCGAACTGCCCTCGACATCTTGGCTCATCGGTCCGGCATGCGACGCACTTGAGTTTGCGAGCGACGGCACGGTGACGATGCCGGATGTTCCTCAGCCAACGGTCGCCGAGTACGGTCAGGATGCCTTCAACATCACGATGACCAACGATGAGCTCACGACCGACGACGGGACCAACGTCGAGAAACTTATCCAGCAGAAGAGCTATAACGCGCTGTTCGATAATAACGAGGGCGACAACGGCTTTGAGTTCCTATGGAACTGGAGCGGCAACTGGGACAGCGAGGGTAAGCTTCCGAGTTACGTGAAGCTTCCCACCACGATGACATTCGCATTTAAGACGCCTTCGAAACTCGATAGTGTCGAGGTCGTTAACCGCAACGGTGGCAACGGAACCGTGCAGAAGATCAAGGCTGTCGTGACGTTCGAGGATGGCTCGACCCAAGAGTTCGCGGGCGGGGAGTACGATTCCTTCCGGGCTCGCTACGCTTTTGGCCTCTCTGCCGAGAACAAGGGCAAGAAGGCGACCAAGGTCGAGGTCACGCCGCTTGAGGCATCGGGTGACCAGATGCTCACACTGCGTGAGGTCAACTTCAACTACACGCAGGGTGTCGAGGCCATCGAGGGTGTCGAGCTAGGCAAGAACCAGACCGAGTTCTTTGAAGGCGACGTTACGCTCGTCGACGCCAAGGCCACGCCTGAGAGCGCCGGCTACCCCTATGTGACGGTCGAGAGCTCCGACCCCTCTGTGGTAAGCGTCTCCGCTGTTCAGGCTGGCGATAGCGTGAGCTACTACCTGCGTGCCAACAAGGCCGGCAAGGCAAAGATCACGGTGGCGTCGGTACTCGACCCCTCCAAGACCGCATCCTATGAGGTCGAAGTCAAGGCTGGTGTCGATACCTCTGCGCTCGTGGCAGCGCTTTCCGAGGCCGCGGGCTACAGCGAATCCGTCTACACTAAGGATTCCTATGCAGCTCTCACCGCTGCGGTCGAGGCGGCTCAGAAGCTCCTCGACGGCGGCCAAGGCAGCTATAGCAAGAAGGATGTCGCAGACGCCACAGCCAAGATCGAGAAGGCAATCGACGGCCTCAAGATGCGCCCTGTCGATGAGAAGATTCTTATCAACACGCCCGAGAACCGCAAGAACGTCAAGGTGGCCGGCTTCTCGAGTGAGGCCGACTACGAGGGCAGCAACGCCGTCAACGCTCTCGACGGCGACGAGCGGACGCTTTGGCACAGCGACTGGGCCCATGGGACCGGTATGCCCCAGTATCTGAGTGTCGACCTGGGCCGCGACTACGATCTCACCGACGTTACATTCCTGCCGCGCCAGGACGGCGGCACTAACGGCGATATCTTCGAGGCCGAGATACTGGTCTCCGACACTGCCGACGGTTATGAGATGGGCACCGCCGCGTCGATGGGTACGTTCGCCTTCGACAATGACGGCCGCGTGCTCACCGACCGTGGCGACTGGAAACAGATGAGCTTTGGCGCCGCGCGCGGTCGCTACGTGACCGTCAAGGTGATTCACGCCGGCGGTGGCAACGTTGATGCCTACTGCAGCATGGCGGAGCTCAAGTTCTACGGTACGGCCGTCCCCGATCCGGTGGCGAAGGATGATCTCGCTACCGCGATCGAAAAGGTTGATGCCGAGGTTGCTGCCGGCGACCTCAAGGCCGGTGACTACACCGAGGCCTCCTGGACGGCGCTCGAGAACGCCCTGGCGAGCGCCCGCGCCATCTTGAGCGACGAGAAAGCCACGCAGGACGAGGTCGACCAGGCGCTCAGGGCGCTCGAGAGCGCCCGCGGCGCGCTCGAGAAGACCCCGGTGGCCCCGGTCGAGAAACCGACTAAGAAGCAGCTCAAGGCCCTGGTCAAGCAGGCGAAGGAGACTGACACTAGGGGCAAGACGGCCGAGTCTGTCAAGGCCCTGACGGATGCCATTACCTACGCCGAGGACGTCTTGGGTGCTGAGAATGCTTCCGACACCCAGCTCCAGGCGGCCTATGACCAGCTCAAGCTGGCTATTGAGAGCCTCAAGGATGCCGATTCCGGCAATCAGGGCGGCTCGGGCAACCAGGGTTCCGGCAATGGCTCGAACGGCGGCAACCAGGCGGGCAAGCCCGCAGGCGACAAGGCCCAGGGCAGCAAGAAGAACGGTTCGGCGATTCCCAATACCGGAGACCAGACGGCGGCGACCGTCGCGACCGTCGGTGGTCTTGGCGCCATCATCGCCGCGATCGGCGCTTTCTTCCATCGTCGCAGCAAGGCTAAGTAGCCCCAGCAACAGCTAAGCAAGCGTGCCCGCCGTCCCACCCAAGGACGGTGGGCACGCTTTTTGAATGTAGGCGGAAAGCTCCGACCCTTCGGCCTTAATCTCGCAAAGCGTTCCGTCTCCCGCCGAACACATCAGCATCGGCGGCTATACTTGAATTATTTGCAGTTAAGGGTCGCGGATTCGCCGCGTCACCGCTCTCAACAGGAGGTCTTTGTTTATGGCAGATCAAAAGCCGGTTGTCGGGATCATCATGGGTTCCAAGTCCGATCTGGGCGTTATGGAAGGCTGCACCGCCGAGCTCGAGGCACTGGGTGTGCCCTATGAGCTCGTGATCGCGAGCGCGCACCGCACGCCGGCGAAGGTCCACGAGTGGGCTTCGACTGCCGCCGATCGCGGTATCAAAGTGATTATCGCCGCCGCCGGCAAGGCCGCTCACCTGGGTGGTGTCGTGGCTGCCTTTACGCCGCTGCCGGTTATCGGCGTGCCTATGAAGACGAGTGACCTGGGCGGTATGGATTCGCTGCTGTCGATGGTGCAGATGCCTTCGGGCGTGCCCGTGGCCTGCGTTGCCATCAACGGTGCCAAGAACGCCGCCATCTATGCCACGCAGATTCTGGGTGCTTGCGACCCCGAGTACCGCAAGGTTATCGAGAAAATGAAGCAGGAGATGGCCGACGCCTAGGCGTTCCGCCGTTTCACCGCAGTATAAGGAGAGCCATGTCCGATTATCAGGGAAAACGATTCAAGGCTTCTCAGATTCCCGATCCGTCGAAGCCGGGTGCTGCCCATGCGGCACAGCAGGGTCGGACATCCTCTCCTCAGCAGCCGCGCGCGCCGCGTTCCGTAACGCCGACGTCCCATCGCCGTCAGGATACGCCTGCTGCTTATCGCCCTTCGTCATACAGTACGGCCAAGAAGTCACCTCGCTCTTCGGCGCATACCGCGCCATCGAGCTATACCGAGCCGCTGCGCAAAAAGCGCCGCTCCGTCATTCCCATTCTGCTCATCATCATTGGCATTGGCCTGATCGTTGCTGCGGCCGCCATCTTTATTAATGCCCAGATTGGCTACAAGCAGGCGAGCGAGTCGTATCAAAAAATCGAAAAGCAATATGTGAGCGACAAGGACGCCAGCGGCGTGCCGATTATCGACTTCAACGCGCTCGCCCAGACAAATCCCGAGGTTGTGGGTTGGATTTACGCGCCCGGCACCAACATCAACTACCCCGTGGTGCAGACCAACAACAACTCCAAGTACCTCAACACGCTGTTCGACGGTACGGCCAATGCCTCGGGAGCCATCTTCTTGGATAGCGACGACACCGCGCCGGGCATGGTGGATCAGCAGACCACGATTTACGGCCATCACATGAACGACGGTTCGATGTTCAACGTGATTTCGCGTACGACCGATCAGGCGACGTTCGACAGCATGGAATACGTGTACTACATCACGTGCGATGCGACGTATAAGTTGCGCCCGCTGGCGACCAAGGTGGTCGAGGACACGTATGCCAAGGCGCGCACGCCCAACTTTGAGGGCGATGACGGACTGAAGAATTACCTGTCCGAGATGCTCGACGGTGCCTCTGCCGTGGCGAGCGATGCCACCGACCGTGCCGCTTCGGCAACCAAGGTCGTAACGCTTGTGACCTGTCGCTCGCTGTCGCTGAGCAACACACGCGCCGTCATGGTGCTCACGCCGGTCGAGGAATAAAGTGTCCGGGAGCCCCGTCCCAAAAAGACTGCCCTGGAAATCAAAAGGAGAAATGATGTTTGAGAATGGCAAATCGATGCCTTCGGTTGATGCTTGGCTGCGCGAAGCCAAGGCCGATGTTTCGGCGGCTGATTGTGGGATGTACCTGACACACAACGGCGTGGTGCGCGCGACGCCCAAGGCCGAGGTGCGTGGGGTCGAGACCGATGGTGTGGCGCCTGGACATAAGGTGGGCGGCATGGCGTTTGGCTTCGATGCCGAAAAGGTGCAGGCCGCTATCGAGGCAACGCACGCGATGCCGGGTATCGGTTACGTGCGCGTGTGGTTGGCGAGTGGCGAGCTCGCCGTGGGCGACGACATCATGCTCGTGCTCATTGGCGGGGACATTCGCCCGCATGTGGTCGATGCGCTGCAGGCGCTCGTCGGTACCATCAAAAATGAGTGTGTGAGCGAGGTCGAGCGCGAGGCGTAGAGGCTTGCGTCGATAGAAGGCTCGTTTATAAAAATGCCCGCCGGTACGTGTGATACCGGCGGGCATTTTGTGTTTTGGGCGCGGTGGGCGCTACACGCGCGTCGCATCCTTGGGACTCATGGTCATGCTCTGGAAGCGGTTCTCCATGTAGTCGTTATCGAAATACTTGCCGTAGAACTGCGCGACGGGAATATCCGGCTCCGTGCCGTTGACGCGCTGGTACCAGTAGTCGAGCGACTGCAGCGTCATGACGCCGTCGACCAGCATAATGACGGTAAAGATGACGGTAGCCGAGTAGCGACTCTTCCACGGAATCATGTTGATGAGCTTGAGCAGCCTCGGCAACAGCAGCTTGATCCAGATAAGGCCACCCAGGCCCCACAGGCAGGCAAAGCCCGTGCAGGTGCGTCCGCCCGTAAGGACGGCGAGTGGGTCGGGCATGCCGAACAGCTTCATGTGCGAGTAGCTCCACGAGACCACGCCAAATGAGGTCTGCATAAACCAGCCCACGAACACCTCAAAGCTCGCGCCGAGCACAGCGCTTACCAGGAAAATGATGATGGGGTTCTTTTTATAGAAGCGGTTGAGCACCATGGTCATGAGTACGGCGCCAAAGCCATAGATGGGGCTGAAGGGACCAAACAGCATGCCGGCGCGGTTCTGGTAGACGCCCGGGTCGTCGACTGTCATATGCCAGATGTCCTCGGCGATCAGGCCGAGCACGCAGCAGACGAAGAATACCCAGAACAGGTTGAAGTAGTTGAGCTTGATGTAGCCCTCGCCGGTTTCATCGCGGCCGAGCATGCCCTCCGCCGCGGCGTCACGGTCGAGCATCTCCTGCAGGCGGCGCTGCAGTTCGCGCTCCTGGCGCAGCGTGGGGTCGACGGTTGCCGAAAGTGCAACGAGGATGCCGAGCTGGATCGCGGGACGCAGCAGGAAGGGCCCGATGCCCTGGAGCATCACGTCGACCAAAAGCTCGACGACGGTGAATGCAATAAGGATGTAGGACAGGCGGGCGGCGTTGCGGCGCTGGTTTTTGATAAGGTCCAGGCCAAAGATGATCAGGATGACGGCACTTGCCGCAGAGAGCATGATGCCGGCGACGATGAGTCCAACCGAGACCAGCATGTTGTCGCCGAGCTTTTCGGTGGCGTTGCCGTTAACAAGTGCCGTGATGACCTGCCACATAAAGGCAGCGACCGACGGGAGCGTGCCCACGCCGGAAAGGATGCACAGGACGGCGTACACCTTAATGATGAGGGGAATCTTCTTGACCTCTGTGGCGCTGGGGACGCTGGGGTCGAGTTCGTTTCGATCCATACAGAACCTTTCTCGCTTTGTTGTAGGTTATAAGGATACGCCGCCGACCTGCCAAAAGACAGGACGAACGTCCCAATTGCAACTTTGTAATCCCCAACGGTGGACGCGGCGGCCATCTGGGGGGCGCGGGCGCTTGCACTGGACAGACCGATAAAATGTTTGGCAACAAAACTGATTATTAGCTCGGTGGGCTTTTAAAAAGCGCTGTTCATGCGCGGGAGTGCTTGTCTTGCCGTGCGTATAATAGGGCAGGTAACGCCAAAAATACGAGGCTCTGAGGGGATACCATGTCTCAAGAAACCATCCGCGCGGCCGAGCGTGCCGCGGGACAGGTGAACACCATGTCGACGTATGATCCGGACTCCGACCAGCTGCATGAGGAATGTGGCATTTTCGGCGTATGGGCGCCCGATCGCGACGTGGCTCGACTGACGTACTTTGGCCTGCGTGCGCTGCAGCACCGTGGCCAGGAATCGGCTGGAATCGCCGTGGGTGACGGCGGCACGGTTATGGTCCGCAAAGATCTGGGCCTGCTCGACCGCGTGTTCTCCAACGCCGACCTGTCGACGCTCTCCGGCCAGCTGGCCGTGGGTCATGTGCGCTACGGCACTGCCGGCGCCAAGAGCTGGGAAGCCTCTCAGCCGCACCTCTCTACCATCAATAGCGTCATTATCGCGCTCGCGCACAACGGCACCCTCGTCAACACCGACGAGCTGCGCCGTCAGCTGATCGAGCTGGGCGTGCCGTTCCTCTCCAATTCGGATTCCGAGGTCGCGACCAAGCTTATCGGCTACTTTACCCAGCGTACGGGCCACCTGCGCGAGGGTATTCGCAAGACCATGGAGCTCGTGCGCGGCGGCTACGCCATGACGCTCATCAACGAGCAGGCGCTCTACGCATTCCGCGATCCACACGGCATTCGCCCGCTCGTGCTGGGCAAGCTGGTGGACGAGGGTCTGGACCAGGCCGATGCCGCAGCCGTTTCGCAGCTGCCGTCGCAGGACGGCGCCGCGACGGTTGACGTTGCCACCCATGTCACCCGCGCCGGCGGCTGGGTCGTCGCCTCCGAGACTTGTGCGCTCGACATTGTGGGTGCCGAGTACGTCCGCGACGTCCGTCCCGGCGAGATTTTGCGCATCAGCGCCGAGGGCCTTGTGTCCGAGCAGGGCGTGCCTGCCGCCGAGGAGCCTGCTAACTGCATCTTTGAGCAGGTCTACTTCGCTCGCCCCGATTCCATCATGAACGGCAAGAGCGTCTACGCTTGCCGTTATGACATGGGTCGTCAGCTGGCACATGAGGAGCCCGTCGAGGCCGACCTGGTCATCGGCGTGCCCGACTCCGGCCTGCCGCCCGCGGAGGGCTATTCGCACGAGAGCGGTATTCCCTTTGGTGAGGGCCTTATCAAGAACCGCTACGTGGGCCGTACGTTTATCGAGCCTACGCAGGAGCTGCGTGCCATGGGCGTGCGTATGAAACTCAACCCGCTGCGCGACAACATCGAGGGCAAGCGCCTGGTCGTCATCGATGACTCCATTGTGCGCGGCACCACCATGGTGCAGCTCGTCAAGATGCTGCGCAACGCCGGCGCCAAGGAGATTCACATTCGCATCAACTCGCCCGAGGTCATCTGGCCGTGCTTCTACGGTATCGATACCGACGTGCAGTCGCAGCTCATCAGTGCCAACAAGACGGTCGATGAGATCTGCGAGTACATTGGCGCCGATTCGCTGGCCTTCCTTTCGGTCGAGGGCCTGCTGAAGGTCATGCCCAAGGGCGGCTACTGCGACGCGTGCTTTACCGGCCGCTATCCCGTGGCGATTCCCGAGAGCTTTGGCCGCGATAAGTTCATGGAGGGCTTTAAGCCCCGCAACCTGGACAAGCCGCTGTACTTTGACGACGACGCCGTGGTCGAGAAATATGTCGACCGCAGCTGGGAAGAGGAGCACGGCGAGGCCTAAAACCTGCCATGTAGGGACAGGTTTATTTTGGTAGGTTTTACCTGCTGTTTTGTTGATATGACGGCGCGTGCTGTTATGGCGCGCGCCGAAATGGCGCAACTATGAGCACCGTTTGGCGCCTGCTCGTCAGACGGTAGTGGGAGAGGAAGGCTCAGATGAGCGACAGCAAGCATGTGACGTACGAGGACGCCGGCGTCGATACCGCCGAGGGCGGCCGCGCCGTCGACGCTATTAAGCAGATGGTCAAGGACACCAACCGCCCCGAGGTCATCGGCGGCATCGGTGGCTTTGGCGGCCTGTTCTCGGCCGCCGCGCTTAAGGATATGGAAGACCCGATCCTGATTAGCGGCACCGACGGCGTAGGCACCAAGCTCGTGCTCGCCCAGATCATGGACCGTCACGAGACGGTGGGCCAGGACTTGGTCGCCATGTGCGTCAATGACATTTTGGCTTCGGGCGCCGAGCCGCTGTTCTTCCTGGACTACGTTGCCATCGGTCACATCGAGGCCGAGCACATGGCAAAGATCATCAAGGGCGTGGCCGATGGCTGCAAGCTCGCGGGCTGCGCGCTCGTGGGCGGCGAGATGGCCGAGCACCCCGGCGTCATGGCTCCCGCCGACTACGACCTCGCCGGCTTTACCGTGGGCGTCGTCGACCGTCCCAAGATGCTCGACCCCGCGAACGTTCGCCCCGGCGATGTGATCCTGGGTCTGCCTTCCACCGGCGTGCACTCCAACGGCTACTCGCTCGTGCGCAAGGTCATCGGCGTCGACGGCATCAAACCGGGCACGCCCGAGGCCGCCGCTAAGGCCGAGGAGCTGAGCCGTCCGCTCGAGGAGCTCGGCGGTGCTTCGCTGGCCGACGCTCTGCTGGCTCCCACGCGCATCTATGTGAAGCCGATTCTGGAGCTGCTGCGTGGCGACGTCAACGTGCACGCCATTGCTCACATCACCGGTGGCGGCATTACCGAGAACCTCAACCGCGCGCTCGCCGACGATGTCGATGCCGTGGTCACCCGCAACGGTGCCGAGATGGGCTGGGATATTCCGCCCGTCATCACCTACGTGTCGCGTCAGGCCGAGCTCGCGCCCAACGAGGCATGCAAGACCTTCAACATGGGCGTCGGCCTGTGCCTGATCGTTGCCCCCGAGGACGAGGCTACCGTGACCGAGGCCCTGGTCGCGCTGGGCGAGAAGCCGTTCCGCGTGGGCGAGTGCGTCGAGGGTTCCGGTAAGGTCGTGTACTCCGATGAGCGCTAGCGAGCAGATGGCTGCTGCCGAGGGCCTGGGCTTTGTGCCCTACACCCGTCCGACCGGCACCGATACGGCCGAGCCGCTCAAGATCGGCGTGCTCATCAGCGGCTCTGGCACCAACCTGCAGGCGCTGATTGACCTGATCGCTGCCAGCAAGCTCAATGCTTCGATTGAGCTGGTGGTGTCGAGCCGTCCTTCGGCCAAGGGGTTGCAGCGTGCCGAGCGTGCGGGTATCCAGACGCTGACGCTGTCCAAGGATGTCTATGCCGACCCCATCGCCGCCGACGAGATCATCGCGCACGAGCTGCTCGAGCGCGGCTGCGAGTATGTGGTCATGGCCGGCTACATGCGCATGGTGCACACGCCGCTGCTGGCGGCGTTTCCCAACCGCGTGGTGAACCTGCATCCGGCGCTGCTGCCGAGCTTTACCGGCGCGCATGCGATCGACGATGCCTTTGCGCGCGGCGTCAAGGTGACCGGCGTGACCGTGCACTTTGCCAACGAGGTCTACGACAACGGCCCCATCATCGCCCAGCGCGCGCTGGCTGTCGAGGAGGGCTGGGATGTCGACACGCTCGAGGAACACATCCACGCGATTGAGCACGTACTGTATCCCGAGGTCGTGCAGATGCTCGCCGACGGCCGCGTCCACGTGCTGGAGAGCGGCAAAGTGGCAATTGATGCGGCACGCTAGTCGCGTGTAAGAGAGTTCGCTGAGCGCTCTTTGGGACGCAAGCGATCGAAAAAAGTTGATAGGGCTCCGTCCGTATGCGGGCGGGGCTCTTTTTGTGTGGCCTCTCAAGTTTGCTATACTGCTAGCAAGCAGAGAGGAGTCGCCATGGCAACAGCAACAGTGCAGCTCAACACGCGAATCGACCCTATGCTCAAGGCTGGCGGCGATGCGGTCCTGACTCGCAATGGGCTGGGGTCGAGTGACGCTATTCGTGCGCTTTGGACCTACCTTGTCGAGCATCAGACGTTGCCAGGATTTATGGTGGAGGATAGGTGCGAGGCACCCCGTGCGGAGAGTCTGGCCGAGCAGGGATGCGGGCTGGCTTTTTTCTCATTGGGGTTGAGCGCGGCGGATTTTGCGCCAGCTGAATCATCGGCAGACAACTGGGGTGCCGTACGCGACGACATGTACGATGCGATGATCGCTGGCATAGAGGCGAATTGCCGATGATTGCGGCAAAACGACTCTTGGTAGACACAAACGTTTGGCTCGATTATTACCTGCAAGAGGGAGCGTTCGACGAGGCGAAAAGATTGATTGAGTTGGCCGAGGCGGGAAAGATTGACCTTCTGTACGCGCCAACGACGGCAAAGGACCTGTTCTACATTGTGCCGCGGCGTCTAGCTCAGCGGAATGTGAATGGGGTTAACGCTCCGTTCGGTCCGGCTGCATGGGCCTGTATCGAGCATATGATGCAGGTGGCAACGGCTTCTCCGCTTTCGTTGGCGGAATGCGAGATGGCGCGTATGCTTGGCAAGCGTATGCCGGACCTTGAGGACAATCTCATCATTGCATCGGGCGATACGGCGGATGTCGACTACGTAATCACGAGCGACCGACGCATGTTGGAGGCGATGCCCGAGGTATGCTTGACGCCCGCGCGCGCACTCGAGCTCATCGGGATCCTCGGCTAACCTTGCATACTCCGTTTCGCTATCATATTGAGCATTGTGGCCCTCATGCAACTTTGGAGGACGATATGGCGGATAACGAAGCGCTGTTTACGCCTGAGCTGGTGTTTTTTGATTGGGAGTGTGCGACGCCTGATGAGGTGTTTGCGCGACTCGAAGGCGAACTTGCTCCACGCGGCTACATTGGCACCGGTTGGCTCGACGCCGTCCGCACGCGCGAGGATGCCTATCCCACAGGGCTTGCCATGCCGGCGGCCAACATTGCCATCCCGCATACCGATCCGGGGTTTGTGGCTAAGCCCTACATCGCGGTGGTGAAGCCGGCCACGCCCGTGACATTCAATGCTATGGCGGGCATGGGTGCCCCTGTGCCGGCGCAGATCGTCATCAACTTGGGCATTGCCGAGCCGGGCGGCCAGGTCGAGGCTCTGCAAGCGCTTATGAATATCTTTATGGACGCGGACACCGCGGCCGATGTGCTCGGCCAGACCACGCCCCAAGGCATGGTCGAAGCCATCCGCCGCCACTTTTAAATCCGGCCCCTGGGGACGTTCCTTTTGTCGCGGGGGCCGCGTTGTGACACAATGGCGTTTGTTCGATTCGTTATGCGAAAGGCCAACTATGGCAAATAAGAAAAAGAACTCCGAGGCCGCGCCGACGCCCGAGCAGCAGACTCGCGCTGCCTCCAGCTCTCGTAAGAAGCAGCGCAAGACGTACGTGTCTAAGACCGTCAAGATTGTTCTGGTGGTTATCGGCGTGCTGGCAATGTTGCTTTCCGTCTCGGCCATGGCGTGCTCCGGTCTTATGTCGCAGACCGAGGACACCTCGGGCTACAAGCTCACCGGCGGCGTTGCCGCCACCATCAACGGCACCAACCTCACCGAGGATACCGTGACCAAGCAGATCATGAGCATGCGCACGTCCTATGGTTATACCAAGGACAAGGATTGGGCGCAGTACCTGGTCAACAACGACCTTACGCCCAAGAAGTACCGCAAGCAACTCATCGACTCCTACACGCAGCAGATTCTGCTTCAACAGGCACAGAAGGAGAACGGCGTGACGGTGTCGGACGAGGAGGTCGAGAAGGCTTGGAAGGACGCGTGCAAGAGCGCGGGCGGCGCCAAGACCTTTAAGAAGACGCTTAAGACCTACGGCTACACCGAGGACACCTACAAGGATTCGCTCAAGGAGAGTCTGGCGCAGCAGAAGCTCAAGGATGCCGTGGCACCCACCAGCAAGCCCAAGGACAGCGAGATTGTCGATTACATCAATGAGAACCTGTCCAACTACAATGACGCCCGTCGTTCGTCGAATATCCTGATCAAGGTCGATTCTGATGCTTCCGACGAGGACAAGGCCGCCGCCAAGGCCAAGGCGCAGGAGTGCCTGGACAAGATTAACTCCGGCGAGCTGAGCTTTGAGGACGCCGTAAAGCAGTACTCCGACGATACCGGCTCCAAGGATAAGAAGGGCGATGTGGGCTGGGACAAGCTCACCACCTTCGTCGACAGCTATCAGGCGGCGCTCGAAGGCCTTAACAAGGGCGACGTGAGCGACGTCGTCGAGTCGACGTATGGTTACCACATCATCAAGTGCACCGACTACTTCCATGTCGATAGCCAGGTCGATGACATTAAACAGGTGCCCAAGGACATCAAGAAGTACGTCTCCAACGTGGTGAAGACGCAGGCGGCAAGCGCCGCGTACAGCGATTGGCTGGAGCAGTACAAAAAAGATGCCGACATCACCGTCAACCCCATGCCCAAGGACGTGCCCTATAACGTGAGCCTGAAGGGCGTCACCAAGAGTTCGACCGACGATTCGTCGATGACTAAGTAATCATGGGGCGGCGCTCGTGCGAGTGCCGCCCGCACTATTGAGGAGGATTTGCAGATGACCAACGAAGAACTGCAGAAGGAAATGATCGCGGCCATGAAGGCTAAGGACAAGGTTCGCCTGTCCATCATTCGCCAGGTCAAGGCCGAGGTGAAGAATATCGAGGTTAACGAGCGCCGCGATGTGACCGAGGAAGACGTCAACAGCATGATCAAGCGTCTGATTAAGCAGACGAGCGAGACGCTGGAAATGTCCATCAAGGCCGGCACCGACCAAGAGCGTACCGACAACCTGACCGAGCAGGTCAAGATTCTGGAGAGCCTTCTGCCCGCGCAGGTTTCGGGCGAGGAGCTCGAGGCCCTGATCGAGCAGGTCATCGCCGAGCTGGGCGCCACGTCCAAGAAGCAGATGGGCCAGGTCATGGGCGCTCTGGGTAAGGCCACTGGCGGCAACTTCGATAAGCCGGCAGCAGCAAAGATCGTTGGAGCCAAACTCGCGTAGGGACCGAGCGGCATATAGTTGATGTTGAGGGGGCGTGACCATTGCGGTCGCGCCCCTTTTTTGATGGCAGCTGAAGGGCACTCATTGGGGACAGACTTAAATGAGTGCCCACTTCCCGGGTACTCATTTAAGTCTGTCCCCAATGAGTGCCCGAGTGCCCAATGAGTGGGTGGAAGATTGCGGGTTCTTTACGGGAATGTAGTGTGGGCTGCGGAAACGTGGTTCTTTCCGTACAATAGTTCAACTCGTGTAAACGCAGGGAAGGGACATTCATGGCAGACATGATCGAGATCAAGCATCTCAACAAGTACTTTGGCGACCTGCATGTGCTCAAAGATATCAATCTCACCGTCAAGCGCGGCGAGAAGCTCGTAATGATCGGGCCTTCCGGTTCGGGTAAGTCGACGCTCATCCGTTGCGTCGATTATCTGGAGGAGCCCACTTCGGGCGAGGTCGTCATCGACGGTACGCCGCTCACAAAAAAGAATCACCTGGAGATGGCTCGCAAGTATAGTTCCATGGTGTTTCAGCAGTTCAACCTGTATCCCAACATGACGGTGCTGGGCAACCTGACGCTCGCGCCCATCAAGCTGCAAAAGAAGAGCAAGGAGGAGGCGACCGAGATCGCCATCGCCGCGCTCAAGCGCGTCGGTATGGCGCATAAGGCCGGCGAGTATCCGCAGAACCTCTCGGGCGGTCAGCAGCAGCGCATCGCCATCGCCCGTGCCCTGTGCACCAAGCAGCCCATCATCCTGTTTGACGAGCCGACCTCGGCGCTCGACCCCGAGATGGTCCAGGAGGTTCTGGACGTTATGATTGAGCTCGCGCAGGAGGACATCACCATGATCTGCGTGACGCATGAGATGGGCTTTGCGCGCCAGGTGGCCGACCGCGTCATCTTTATGGAGGACGGCCGCATTCTGGAGGAGGGCACGCCCGAGCACTTCTTCGATAACCCCGAGAACCCGCGCTGCCGCGAGTTCCTGTCCAAGATTCTGCACTAGGCGCGGTGATGGACATGACGGATATGACGAGGGCGGCCGTGTCGCGCCGTCACTTTTTGCAGCTGGCGGGCGCCGGCATGCTTGCGCTGACGGGGACCGCGCTTACCGGTTGCGGCAACTCCACCAGCGGCGAGGGCTCCGACAAGGGGTCCAAGCTTGCGGCCATTAAGTCGCGTGGACATCTGAATGCCGGCGTCAAGAAGGACGTTCCCGGCTATGGCTATTACGACACCGCCAAGGGCCGCTTTGAGGGCATGGAAGTCGATTTGTGCTACCAGATCGCCGCTGCCGTCTTTGGCGTGAGCTACAAGGAGGCCCGCGCCCAGGAGCTTGTCGAGTTTACCGACGTAACGCCCAAGACGCGCGGCCCGCTGATCGATAACGGCCAACTCGACGTGGTCGCGGCGACCTACACCATCACCGACGAGCGCAAGAAGAGCTGGGATTTCTCGACGCCGTACCGCACCGACTACGTGGGACTCATGGTCAAGAAGCGTTCGGGCTTTACCTCGATTGAGGACTTGGACGGCAAGGTCATTGGCGTGAGCCAGGGTGCCACCACGCAGGGGCTGATCGAGCAGATGATCAAGGACAACGGCTTTAGCTGCAAGCCCGAGTTTAGGGCCTTTAGCGGCTACCCCATCATCAAGAGTTCGCTCGACGCCGGCAATATCGACGTCTTTGCCATGGACCGCTCTACGCTGGCAGGCTACATGAACGAGACCGTCGAGCTGCTGCAGCCCGAGGTCAAGTTTGGCGAGCAGGGCTACGGCGTGGCGACCAAGAAGGGCTGCGACCTTTCGGCCGTGGTCGATCAGGTGATTTGCGATCGTCTGGCCGACGGCTGGCTCGACCAAGAGGTCAAGACCTGGGGTCTTGTATAGGCGCATCGTCCAAGGAAGGAATCAAATGCTCGAAGGATTATTTGACGCCGACCGTTGGTCGACGACATTTCAAAACATGGGGCCCTTCTGGGAGGGCTTTGGCGTGACGCTACAGGTGGTCGTTGCCGGTCTGCTGCTGTCGCTGGTGCTGGGCACGCTGCTGGGTGTGTTCTCGACCACCCGTTCGCGCGTGCTGCGCGCCATAAGCCGCGTGTACGTGGAGTTTTACCAGAACACCCCGTTGCCCGTGCAGGTGCTCTTTATGTACATGGCTGGTCCGCAGTTTTTGCAGGCCATAACCGGTGCCGACCAGCCGGTGCGCATCGCGCCGTTCGTGCTGGGCTTCTTGGGCGTGGGCCTGTATCACGCGGCCTACATCTCGGAGGTTATCCGCACCGGTATCGAGGCGGTTCCGCGCGGTCAGATGGAGGCGGCGCAGAGCCAGGGCTTCACCCGTGCGCAGGCGTACTGGTACATCGTGCTGCCCCAGACATTCAAGATCATTCTGCCGCCGCTGTGTAACCAGGCGCTCAACCTGGTCAAGAACACGTCGGTGCTGGCGCTTGTGGCCGGCGGCGACCTTATGTACCGTTCCGACAACTTTGTGAGTCTGTACGGTTACCTGCAGGGATACATCGTCTGCTGCCTTATGTACTTCATCATCTGCTTTCCGCTCGCCATGCTGGTGCAGTGGCTCGAGCGCCGCTCCAAGGAGCGTCCGCGCGGCGTGAGCCTGGCCGAGCTGGGGCTCGACAACGTAGAGGAGGCCTAGCGCATGGAAATCTTCAACGCGACCAACCTGCTCTACATTTGGGGCGGCTTTGTTAAGACCATAGAGATCTCGGCGCTGTCGATCTTTTTCTCGCTCATCTTTGGCACGGTCCTGGCGCTCGTTAAAAGCTATGCGCCCCGCCCATTCCGTATTTTGGTGAGCGCCTATATCGAGCTGTTCCGTTGCACGCCGAACCTGCTGTGGATCCTGTTCATCTACTTTACGGTGCAGGGTTTGGACATTGTGATTTCGACCATCGCCTTTACGCTGTTTACCAGCGCTGTTATGGCCGAGATTGTGCGCGGCGGCCTCAACTCGATTCCGCGCGGCCAGTTTGAGGCGGCGCAGAGCCAGGGCTTCGGCTTCTTTGCCACCATGCGCTACATCATTCTGCCGCAGACGTTTAAGACGATCATTCCGGCGTTGTTTAGCCAGTGCACGACCGTCATTAAGGACAGCTCGTATCTTTCGGGCATTAACGTGGCCGAGCTCATGTACACGGCAAACGTCGTGATGGCCCATGCGATCGATCTGTCGCAGGTGCTTATGCTCTACGGCCTGGTGTTTGCGATGTACTTTGTGCTCAACTTTGGTATTTCGCTGCTGGTTCGAGCTTACCAACGCCGCATCGTAGCCGCATAGCCTGGCTTTCCCTGGCACCCAACCTTGGCCTTCAAACCGTCGCTCGCGTACCAAAGTACGCGTCGCTCCTCTTTCAGGCCAATCTTGGGCACCAGGAAAACCCAGGTACGGTATCGTGGGAATAAGAGATAAACAGCCCTTTTCTCATTTGTTAGAAAGGAATCGCGATGAGCGATCTGGAGAACAAGAAGAATCCTGTGGTCATTACCATCGCGCGCGATTTTGGTGCCGAGGGCCACGAGATTGGCCGAATGCTTGCCAACGAGCTGGGGATTCCGCTGTACGACAACGAACTGCTGGTGCGTGCGTCGCTGCGTGCGGGCGAGTCGCTCGACAAGATGGCCGCCTACGACGAGCGCCTGGCCGTGGAGAACATGGCGTTTTTGCCCGACCGCTACGACGCCCGTTCGTACTCGGACAAGCTGTTCCAAAAGATGAGCCAGGTGATTTTGGACCTGGGTGAGACCGAGAGCTGCATTATCGAAGGCCGCCTGTCCGATTACCTGCTTCGCAACAACCCCAACCACATTGCCGTGTTGGTGACAGCGCCCTTTGAGGACCGCGTCGAGATTGTGCGCAAGAAGCGTGGCCTTAACAAAAAGAAGGGTGCCAAGCTGGTCAAGCAGCAGCAGAAGGCGCGTGAGGCGTTCTATAAGCGCTACAGCGCCGGAAAGTGGAAGATGACGAGCGGTAAGGATATCGTCGTCAATCGCGCCAAGCTGGGCCGCGAGGGCTGCAAAGACGTTATCGCCGCTGCCTACCGCTACAAAGTAGCGCAGCTCGAAGACTAACCGACCAAAACCACCACAAAGGGGACAGGCACCTTTGTGGGGGTTTTGTTTTAGGCCGAGGGAAAGGCCTTGGCGGCAGTGCCTATCCTCGGCTTTTGCATAGTCTCGATCTGTAACACCAAGCCAGCGAAAATGGCTCTAACTGTTACAGATTGAGATGCGGCGTGGGCGGCCGGCACAATATCTCGATCTGTAACAACTGCAGGGCTCAACGGACTCCAACTGTTACAGATTGAGACAAAACGATCAGGCAAGTCCAAAACCACCACTAAGGTGCCTGTCCCCTTTGCGGTGGTCGGGCGGCCGGCATAGAAAAAAGTCCCCGCCGGGCGTGTGCTCGACGGGGACTTTGCCGTTTAATGGCTAGCGCTGAGGGTGATTACTCGCCCAGCAGGCTCTTGGTGATCGAAGCGGCGGCCTTCTTGCCGGCGCCCATCGCCAGAATGACCGTAGCGGCACCGGTGACGATGTCGCCGCCGGCCCAGATGCGGGGATCGGTGGTCTGGCCGGTCTCCTCGTCGGCAACGATGTAGCCCCACTTGTTGAGCTCCATCTTGCCGCCGATCTTCTTTGCGAAGGGGTTGGCGTTGGTGCCGATAGCCGAGATCGCGACGTCGCAGGGGATCTCCTCGATGGCGCCCTCGATGGGCACCGGGCGACGACGGCCGGACTCGTCGGGCTCGCCGAGTTCCATCTTCTGGACCTTGACGGCGCACACGGAGCCGTCCTCGCCAGCGACAAACTCGAGCGGGGAGACGAGCGGCAGAACCTCGACGCCCTCGGCCTTGGCGTGGTGCAGCTCGGCGCGACGGCAGGGCATCTCGTCCTCGGTACGACGGTAGGCGATGATGGCGTGCTCGGCGCCCAGGCGCTTGGCGGTACGGACGGCGTCCATAGCCACGTTGCCGCCACCAAAGACAACGACGTTCTTGCCGTGCTTGGTGGGGGTGTCGTACTCGGGGAACTTGTTAGCCTTCATCAGGTTCACGCGGGTGAGGTACTCGTTGGCGAAGAAGACGTTGGGCAGGTTCTCGCCGGGGACGTTGAGGAACTTGGGCAGGCCGGCGCCGGTCGCCACGTAGATGGCGTCGAAGCCCTGCTCGAACAGCTCCTCGGCCGTGGCCATGTTGCCCACGACGGAGTTGTACTCAAACTTGACGCCCATGTCCTCCAGGCCGTCGATCTCGCGCTTGACGACTGCCTTGGGCAGACGGAACTCGGGGATGCCGTAGACCAGCACGCCGCCGCCGGTAAAGAAGGCCTCAAAGACGGTGACGTCAAAGCCGTTGCGGGCGAGCTCGCCGGCGCAGGTGATGCCGGACGGGCCGGAGCCGACGACGGCGACCTTCTTGCCGTTCTTGGGAGCCATCTTGGGCGTGGAAGCGAGCTCGGGGCGGTCGCCCAGGAAGCGCTCGAGCTGGCCGATGGCCACGGGCTCGGACTTCTTGCCACGGATGCACTTACCCTCGCACTGGTTCTCCTGCGGGCAGACGCGGCCGCAGATGGCGGGAAGCATGGAGTCCTCGCGGATGGTATCGAGAGCGCCGCCGAAGTCCTTCGCGCGGATCTGCTCGATAAAGCGGGGGATGTTGATGTTGACGGGGCAGCCCTCAACACAGAACGGCTTCTTGCAGTTGAGGCAGCGCTCGGCCTCGGCCAGCGCCATCTCCTCGGTGAAGCCCTTGTCGACGGGGCGGAAGTCGCAGGCGCGCTCGGCGGCCGGCTCCTCGTTATCGGGGGTGCGGGGCGACTTCATATCGGCAACGAAACGACCGTTAACTAGTGGCATGCGCAGCTCTTTTCCTCATAGGCCTTGAGGGACTCGCCCTCTTCGGAACGGTAAGCGGCCTGGCGGGCACGAAGGTCATCCCAGTCGACCAGGGTGGCATCGAAGTCGGGGCCGTCGACGCAAGCGAACTTGGTCACGCCGCCCACCTCGACGCGGCAGCAGCCGCACATGCCGGTGCCGTCAACCATGATGGGGTTGAGCGACGCGGTGATGGGGGTGTCGTACTTCTGGGCGGTGAGGGTCGAGAACTTCATCATCGGAACGGGGCCGACGCAGAAGACCTGGCTCACGGCCTTGTCCTGCAGCAGGCGCTCCAGCGGAGCGGTGACAACGCCCTGCTCGCCGTAGGAGCCGTCGTCGGTGGTGATGTGGATGTGGTCCTCGTCGAGGAGCTCGCGGAACTGGTCCTCCATGAGCAGGAGGTCCTTGGTGCGGGCGCCCATGATGGCGTGCACCTCGTGACCGGTCTCGACCAGGTGCTTGGCGACCGGGAAGGCAATTGCCAGGCCGACGCCGCCGCCAATGACGGCGCAGGGGCCCTCGGCCATCTCGGTGGGAACGCCCAGCGGGCCCACGACGTCGCGCAGCGACTCGCCGGCCTCGTAGGTGGACAGCATCTCGGTGGTCTTGCCGATCACCATGAAGATGAACTCGACCCAGCCCTCGTCACCGTTCCAGCCGGCCAGGGTAAACGGGACGCGCTCGCCCGTCTCGTTGGCGCGAACCATGAGGAACTGTCCAGCGTGCGCATGTTTGGCGATTGCAGGCGCCTCGATGCGGAACTTGAACACCTTCTCAGAGAACTGCGTCTTCTCCAGGATCTTATACATAGAACCCCTCTCTTGTTAGGGCCGCCGAACCGTGCCTCCACGGAAATGGACGGCAGCCCGAATAAAACCGTACGCGCACAGGCGTTGTGCAGACATACGGTGCAAATTATACCCTCATGGACATGTCGCTTGCGTGTATCTTCGGCAGGTGGGAAAAGTGACCTGCCAAAAAGGGACAGGTTTATTTTGGTCGGTTTTATCAGGCAAAACGGCAAAGGGGGCCGGCCTCAGGTTGTGATGAGGCCGGCCCCCTTTGGGGCGCTGCATATGTATGGCGGCGCAGGACTTATTGCGATGCGGCCGCGGCGGCGTTTTCGCATATAAAACCTGCCAAAATTAACATCCCTAAATGGTAGGTTTTAGTGCTTGCCGTTGGCGGAAGCGGCACCGTTTACGTGATCGCGGGCGTAGATTACGCCGTGGACGATGGCCAAACCGGCGGCATCTGCGGCGCGGGTGCAGGTGTCCTGGAAGCCCTCGGCCTCGCGGGCGCGCAGCTGCTTAAGCACATAGTCTGCGACGGCCATCTTGCCGGGAGGGTTGCCGATGCCGGTGCGGATGCGGCTGAAGTCGCGGCTGCCCATCTTGTCGATGATGGAACGCAGGCCGTTGTGGCCAGCATGGCCGCCGCCCACCTTAACACGCACGTCGCCGGCGGGAATATCGAGCTCGTCGTGGATTACGAGCAGCTCCTCGGCCTTGATCTTGTACTCGCGGCAGAGCTTGGAGATGGGGCCGCCCGAGGTGTTCATGAATGACTGCGGCTTGACCAGCACAATCTGGCGTTTGCCGCCCTCTTCCTCGGCATCGTTGATATTGATGAGCGCGACCTCGGCACCGGCCTGATTTTTCCAATACGTGACACCGGCCTGACGGGCCAGCTCGTCGATTGCCTTAAAGCCGGCGTTGTGGCGGGTCTCGGCATATTCCTCGCCCGGGTTGCCAAGCCCGGCAACCATGCGAATCTTAAGCGGCTGTGCAGCTGCCATGTTCATCCTTTCGTTGATTTGTCGCCTGCTATGGTGAGCGACCCTGTTGCCGCTGTCAAATGGAGGGCAATTGAGGTGAGTTGAGGGCGTTTGAGCGGTTGCAGGAAACCGGGGTGGACAGTTAGTTCAGATTTGTATAAAGCAAGAGGCTCTCGGCTGCCAAAATCGGAGACATGGAGCCGTTTCGGTGCTTTGGGGCGCACGTTTTGCGCTATTTCGAAGCCATTCGAGCCTTTAAATGAGGTGATTGGCCCCGAGATGGCAGCAAAGCGCCTTGAAATAAGCCGTCTGTTTATACAAATCTGAACTAACTGTCCAGCCTTGCTCGGCGATGTTGTCGAGATACGCTTTCTAGACCGGCGCGAGGCCGATTCCGGCCCGAAGGGCGTTGAGCCATGCGGCTTGACGTTTGCGATAACCCTTGATGCGATAGCGGAACCGAACCCCAGCGAGTCGATGCATCATTTGTGCGAAGGCTTCGAGCGCAACAAGGTCTTTCATTTGGTCGCGATTGATAACCAGGACGTGGATGCCCATTGCCTTGAGTCCATTATTTCGATTGCCATCGTGGATGCGAGCATTTTGAAGCTCATGCCCAATTCCGTTGTATTCGTTGTCGACTCCGGCTGCCGGGCAATATAGGTCGCAGATGGCATAGGGGATGCCTGAGGACATGTTGACCGCAAGAGTGTCGAAGTCGATTCGATGGTTGAGTAGCAGGCCTCCCATGGGCAGGCTGCAGCATCCGAATCCGCCAAAGCGCATGGGCGCGCCCAGGACGGCGAACATTAAGGACTCCGCTGGGGATGCGGATCCTGCTCGGGCGAGTCTGACGGCCGTGCGAAACGAGGCGTAGGAGCTACTTTTGGCAAACTGTGCGACTGCCTCGAGCTCATTTATGGTTGTGGCAGGCTCGCATTTGTAGTGCGCCTGTTCGTAGCGGGTTTCGTCTTGCTTTCCGGGTGCCGGCTGGCCGCCATGACAATCAAGATCGTCCATCGCTTCGGAGCTACCGGCCTTGGGCCACGTGTCGTCGTGGGCGATGGGGTTGGTTATCTCGGGCGGAAGGGAGTAGGACCCCAGCAGCTCCATGAGAAGCATCAGGACTTTGGCTACAGGCTCATTCCTAGAGCACAACATGGCTGTCATGGCGGGAGACGTTGCGTAGATGTCAGCTTCGATGTGCATGATTGCTTCCGCGGGAAGCGGGGCGGTGACGCTGTGCTGGAGAAGACGTCCGTCGGGCCGTCTGTTGTTGCCGCCGGCAACAAGGAGATCTAGGCGCTCGGAGTCGTCTTCGCTCCAGGCGTCAAGCATCGCAAGAGCTACAAAGTCTATGGCGTCCTTGTTGGGAACACAACTTGCAAGGGCTTGTGCCTGTTGCCTGTCATCGATGATGCCCCACGGAAGCGCAGAGTACGCCCGTCGAGCGCGGCGAATTGCGCGGAGGGCGGAGAAATGTGAGATCACAGTGGTCATAGCTATAAAGTACTAAGCCGTCGGCGAAATGATGCAGCCGTGGCGTTCTTTTCGCTCAAAGGGGCGTCGTGCGCCGCAGACGGTAGCAGATCGTGCGAGGGGCCTTGAAAAAGCGGGGCTCAGGGCGCTTGTTTGACCTTGGAGGCATGGATCGAGATAGGTGTTGGACAGTTAGTTCAGATTTGTATAAGGCGATTGAAGCGTTCCGCCATTGTCGAAGGGTTCGGTGGGCAAAATAGAGTGAATGGCATAGTGAAGACGTCCATAAGAGGAGAGATTGGCCGAGATTATGCCGGCAGGTGAACCTTTGGCGCATCAAGTGGTCCATGTGGGCGCCCAAGAAAATACAAATTTGAACTAATTGTCCAGGGAAGGTTGGCGAGGGATAGAAAAAGGGTCGGAAGCGAGCTTCCGACCCTTTAAAAGCATCAAAGATGATGCGATGCGTGGCAGGCTACAGCGCGAAGTCGCCGCCGACGAGCGTGGAGACGGGCTCCTCGTGGTAAACGGCGGAGATGGCCTGAGCGAACTCCTCGGCGACCGAGATGGTCTTAATCTTGCCGCCGACCTCGACGGGAATGGCATCGGTGACGACGCACTCGACGATGGGGGCGTCGTTCAGACGCTCGATGGCCGGACCGGAGAAGATGCCGTGGGTGGCGCACACGTAGATGTCGCCGGCGCCCATAGCCTTGAGCTCCTTGACGTTGGCGCACAGGGTGCCAGCGGTGTCGATCATGTCGTCGTTGATGATGCAGGTCTTGCCCTTGATGTCACCGATGATGCCCATGACCTCGGCGGCGTTGTGGCGCGGACGGCCCTTGTGGGCGATGGCCAGGTCGCAGCCGAGCATGTCGGACAGCTTCTTGGCGGCCTTGGCACGACCCACGTCGGGGGAGACGACAACCAGGTTGTCGGTGTCGAAGTGCATGTCGTTGTAGTACTGGCCAAACAGCGGCAGCGCAGACAGGTGGTTAACCGGGATATCAAAGAAGCCCTGGATCTGACCCTGGTGCAGGTCGAGGGTGATGATGCGGTCGACGCCGGCGCGCTCGAGCAGGTTGGCGACGAGGCGGGCGGTGATGGGCTCGCGCGGGCCGGCCTTGCGGTCCTGGCGGGCATAGCCGTAGTGGGTGATAACGGCGGTGATGGAGCGGGCGGATGCACGCTTGGCAGCGTCGGTGGCGATGAGCAGCTCCATGAGCATGTCGTTGACGTTGCCGCCGGCCACGGACTGAATCAGGAAGACGTCGGCGCCGCGGACAGTCTCGTCGTAGCGGGCGTAAATCTCACCATTGGCGAACTGCTTTAGCGTAAGGCCCGAAAGCTCGACCCCAAGGTACTCAGCGATCTTCTGAGCGAGGGGACGGTTGGAGGAACCGGAATACACGCGGATGGACTTGCGCATATTCTCCGACTTCTCGGGATCATTAATCGGCATTACCCTTCTCCTTTATATCGAATGCCATATAGATGCCTTGTTGCATTGTAACCGCGCGGCGGGGTTTATCGGGTCCTGATAACGTCTTTACCGTCAACGGACACGAACCGACCACTCATCCGGTCGCGCAGGTCACGATAGAAAAAAGGAGCCGTCCCCATGGAACAGCTCCTTTTGTGCTTGATAAAACGTTATACCTCGTCGTCCTCGTGCAGACGGCGGCGATAATCGGCGGCCCAGCCCTCAATATTTACCTGGCGGGCGCGGCCCAGACCGAGTGCGTCGGCCGGGACCGGCTCGGTGATGACGGAGCCGGCGGCCACGAGTGCACCGTCGCCAATCTGGGCGGGCGCGACCATCATGGTGTCGGAACCGATGAAGGCATCCTTGCCGATGACGGTCTTGTGCTTGTGGACGCCGTCGTAGTTGCAGGTGATGGAGCCCGCGCCCACGTTGACGCCGGAGCCCATGGTGGTATCGCCGATGTAGGACAGGTGCGGCACCTTGGAGCCCTCGCCGATCGTAGACTTCTTGATCTCCACGTGCGTGCCGGCTTTGGAGCCGTCGAGCATGTGGGTGCCCGGGCGCAGGTAGGCGCGCGGGCCGCAGTCGACGCCGTTCTCGATGACGGCCTCGATGGCGATGGTCTCATCGATGGTGCAGCCGCTGCCGACGGTGGTGTCGGTGAGGCGGCTGTTGGGGCCGAGCTGGCACTCCTCGCCCACGGTGACGCGGCCGATCAGGTGCGTCTGCGGCCACACGATGGTGTCGCGGCCGATGACGGCGTCGGGGCCGATCCAAGCCTGCGTGGGGTCGATGAAGGTAACGCCCTCGGCCATCCAGTGCTCGTTGATGCGGTCGCGCGCGATGGCGGTGAGCTGTGCGAGCTGGATGCGGCTGTTGACGCCCAGACCGTCGCGGTAATCATCGCAGTGGAAGATGGAGACCGCCTGGCCGTGGCCCTTGAGAATTTCGAGCATATCGGGCAGGTAGTACTCGGACTGCGCGTTGTCGTTGCCGATCTCGTCAATGTGGGCGGCGAGCTGTGCACCGTCGAAGGCGTAGCAGCCGGCGTTGCACTCGAGCAGCTCGGCGGCTTGCTCGGGCGTGCAGTCCTTCTGCTCGATAATGCGCTCGATTTGGCTGTCGGCACCCAGCTTGATGCGGCCGTAGCCGAAGGGGTCGGGCGGGGTCATGGTCATGACGGTACAGGCGAGCTCGCCGGTAGCGACGGTCTGCGCAAACTTGGCCACAGTGTCGGCGGTGATGAGCGGCAGGTCGCCGTTGAGCACGACGACCGGGCCTTGCGCGATGCCGCAGGCCTCGAGCGCGACCTTTACGGCGTGGCCGGTGCCCAGGCGCTCGGTCTGCTCGACGCACTCGACCTTGGTGGCGCTGGTGGCGTAGGCGCCGTCGATAAGGGCGCGCATCTCGTCGGCGTGGCTGCCGATGACGACCACGACGCGGCTGCAGCCGGCCTTGATGGTGGCGTCGACGATCCACTGGACCATGGGCTTACCCAGGATCTTGTGCGAAACCTTGCAGTGGTTCGACTTCATGCGGGTGCCCTCGCCGGCAGCGAGGATAATTGCGGTTGCGTCCATGTGATCTCCTGTTACGTTATAGAGACGTGTGTTTGGAAACGATACACGGCGCAATATGATACCGCAGGCATATGATGAGCGCGTAACGATTGACGCATTGCCGCCGATGTCGGTGCCGTTGACGCGGTGTTTGCGCTGGTTGTGTATGGTGGCGGCGCTGCGGCGTTGACGTTTGAGCGAGGGGATGGGGTGCCCGTGGATATCATGCGAGAGGAATCGGGCAACGAGCCCGTCGCGGCATTCTCGATGTCGCATCCGGCTGTGCCGGCACTCTATATAGTGCTGACGCTGGGGCTCACTATGTTCTCGATGCAGCCGGTACTGATTGCGCTGTCACTTGCGGGCGGGCTGGCGTATGGATTTGCGACGCGTGGGGCTGCCCGCACGTTGGGGGCGCTTCGCTGGCAGCTGCCGGTGATTTTGATTATCGCGCTGGTCAATCCTCTGTTTAGCGCCTCGGGCTCGACGGAGCTGTTCCGTATTGGCATGCGCGCGGTGTATCTGGAGAGCATGGTATACGGCCTGTGCATGGGCGGGCTGTTTGTGGCGAGCGTGCTGTGGTTTGGGGCCGCGGCGTCGATGCTCGAATACGACAAGGTGCTCGCGCTGCTGGGTAATGCCGCACCGGTGATTGCGCTCATGATCTCGATGTGCATGAGGCTTATCCCGCAGTTTTTGCGCCGCGGTCGTACGGTGCTGGCGGTGCAGGATGCGATTGATGTGCCGGGCCGCGCGCCGGCCGACCCCGTACGCTCGCGCCTGCGGGCGTCGAGCGTGTTGATGGGCTGGGGCATGGAAGATTCGCTGGAGCGCGCGGACGCCATGCGCTCCCGTGGGTGGGGCGCCGCGACGCGTCGAACGACGTATGCGCGGTATCGACTGGGGCGCAGCGATGTTGCCGCGCTGGTTGGGCTTGCGCTGTTTGGCGTGGTCACGGTGGCAGTGGCGTGGACCGCGACGATGCAGTATTCGTTTTATCCGCAGCTCTCGGTGCCGGCGCCGTGGCCGGGCTATGTCGTGTACGCTGCCTGGATGGTGCTGCCTTGCGCGTTGCACGCGATTGATGAGAAGAGGTTTGGCTGATGGCTCGGTTGGATAGGGGCCCGGTGTCGGGCGCGGCGTGCGGCCCGGATATTCCGGCGATTGAGGTACGGGGCCTGAGCTTTACCTACCCCGGGGCTGAGGCGCTGGTGCTCGACGGGCTCGACTGGTCTGTTCCCCAAGGTGCGTTTGCACTGCTCGTTGGCGGTACCGGGTCGGGCAAGTCGACGCTGCTCTCGCTGCTCAAACCCGAGATCGCGCCGACGGGCGAATGCGCCGGCGAGCTGTGCGTGCTGGGTGAGAGCGTTGCCGATATGGACGTTCGGGCGTCCGCAGAGCGCATGGGCTATGTGTTTCAGGATCCCGAGAACCAGATTGTGTGCGAGACCGTGTGGCACGAGATGGCGTTTGGCCTGGAAAACTTAGGCATGTCGCGCGACGAGATGCGCCGCCGTGTTGCCGAGACCAGCTATTTCTTTGGTCTGGAGGACTGGCTTCATCGCGATACCGATACGCTTTCGGGTGGCCGCAAACAGCTGCTGTCGCTTGCCGCCGTCCTGGCGCTGCGTCCGCGTGTGCTGCTACTCGACGAGCCCACGTCTCAGCTCGATCCCGTTGCCGAGAAGAATTTTCTGCACGCGCTGTTTCGCGTGAACCGTGAGCTGGGCTGCACGGTTGTTGTGGCTACGCATCAACCGCGGCCGATGCTCGAGTATGCGACGTGTGCGTACCGGATTGAGGGCGGTCGCGTGCGCGAGGTGGCGGATATGGCTTCTTTGGGACGCCGAGAATCGCTGTTTTCCGATGACATGTTGGGGTGGGGTGCCATCCGATGTGCAAAAAACGGAGTATTCAGCAGGCGTGAGGACAATTTGGGCTCTCTGGAGCCGCTCGGGGACGTATCGAGCGCGAAAAAAAGTTCGGAACTGGACAAATCGTCCGAATTTGTGGCGCAAACGTCGCTCGAGAACGGCTCGGAAGCCTTCTCGCGCACGGATGGAAGCAGAATACTCCAAAAAATGCACGCTGGGTCGGCTACCACCCTGTCGGAAGGCTGGTTTCGCTACGATCGCGCGTGCGGTTGGGTGCTGCGCGGGCTCGATGCGTCGTTTTCGGCTGGCGCGGTGCATGCAGTCGTGGGCGGAAACGGCTGCGGCAAGTCGACGATGCTTTCGGTGCTGGCCAAGACTGCCAAGCTGCAGCGTGGTCGTATGGTGCGCGGGGCGGCCTCGGCTGCGCTGCTGCCGCAGAACCCCAAGGCCCTGCTGGTTGCCGAGACGGTGCGCGACGAGCTGATGGAATGGGCCTCGACCTGCGGATATGACGAGAACTTGGCGCGGGAGCGTGCGGCGCAACTGGGATTGGACGGCCTGGAGACGCGCCACCCATACGATCTTTCGGGCGGACAGCGCCAGCTGCTTGCGTTGGCAAAGCTGCTGCTGATCGGCCCCGAGCTGCTGTTGCTTGATGAGCCCACCAAGGGCCTTGACCTGGCAAGTCGCTGCATTATCGCCCGCGCCCTGCGTGACCATGCGAAGGCTGGTGGCACCGTCATTATGGCCACGCACGATCTGGATTTTGCCGAGCAGGTTGCCGATGACATTGCCATGATGTTTGGCGGCGAGATCGCCTGCATGGAGCCGCCGACCGACTTCTTTGCCGACAACGTGTTCTACAGGGCGTGATAGGATGACGGATCATCGCGCCTCGCGCCTACTCACGAAAATGGAGATTCCGCTGCTCCTGGCGGTGCCGGCAGTGATGACTGCGGCGTTGCTGGCGGGCATTGAGCAGGCGGCGCTTGCCATGCTGGTTGTAGTGGCGCTCGTGCTCGCACTGTTCTTTGCGGGCTATGAGTCATCACGTCCAGGCCTGCGCCAGATCATGCCCACGCTGGTGCTGGCGGCGCTGGCCGCGGCGGGGCGCATTCTGTTTGGACCCATTCCCGATTTTAAGCCCGTGAGCGCTATCGCCATTATCGCGGGTGCGACACTTGGCCGTCGCAATGGTTTTATGGTCGGCGCGTTGGCAGCGCTGACCAGTAATTTCTTTTTTGGACAGGGCATGTGGACGCCGTGGCAGATGTATGCCTGGGGTCTGGTGGGCTATATCGGTGGCGCGCTGGCGCATGCGGGCGCGTTTGATCGCGCCGATGAGACCGTGCGAATGCCGGCGCTGTTGGCGTATGGCTTTGCCTCGGGCCTGCTCTATGGCGTTGTGATCAACGCCTACGACATCATCGGTTTTGTGCAGCCGCTCACGTGGGCGGGCGCCGTAGCGCGTCTTGCCACGGCGGTGCCGTTCGATATCACACACGGCCTCGCGACCTGCGTGTTCTTGGCCGCCCTGTACAGGCCCTGGTGTCGTCGCATCAACCGAGTCGTCGTGAAATACGGGCTGTAGAGCTGGTTGCGCCGGGGCGGGAATCAATACTGATGAAGTACCATTTCAAAACTATGTCGGTTTACGGGGCTAGATTGGCACAGACCGACCATACCGGCATTTTTCGAAAATAGACGAGTCGTCTACCTGCGGTTTTATTTTGCTTCAGTTACGTGTGGTTGGGGGTTCGCGATTCGGCCCCGTAAACCGGCATAGTTTTGAAATGGCCGGCATATATTGCTGTCGTCACTGATCTCAGAGGGCCGAAAGGATCCGTTTCCCCGTCCCTAAGCGGTCGCTGGGGATGTCCGCCACGAAACTGGCCCATCTACTACGTTTGGCCCGACACCCCCAAACACAACCGCGTTTTATGAAAAACCGCAGGCTTTCTACCTGCGGTTTTCTTTTTTCGTTGTTCGCTGTGGTTGAGGGTGGTGGCTTAAACGT
Source organism: Collinsella sp. AF02-46-1 (assembly GCF_003465825.1). GTDB lineage: Bacteria > Actinomycetota > Coriobacteriia > Coriobacteriales > Coriobacteriaceae > Collinsella. The sequence goes on from NZ_QSBV01000010.1 coordinate 69,423, forward strand.
AGTAGATGGGCCAGTTTCGTGGCAAGCGAGCTGCGTGGATGATCTCGCGAAGTGAAAATGATTCGTTTTCCTCCGTCCCCAGGGGATCAGCTGGGGCTAGAGCTCTAGCGTGAGGGTGACGGGGCAGTGGTCGCTGCCAAAGATGTCGCCGCGGATGCCCGTGTCGCGCACGTTGCCGGCGATTGCGTCGCTTACCAGGAAGTAGTCGATGCGCCAACCGGCGTTGTTCTTGCGGGCATTAAAGCGGTAGCTCCACCAGCTGTAGACGCCCTCGACGTCGGGGTTTGCCGCGCGCCAGGTATCGGTAAAGCCGGCGTTGAGCAGCTCGGTAAACTTGCCGCGCTCCTCGTCCGAAAAGCCGGCGTTGCCGCGGTTGGACTTGGGGTTCTTAAGGTCGATCTCCTCGTGCGCCACGTTAAAGTCGCCGCAGGTCACGACGGGTTTGCCGGTCTCGCGCTCGAGCGCGTTCAAAAAGCCGCGGTAAGCATCGTCCCAGGCCATGCGCACGTCGATGCGGGCGAGTTCATTTTGGGCGTTGGGTGTATAGACGTCGACAAACCAGAACTTGTCGAACTCCAGCGCGCAGACGCGGCCCTCGGTTGCGGCTTGGGCGACGAGTACGGCCGCCTCGCCCTCGCCGGCGTGGGGTAACAGCGCGTCGGCATGCAGCACGCACAGCGGTTCCTGGCGGCTAAAGACCGCAGTGCCCGAATAGCCTTTACGCTCGGCGTAGCTCCAAGTTTGGTGATAGCCGGTCAGGTCAATATCGACCTGGCCTTCTTGCAACTTGGTCTCTTGCAGCGCCAGGATATCGACGTCGAGTTCTTGCGCGATCTGGATAAAGCTCGGGTCCTTTTTGAGCACGGCGCGCAGGCCGTTGACGTTCCACGAGGCGAAAGTGTAAGTCTGAGGCATGGTGTCCTTTCGACGGGGTTGGCAGGCTTAAGATTAGCGCAACAGGGGCGGGGTGGGCTCCGCGCATGCTGACTTAAAGGTCGCATGCTGGGACATCGCCCGACGCCGCCCGATCAACAAGGACGGAGGACTCATATGACGCAGGCAATATCGAATCCCAAGCAGGCCTCCGCCGCGCTGGCGGAGCTTTTTGATACCCACAAGCGCGTGGTCTTCTTTGGCGGCGCGGGTGTTTCCACGGCGAGCGGCATCCCCGATTTCCGCAGCGTGGACGGCCTGTATCACCAGCAGTTTGCCTATCCGCCCGAGACCATGCTGTCGCATAGCTTTTACGAGGCGCATCCGGCCGAGTTCTTCGACTTTTACCGCACCAAGATGATCGCGCTTAACGCTAAGCCCAACCGCTGCCACACCAAGCTGGCCGAGCTGGAGCGCGTCGGCAAGCTTGATGCCGTGGTGACGCAAAACATCGACGGCTTGCATCAGATGGCGGGCTCGCAGCGCGTGTTCGAGCTGCACGGATCGGTCCATCGCAACATTTGCCAGTCGTGCGGCGCGGTCTATAGCGCCGAGTGGATTTGCTCGCGCGAGCATGAGGACGCCGCGGGCGTGCCCGTGTGCCCTGCGTGCGGTGGTTGCATCAAGCCCGATGTGGTGCTCTACGAAGAGCCGCTCGACGAGTATGTGTTGACCGGTGCCGTTGCCGCCATCGCTGCGGCCGATGCCCTCATCGTGGGCGGAACATCGCTCGTGGTGTACCCGGCGGCGGGTCTCACACGCTACTTTGCTGGCGATACGCTGGCCATTTGCAATTTGGCGCCTACCGATCAGGATGCAAATGCCGACCTGCTGATTTCTTGCGACATCGCGGCCGCGTTTGCGTTCTAGCCCGTGTGCGCGGATACAATAGAAAGACTAAGTGCAAAGCGACCCCGCCGCCAGCTCCCCAAGCTCGGCGGCGTGGGCATTTTAGGAGGATGTTCATGGCGAACGACAGCAAGACATGGCGGTGCGGAAAGTATGAGCTCAGCTTTGACCGTCCGCGCATCATGGGCGTCCTCAACGTGACGCCCGATTCGTTTAGCGATGGCGGGGAGCACTTCGACCCGGATGCCGCCATCGAGTATGGCCTGGCGATGCTCGACGCCGGCGCCGACATCATCGACGTAGGCGGCGAGTCCACGCGCCCTGGCTTTACCCCGGTCAACCCCGACGAGGAGGCTCGCCGCGTGCTGCCCGTGGTGCGCGCGCTGGCCAAAGAGGGCGCCATCGTCTCGATCGACACGCGCCACGTGGCGGTTGCCAAGGCGGCCGTGCGCTGCGGTGCTTCGATTGTCAACGATGTGACGGGCTTCACCGACCCCAAGATGGTCGAGTTCGTTAAGACGAGCACCTGCGGCGTCATCGTAATGCACGCCGGCGAGGTCGCCGCGCCCGCTCGTACGCACGCGACGGTGCAGCTCGATACTTCGGCCGCGGCGTTTGTTGCCGAGAAGGCGCGCGAGGCGGCCGCCGAGGCTGCGCGCGAGGCTGAGAAGCCCGCTCGTCGCCGTCGCGGTAAGTTGCTGGGCGAGCCTAAGCCGGAGACCAAGCTTCCGGGCGGCGTGGTGCAGCCCTCGTTGCCGTTTGGCGAACCGGAGCCCGCGACCGAGCCTGCAGCCGAGCTGGGGCAGGAGACGCCGGCCGCCGAGCAGGCTGCTGCCGCCGAGACCGTCGCGCCCGCGCCCGAGGCCGCGCCCGCAGCCACCGAGGCCGCATCGGAGCCCAACGACCACCTGGCGGCCATGATGCGCCGCAGCGCCCGCCGCGAGGAAGCCTACGTGCCCACCTCGCAGCTCCGCCGCTTCACCCTGCCCGATTCGGCGCCCATCATGCGCCGCGTCATGGGCTTTCTGTCCGACCAGGCCCGCGCGCTCATCCACGCCGGCGTGTCGCGCGACCGCATCTGCATCGATCCCGGTCCGGGCTTTGGCAAGACGGCCAACGAGGACATCGTCATCCAGCGCGAGACTGCCAAGATGGCGTCACTGGGCTATCCGCTCATGTGCGCCGTATCGCGCAAGCGCTTTGTGGGCGCCGTCTCGGGCGTGACCGAGGCCGCCGAGCGCGATGCCGCTACGTTTGGCGTGTGCCTGGGCGCCATCCAGGCCGGTGCCAACATCGTGCGCGTGCACGACGCCGCGGGCTTTGCGCAGTTCCTGAACGGCTACTGGGCGGTTGCCAAGCCGCAGCCGCGCCGCGCGTTTGTGGCCGTGGGCTCCAACCTGGGGCATCGCTGTGACAACATCCGCGCCGCACGCGACATGATCGCCGAGATTCCACTCACCTGCGTGTCCAACTCCTCCAAGATCTACGAGAGCGAGCCGGCCTACGAGACGCGCCAGGACGCGTTTGCCAACGCCGTCATCGAGATTAAGACCGAGCTGGCGCCGTTGGTGCTGCTCGACGAGCTCATGAAGATCGAGGCCGAGCTGGGTCGCGACCGCTCCAAAAAGGCCAAGGCCAACGGTCCGCGCACCATCGACTTGGACCTGCTGTGGATGGACGGCGAGACCCACGGCGGCAAAAAGCTGCGCCTGCCGCATCCGCTGATCGGCGAGCGTGACTTTGTGCTGGTGCCGCTCGAGGACCTGATGCACGACCCGGCGCGGTTCTTCCGCTATAACGGTGTCGAGGTCAAGGAACCCGAGGATCGCGTGGGCCATATCGTGGGCGAATTGGGGCGTATGTAGATGATCGAGATGAATGCTGTTGTCGCCGGTACCGAGCTCGACGCGGCGCGTGACGCGGGCCGCGAGGGCGTGTCCGCGGGCTGGTGCGCGTGGAGCGTGGGCGATGCTTCGCTGACGTTTTCGCTGGTTGTGCGCCCCGATGTGAACATGCATGCCTTCCACGGCCTGCCGTTTGTGGCCGCGATGGGCATGATGGACGCGCTCGTGGGCACGGCTTCGACGCCGGGGTTGGGCCTTGCCGGTAAAGTGGGTATCCAGTGGCCGAGCGATATCGTGTGCGGTGCGCCTGCGTTTGAGGCGTCGCTCGCGCGTGTTGCCGTGAACGGCGGTGCCGGTGCTGCGGGCATGTTTGCCGCGGTGACGGTTGATATTGAGCGTGCGGCGCTGGGTGAGCTTGGCGTGGATATGGCAGATGAGGCGCTGATCGAGGCATTGGCCGCCGCTGTGCTGACCCGCGTTGACGCCTGGGCGGTTGCCGCCAACACGCCGCAGGGCGCTGCCGGCCCGCTGGCTCCGGTGCTGGGCGAGTACTTTGACATGGTGCCACTGCTGGGTCGTCAGGTCGCGGCGGTGTCGCCCAACGGCTTGCCGCTCGCAGTCGGTGTGTTTGCGGGCCTGGACATCTGGGGCCGCGCGACCATCAAGACCGATGCCGGCGAGCAGGAGTTTCCGCCCGAGGCCGTACGGATTCGCGGACTGTAACGCGAGGCGCCCGCGCTCAAAGATAACGATGACAACGAAGCCCTCTTCGGCCTGTGCCGGGGAGGGTTTCGCCTATCTGGTGAATGGGTTGCCAGCGCCCTATTCCTCAAAATTGAAAATTTTTCAGTTTTGAGGAATAGGCTTGGCGAACGTTTGCGGGGCTGTGACATCGGGCGTGCTCGACTTATGTCCCTGTTTTACCCCCAGCTTCTGCATGCGGCGGTAGATTTCGCAGATGCCCTTGATGGTGAGTTGGCCGTCTACCACGTCGAAGGCATCGGTCGAATCGGCGACGATGCTGGCGAGGCCGCCCGTGGCGATAACGGTGGCGTCCTCGCGGCCCAGCTCGCGCTTCATGCGCGCGACCAGGCCCTCGGCCATGGCGGCAGCGCCCACCACGGCGCCGACCTTGATGCACTCTTCGGTGTCGCGACCGATGGCGTGCTCGGGCGCCTCGAGCGGCACGCTGGCGAGCTTGGCGGCACGGGCGGCAAGCGCGTCCATGGAGATGCGGATGCCCGGCGCAATCGCCCCGCCAATGTAATAACCGTCCTCATCGATGACGTCGATATTGGTCGCGGTGCCAAAGTCCACCACGATCGCCGGCGCGCCGTAGAAAGTCTCGGCCGCAACGGCGTTGGCGACGCGGTCGGCGCCCACGGCCTGGGGGCGCGCCGCGCGCAGCTTGGTCACGGCGGCCGTCTGCGGCCCGATGACGATGGCGTCTGCGGCAATGCGGTCGGCCACGGCGTGCCACTCGCGCGAGAGCTGCGGCACCACGCCCGCAAAGGCGATCGCGTCAACCGCATCGAGCGAGAGGCCGTACATCTTAAAGAAACCCATCAGGCGCACGTGGATCTCGTCGGCGGTATAGGAGCGATCGGTGGGCATACGCCACGACTGCACCAGCTCGTCTCCGTCAAACAGGCCCATGGCCGTCTGCGTATTTCCCATATCGATAGCGAGCAGCATGTCTACTCCCGGTGTTGGCATAAAAGGACGCGCACCATTGTATACGTGCCGTCGACGGCGCTCGGCTGCGATTCGTTTACGGTGATAGGGGCTGAGGGGTTTAAATATGAAGGAATTATGCTCTACGAGATTTTCCTTGCCGTTTACCGAACTCCCGCGTAATATTCTTTCTTGCGCACATGAGGCGCCCAGACATTGCGGGGTGGAGCAGTCTGGTAGCTCGCCGGGCTCATAACCCGGAGGTCGTAGGTTCAAATCCTGCCCCCGCGACCAAGAACTTGCAGCTCGTCGGCCTACCCGGCGAGCTTTTTTGTTATTCCGGGACCGTGTTTTCGGTCCAATTCTCGGCCTCTCAAACAAAATCTCGATCTGTAACATCTAGACCCGATTTGAGCGGCTAGGTGTTACAGATTGAGATGTTTCGGCAGGACGGTCTTCGTTTGTCTAAATCTGTAACACGAGGGACGGTTTTTACTGAGTAACTGTTACAGATCTAGATCTTTCGGCAGGCTAGATTGGTTCGTCTCAATCTGTAACAGTTGCTCGGCAAAATAGGGCCTAACTGTTACAGATTGAGACAAACCGACGGGCCGCCCCGCCCCATCCACCTGCCGTTACCTGCTGTCTGCCGATTTCCATTGCGCCACTGTGCTCCCATGCCATATCCTCTAGACAACTACGCGGCACCATCGCCGCCGCGCCTACAAGAGAGGAATGTCCATGACCGCACCTGCATCCAAGCTGCTCCAGCCCATTACGGTTGGCCCCCTTGAGCTCAAGAACCGCATTATGTTCCCGCCGCTGACCACCGGCTACGAGGAGCGCGACGGTTCCATCGGCGAGCGCAGCCTGGCTTTTTACGAGCGCCTGGCCCGTGGCGGCGTGAGCTACATCGTCATCGGTGACGTCGCTCCCGTTATGACCGCAAGCCCCACGCCCAAGTTAGCGACCGACGCCCAGATCCCCACGTTTAAGGCGCTGGCCGACGCCGTTCACAAGCACGGCGCCAAGGTCGCGCTGCAGCTGTTCCACCCCGAGTACGACGTGCCCGGCGTCGGCCGCATGGTCATGGGTTCCATGGCCGCTGCCAAGGCCGCGCAGGAGGCCAAGGCCGCCGGCGACGAGGAGGCCTTCGCCGCCAAGATGGCCGAGTCCAACGAGATCCGCAAGCAGGCATATGCCAAGCTGCACCACGACATGCAGCACTTTGTGAACGAGGCGAGCGTAGAGCAGCTCACCCAGATCAAGGAGGCCATCGCCGCCTCGGCCGCCCGCGCGCAGCAGGCCGGCATCGACGCCATCGAGGTCCACGGCGACCGTCTGGTGGGTTCGCTGTGCTCGGCCATCCTCAACCAGCGCACCGACGAGTACGGTGGCTCGTTCGAGAACCGCGTCCGCTACGCGCTGGAGGTCGTCGCCGCCATTAAGGAAGCCGCGCCGCAGCTGATGGTGGAGTACAAGCTCCCCGTGATCATGGAGAACCCCGACGGCACGCCGCGCGGCAAGGGCGGCCTGCAGCCCGACGAGGCCTGCGAGTTTGCCAAGCTGCTCGAGGGCGCGGGCATCGATATGATCCAGGTCGCACAGGCCAACCACACCGGCAACATGGGTGACACCATTCCGCCCATGGGTGCCATGCCCTACAACTGGACGCTGCCGGTGGCCGAGCGCGTTAAGGCCCTGGTCTCCGTGCCGGTGGCAACCGTCGGTCGCGTGGTCTCGGTCGAGGCCGGCGAGAAGATTCTGGAAGACGGCGCGGCTGACATCATCGCCTATGGCCGCTCACTCATGTGCGACCCCGACATTGCGCTGAAGGCCGCCACGGGTGAGCCCATCCGCGAGTGCCTCAACTGCAACAAGGGCTGCGTCGACGCGATTCAAAACCGCAAGTACATTTCGTGCGTGCTTAATGCCGAGAACGGCGACGAGGCGACCGTCGCCATCAAGCCGGGCGAGGGCGACAAGAAGATCGCCGTGGTGGGCGGCGGTATTGCCGGCCTGGAGGCCGCGCGCGTGGCGGCCAAGCGCGGCTACGACGTGACTGTCTACGAGGCGAGCGATCATCTGGGCGGCCAGATTGTGCTGGCGGCCGCGCCTCCGCGCAAGGACGAGATTATGCGCTCGGTCGAGTACTACGAGAAGATCCTGCCCGGCCTGGGCGTGAAGGCTGAGCTCAACCACGCCGCTACGGCCGAGGAACTCAACGCCGCCGACGCCGCGATTGTGGCCGTGGGTGCACACGACGTGGTCATCCCCGTTCCGGGTGCCGACTCGGAGAAGGTCGTCTCGAGCTGGGACGTGCTGGCCGGCAAGGTGGAGCTTACGGGCCGCGTCGCCGTTATCGGCGGCGGCCTGGTGGGCACCGAGACTGCCGAGTACCTGCTGCAGCACGGCTGCGAGGTGGCGATTGTCGAGATGCTCGACAAGATTGCCGCGGGCGAGTCCGAGACCATTCTGCCGCTGATCATGAGCGACTTCGCAGAGCACAACGTGGAGCAGCACGTTAAGACCCGCCTGACCGCCATTACCGACGAGGGCGTGGAGGCCATTCGCACCACCGAGGACGGCGCCGAGGAGCCGGTGAAGATCGCCTGCGATTACGTGGTGATGGCCGTAGGCTCCAAGGCCAACGCGTTTGACCTGGACGGCGTGACGGTGCCCGTGACCTGCGTGGGCGACTGCTCGGGCGAGCGCACCGCCGACATTGCGAGCGCCATTCGCACGGCATATCACGCGGCCAACGAGCTCTAGGCAAGAAAGCTATCGCGTATTGAGTGGGCGGGGGGTGCCGTTATCGGTGCTCCCCGCCTTTTTGCCAATGAGGGCGCTCACTGACCAGCTGGTTCAGAAAATCCGAATCTTGAGCACCAGAAAATCCGAATACTTAGAACATGAAAATCCGAATTATATGAACACGAAAATCCGAATCGCAACCACCCGAAAATCCGAATTTGCTACAGTGGAATAGAAGAATCAGAAAGCAGGACCTGGAAATCTGCGGGGGTGGCTCATGGCAGGCGAGAGGCTACATCGGGACGGATACATCCCACGTATCGTGGATGCGCAAATCGAGCGCTACCTTCGTGTCTTTGGCGCGGTCGAGATTGCGGGCATCAAGTGGTGCGGCAAGACGTGGGCCGCGCTTGAGCACGGGGCGTCCGCCTCGTATGTCGACGAGAATCTCGACCTCGCACGTGCCGACCCGGCGATGATGTTGCTGGGAGACCGTCCGCATATTATCGATGAGTGGCAGCGCGTTCCCCAAATTTGGGACTACGTTAGACACGAGGTTGACCGCACCCGGGGCACGCGCGGCGCCTATATCCTCACGGGTTCCGCCACGCCTGCGTTTGGCTCAAAGGCGGAGGCGCCCGCGCATAGTGGAGCCGGACGCATCGGTCGCGTCCGCATGCACCCCATGACGCTTGCCGAGACAGGTGAGTCCAACGGCAAGGTGAGCCTGGCGGGCTTGTTTGAGCATCGTTTTGAGCCCTGCCGGTGCAATGGCGATACACCGGGGCTTGTCGAAGCCGCCTGCCGCGGCGGATGGCCCGAGGCGATCGATATGGTTTCGGCTGACGCCCAGCTCATCGCCCGCGAATATCTCAACACCGCGTTTTCGAGCAGCTTCCCGGCGGTCGGTCTCGACCCCGATATTGCTCGTCGAGTCTCCGCATCGATCGCGCGCAATCTGGGACAGGCGACCACGTATAAAACGATTCTTATGAATATGTTCGGTGCCGAGGAGGAACCCGCAGCGTTTGCCGACGAGACCAAGGTGCGTAGGTACCTGGATGCCCTCAAAGGCATGTTCATTCTCGAGGAGGTCCCCGGTTGGGTTCCCGCCGCGCGCGACAAACGACGCTTTACCGTCAAGCCCAAGCGCTATCTGGCAGATCCGAGCCTTGCTTGCGCCTTGCTAGGTATGTCCTTGCAGGCGTTGCTTGCCGACTGGCAGACATTTGGTCTGGTGTTTGAGAATTTGGTCATACGCGACCTTTCGGTCTACGCGCGGTCGCTCGACCTGCTGGATAGCACGCCTGTGCGCTATTATCGCGACGATTCGGGCCTTGAGTGCGATGCTATCGTGCAGCTAGCCGACGGACGGTGGGCCGCCTTTGAGATTAAGGTGAGTGAAGATAAGGCGAGCGCCGGCGTCGAGAGCCTCAAGCGCGTTCGCAAGAAGGTCTGTGGAAACCCTCGTTCACGCACGCGCGAACCGGAGTTTATGGCCGTGATTGTGGGGGTGGGTGAGTACGCTCGCGAGGTCGAGGACGGTATCTACGTGATACCCGTGCGCGCGTTGGGGTGTTAAGGGGCGGCACGCCGTGTGCCCGCTGCCCGGTGCTGCGGATTGGTGCAAGTGGTCAGGTTTGTTTGCACCATGTCCTTGGCATATGGAAGAAGCTGCTGTTCGTAATCTTTAAGACATCATTAAGGCTTGCGTTGTGGAGCAAGCCGCAGGTCAATGCTATTCTTTTACCTTATCGTACGGTGTTGTATTCTGCCTGAATTCTCTACCTGCGAACAACGGATAAACGCGACCGAGCGGAAAGGATGGCACGCCCGCTAGCAGGGCAAACGCAAACGATGAGTGGCATGGACCGACATAGCGAGCTCCAGCAGCACAAGACGGCGGCCGAGTACCGCCAAGCTGCCGACGAGCATGTGCGGACCCTCAAGGATTTCTGGAAGGATTTCCTGGTGAGCGGTCTGTTTGTGCTGGCCGCCATCGTTGCCATCTTTGCATGCCTGGCCTGGTTTGCCGCGAATAACCGAGTGAGTGCCACGGGGAGTACGATCGGGGCGAAGGGCCCACGGTTTGTGCTCTCGGGAACGCAGGGCGGCACGGCAGGTAAGTACGACGCCCAGGACAACTACGCGTCGGACAGTACAAGCCTTGCCGTGAACAATCTTTTCAACCTCAATAACATGAGTGCCGATGGCAGTCTTTCTCCGGGGTCGGCGGGCCAGCTTCAGCTCAACGTCAAGCCGCTCTGCAACGACCTGCACGATATTACGGTGGAGATGACCTGGGAGATTTCTGTCCAGACGAGCGTTGCGGGCACGGACGGCACTGCTACGGACGCATCGAAAAATGAAGAGATCATCAACTCGCTTAAAAATCTGGTGCGCGGCCATATCTTGGTTTTCCAGGGCAAAGACACCTCTGGCTTTTACTCCAATCCGCTGGTTCCCACGACAACCACGGTGACCCAGGACGGAGCGAGCGTCACCGTCATCACACAGAGCTTTACCATTCCGGCGAAGAGCTTTCGTGCTGAGGGCTCAAACAATACGACCGAAACCGTCACCAAAACCCTCTACTGGATTTGGCCGGAGCAGTTCAAGAGCTATGTTCGCACGGGCAACGCCGGCTACGGTGGCAACCTTTTCGCTAACACAGGCGACGAGGGGGGATACACGACCCTCGTCGGCGACATCAACAATAACCACGCGTGCTATTTCCGCGCCGATAGCACGAGCGTGCCAGGTCAGGCGCCTAGCGCGGTTCCGCCTGTCGGAGCCGGCATGTCCTCTGCGGATGTGGAAACCTGCGCCAATTATTACAACAACGCCGACGAGATTATCGGCAAGAACGTCAAGTACATTCGCGTGCGCTTTACCGCCAAGGAGGCGGATAAATAAATGGACGAGCAGCTTAATGCCCGCGAGCAGGGCGATATCAAACACAACGAAGGAGCGGCAAACCCCGGCGGCAACGGGTTCGGCTCGCACGGCGAAGCGCGTCCGGCTGGCCGCATCGAGCGTATCAAGGCTTGGGTGAGCGGCCACCGTCGCGAATCCCTTGCCATCATGGGCTTGCTTACCGTGCTTCTCGTGTTGCTGGGATTGACGCTCGGATGGTTCGTCGATGCCAATCGCGGCTCCACCGTCGGCAAGATCAAGGAGCCGGCAGAGCTCAAAGTGCTGGGCCCCAACGCTACGGCAACAGAGCAGATCGACCTGAGCTACAACCCCGAATACGGCGATACCAAGACTGGCAACACGGTGACGCTCAAGCGCGCGTTTTGCGTGCAAACGGGCGGTGACGGTTTTGAGCTGCAACTCGCGAATACGACCAACATTACAGGTCTCACTATTGAGCTGTACAGAGCCGAGAACACGTCTGCGCTCCAGACGCCCGACGTGAGCGGTACCGCAGACGGCAAATCTTATAGCTGGAAAGCAACCGGAGAGAACCTGCTTACGAGCTTCGAATATATCAACAAGGAGAACGACGGTCTGGCAGCCGTGCCGGGCGAGGGCGCAAGCGACCCTACGTTCAAGGACTATCAAAACGTCCAGCGCAACGCGCGCCCGCTCTACCGATACAAGAAATTCGGCAAGAGCGAACTCAACGCTAAGACGCTCGACGGCTCGACTGACAATGACACGCTCAACTTTATCATCAAGCTTTCGTGGGACGAGAGCGCCAAAGAGACCGATGTGATCTACCTGATCGCGCGCAACACGAGCGGTAAGTAGGAGAGGGGGCGCACATGGAGAAGCGAGAGAAGCAGCAGGATGCCGAGCGCGAGCAGCTGGCAAAAAGCAAGAGCCTAGCCAAGAATAAGCTGGTTGTGGCAGCAATCGCACTTGCTTGCGCCGTGGCGCTCGTGACGGGTGGTTACTTTACCTATTCCGCCTACACCGCCAACGGATTTCTAAAGTCCGTCGCCGCAACGGGCACCGCGCAGAGCCTGTTTGCGAGCGACCTGCTCACGGGCTATATGAGTGCGCCTGGCAACGACGAGCTCGACCGCGCCCAGCGCTCCGTTACGGTATATCCCAACAACAAGCAGTGCAGCTTCACCTTTAGCATCTATAACTATTTGCTGAGCAACAGCAACTTCTGCAACGATAAAAACGTGACGTATACCTTGACGGTCGAGGGGTATGGGCTCGATGGTGCCACGTGGAGCTATGCGCCCCAACCCGCCGGAAACGTCAAGCTTCCGGAGAATCAGCCTACCAAGAACGATTACACCGTGACCTTTCCTGAGGACAAGTTGGGACATGCCTACTTTGTGATTAAGGCCATGGTTGTTTCGAAGGAGAGCCCCGGCACCGAGCTCACCTGTCTGGCGGCGAAAGTCGTGCCGTCAAAGAAGGCCGAGGTCAAAACCGCTGCGGTTGAGGGCGCGCTGGTTGATGAGGCTGGCAAGTTTGCTGATTACGCTGCGTACAACTACCGTGTGACGGTTACGGGCGCACCGGCAAACGTCACGCTCACGTGGGGGGAGAACGTGGAGATCGATCCGTTCTTCGAGACCAACCATGGCGCGACGGTGGATGCTGCAGCTCGCAAGGCTACGTTCACCATGGAGCCGGGTTCGATGGTCGTCAACTTTTACCGAGCGGACGGCAAAACGCCCGGTGGCTGGGGTGACCTGGGCATTAGCGTGAGCGGAACTACCCTGACGGGCACGACGGAGACTCAATAACTCTGGAAGCGGAGTTTTTAGGATAAGAGGTACGGAATCGATGAGAACGGCAAAGCGCATACTCGCAGAGTTCATGACGGTGGTCATGGTGCTCCAAGCATGCTCGCCCACGGTGGTTGCTGTGGCGGCAGGCTGGCAGAACATCTCGAACGAGATTGCTGCCGCATCTGCGAAGGCGTTGGATACTGCCGAGGGCGGCGAGACCAACGGCGATGTCACGATCGGGTCTGGGTCGAGTGATACCGGTGCCGACAGCGACAGTGCTGGGGATGACGCGGCGAAGGATGACGCTGCAGCAGGCGATACCACCGATAGCGCCATGGGTTCCGATTCCACGGGCGACCAGACGGAAGGCGACGATGCCGCTGACGATGCCGCCGCTGACGACGCCGAGCAAGATGCCGATGATGCGACTTCGGAGGACGCTGAGGCCCAGGCGGGTGCGACGATCACGGATTTGAAAAAGCTTGTCGAGCTGCTCAAGGCTAATGGTGCGGAAAACATCGTGCTCAAAGAAGATAACAGTGGAATCAAAAGCCTCAATGTCAAGTCGTCGGAGGCGTTCGCCGCCCTGTCTAACGCCGACGCTTCGCTTTACTATGATGCGCAGATCAAGGTTATCATCACGGGCGATGCGAAGCTCACCGAGTCGGCTAATAACGGCATGTCTTTCCAGGGCTTTGGCAGCGATGAGCATCCGTTTGAAGGCAGGATCTATAGGTCGCTGAATGGCGCTGATAGTCCCGTCGAGCTCACGACTGATCGGACGGTTTTTAATAGCCTCAAGCTGACCGACCAAAACAATATGGTCAAGATGAAGTGGGTGGGCGCGACTAGCTATAGCGCGCCGATGGTCGCTTCGAAGGTCAGCGGTGCGGAAAACAGCGAAGAGAGTAAGACGCTTAACGCGTCGGTTGACATCGCGGGTCCCGTTGATAAGAAGGATGATACGACTTCCGTCTTGACGGCACCCCTCCTGGGTGAGACGACGGGCTATCTTGCTGCGAAAGTTACCTATAGCTTCACCGGTTCCCACAAGATTCTCAAGGTGAATGCGACGGGCAACATTGGCTTGATTGGTAACACGGTCGAAAGCGGGGCCTTGACGGTTGAGTCCGTCACGTTCCCCAACGATCTGGCCTCAGGCGGAACCGTCGAAACGAGCTCTGACAACGCTGGGCTGCTCGTAGGCGAAGTCAAGGACGGTGCGACCCTGAGCGTCGGCACCCTGACCAATGTTCCCGCCGCCACCGTCCAGTCCACGAGCGGCTTTGCCGGTGGCGTTGTAGGCCTCGTTGGCTCGAGTGCAGGTGCCATGGTCAACGTCACGGAGGCTCTCGACCTACACGCGCTCACCGTCAAGGGCACCACCGCCAGCGGCGGTTTTATCGGCAAGGCAGCCAACCTCACGCTTACCGTGGGTACGGATAACAGCGGAAAAGACGCCTCGGGCAATGCCATCACCATCAAGCCTGCACGCGCGGTTGGGTCATCATCGGCCGGCACGTATGCAGGTGGCCTTATCGGCGACGCCTCGTTTGCCGGCAAGTTCACCATCAATGGCGACATCTTCGACTTTGGCGAGGGCGTGGATCTCAGCGTATCCAACACGAGCGTCGCTCCTTCTGCCGGCGGACTGTTCGGCGAGCTCGACATCTCGAACGGCGATGTGACCGTCAGCGGCGGATCGTATACAAGTACGTTGCAAAACGGAACGGACAACAACAATAGCGTGCGCGGCAACTACGGCGGCTTGGTGGGCAAGCTGTGGGGCAGGAAGGATGGCGAGGCACTGCGTGCGTTCACGGTGCAGGATGGCGCCGCGGTGTCGTTTGGCGTGGGCTCCAACGGCAAGCTCACCTATGCGGGCGGCCTGGTAGGCTACCTTGGCGAAGGCAACGGGAGTCCCAACGAGTCTGCCGTGGTCATTGATGACGCAACGGTGACATGTGCAACATCGGGCTACGCCAGCAATAGTGGCAAGTATGGCGGTGCCGTGGGCGTCGTGGACACAAAAAACGTTCTAGAAGTGCGCGGCCTAAAGGTCGAAACCGCCGGCAACGCCACCATCGGCGGCTCGAACGGCGGCTTTGCCGGAGTCGTCGGATCGTCGTGGCGCGGCATCGTTAAGTTCAGCGGTGTCACCGATCTGTCGGACGCCAGATTCGCGGAAAACGACCACACCGCGCAGCTAGTCTATGAGAACTTCAACTCACTCATTTTTGCCGCGGGTAGCGGAAGCGACGGCGGTGCCACCGCAGGCGATATCACAAAATGGCAATACAAGCGCCCCACCACTCAGGTCAAGATTGATGACATCTACAGCTATGGTCAGGTCATTCGCCTGGGCAGTGGGCTGAGCAATGATCTCATCACCATCAACGATTCGCACCAGTGTATCTTTAAATCGAACCTCGTAAAAACTGGTGGCGCCTTTGTGCTGGCAGGCGTCGACGATTTCGCAAAGCTGGCGATCACCTGGCAAACGAGCGGGTACTTCTCCGCCGTGGAGGACGTTGCGGATGACAATTTCGCTCAGATTCCTTCGACGAACATCACGCTCTCCGCAGACATCAACCTTTCCGGCACAGGTCTTACCGGCCTTACCAAAGACCGACAGCCCAAAGAGCAAGCCGGCGTTAACGAGAACAACCACAGCTTTACCGCCACGCTCAACGGCAACGGTCACACCATAAGTCTGGCGGTGGGCGAGCCTTACGGCATGCGCGGCAATAGCGAGGTCAGTGCCACCAGTGATGGCAACGGCAAAATCTATCGCCACGGCCGCCTGGGCTTGTTCGCAGCAATCAACGGCGCAACTGTCTCCGACGTCACAATCGCCGGCTCTATGAAGTTCGATAACGGCGCGGCCATTGATGCCGGATCGCTTGCGGGCACCATTGCGGGCGGTCTGACGCTGTCTGGCGCAACGTGCAAAACGAATATCGCGTGCGATGATACGTTCGCTAACGATGTGAACATTAACGATGTGAACATTGGTGGTATTGCGGGCAGCGTGTCGACAGCTTCCACGGTTACGTTTGGGGGCAGCAGCAAGGCTCAAGCGACCATCGCTGCAACTAAAACGCTTAACGGCAATATTCGCATTGGCGGCGCCATCGGCTATGTGGGCGATTATGCCTCGACATTCAATGTTACGGGTCTCGAAGCCGGCGGCAAAATCGAAACCGGCAATTGCGCCAGCGGCAAGATTGCCCAAGTTGGTGGCCTTATCGGCTGCATCGCACAGGGTAAACAAGAAAACGTGACAAACAAGACCAATGTGGCGACCGTCAACATCGCAGGGTTGGTGTTCGATTCGTTCGCCATGAGCGTCGGCAAAAACGGCGATAAGCTCAATGGCGCGGGCGGTCTCTTGGGTTATAGCTGGGGCAACGCGGTCGTAACTATCGGAGATAACAGCGTTAACAAGGATGTAAACTCCTATGCTCTGAGAACAACCAAGGCCTCAATAACTGCGGAGAATTCCAAGGAGCTCGGCGGTCTTGTATACGCCGCTAGTGGCCACTGGGTCATCAACGACTATGCCATCGACCTTTCGGGTGCAACCATTAACGCGAGCAACGCCGAGATGTTGGGCTTGCTCGTCGGCCGTGGCAGCAGGGTAGCCGACGGAATATACGGTTCCGAGCCGTATGCGGGATTATATCTAGAAGATAAGGCTTATTGGGGTACTGCCTATAGGGTCGAAGGCATTCATGTTGCGGAAGCTAAGTCCATAAAGAAGTTTGATGAATGGGTTGGCGACGGCAGGAAGCCAGGCAGCAAGCTAATCGATGCCGAATGGAACACTGTCGTTTCACTTCACACCAAAGACGACGTTAATAATGGCAAGCTCGACATGAGCGGAAATCCGGGAAGCGATAACAGCTATCACAATCGAACGGATTTCGGCAACTCACGCAAAACCAACGCTTGGACGAGGTATTACTACAATCTTGACAAGGCGTATACGGTAGTAGGCAGCAACTCAAAAAATAGTAGTGCGAGCAGCTGGATGGACCGCCCGGAGTACTTGTTGCTTTGGTGTGCATGCCTGTATGCCCCGCCTGCAATTCAGGGCTATATCATTCCGGGAAATCGTGAGATTTTCAAAGGAAACAATATTGGTACGAACGGTTCCGAGGGCGTGGCTATCAACCTAGAGGGATACAGCTTCTACCCCACCAACCCCACCAGTAATTCCACGGTAACGGTAAAAAACGCAACCATTACGTTCCATTATTCCGATATTAAAGCTGAGCAAGAAGGCAATAAAAAGAATAACGAAGCCACGCAGCACGAGAATATGCACTGCGCTCTCATCCGAACTCACACGGGCGATCTTAAGGTTGAGAATGTCACGCTTGCTGGTACCGTGGGCTCTGTTGTGAGCGATTGGGGAAGCTCGTCTGGCGCGCTTGTGTGTCGCTATATCTACGGACCCGTCAAAAAAACCAATGTGGCACAAATCACGATAAACGGTTTAGTGCTCGATGGTCTTGCGGTCGATGGTGTGACGAACGCCACCCAATACGCTCCACTGCTAATCAACCAGATGCAGACCCTTGTAAACCTTGATGCGAAGAATATCTCGGTAACCGATTCGTACAATAACGGTACGAAAAAAAAGATTGCAGCTACAAGCTTGTTTGGCGAGCTCGGCGTGGGAGATAAGGCCAATCAGGTCATAGCGAAGTTTGAGAAAATAAGCTTGCCCAGCCAAACGGACAATTCGATTTTTACCCACGCGAGCCTGCTGGAGAGCTTTGGCTACGCGACCGGCGGCACGGGCTCGGCGGACTATACCTTTACAGCAGATGCCGCTCAAAATGACAAGGTGACCTACGGATCCGAAATTGATAGGAAAGGCACGGAGTACTCCGGCAAGCAGCTTTGGTATTACGATGAAGCGACGTATGGCACCCCTAACGGCTTGGTGAAGGCTGGGGATAAGACGGCGAATGTCGATGCCCCGGTGTTCGGTGACTATCTTCCTTATGTTTATAAGGGGAAGGCCACCGAGAGCAATGTCCAGTACCACGAAATAAAAGTCAACCAGCGTATTCCAAAGCTGATAACGGGATGTGGTACATATGGCGATCCGTATACCGTTAAGGACGCGACGGAGATGAACGCCATCGCCAACTACATCAACAATAGCGTGGCATTGGATGGCTGGGAAGTCACCATTGCCGCTGACCAGAGTGCGCTTTGCACTCGCCGCAGCGACCAATCGACCAACAATGAGGTTACGTACGTCTATAAGCAGGCAAACGGTACTGATAAAAAATGGGAGAGGAAGATCGGCGATAAGACCGATCCCGAGCAGACGCTGAGCGACGAAACCGTGCGCCGCTATATACAGAGTGCGTATTACAGCATAGAGCCTGACAAAGATAGTAAGATTACCGTCGATGCGACATCGTTTGGCGGGTTTGGCAACAAGGCCAATCCGTTCCGCGGTGTTATCGTTGGCGATCTGGGCGCCTCGACTGCAACAATTGAGATTGAAAACAACAAGGGCGAGCTTCGCGGCCTGGTTCCCTATAGCTATGGCAGCGTGGTACGCAACCTCAACATCAATTATGTGAACGAGTCGGCGGCGATTACTTATTCTGCCAAGGACGCCGACGGTGCCCCAACGGCGTTCTTTGGTGGCGTTATCGGCTGCATCCTTGGTGGCGATAACATTATCGATGGCGTGGTCGTAAATGGGGCGACGGCCGATAACCCCACAACTGGCTTTACGGTTACTGGTGGCGGAACTAAGTCACATCTTGTTCCCGTCGGCGGTTACGTTGGTGCCATTGCGGGCGGCGGTGTGATCTTCCGCAATATGTCAGGGACGTCTTGGCGCGCTGGAACCAGCGACAAGTCTCAGGGGCTTGGAACGGGCAACTTCCGGCAGTACGACAATCCCTACGTTGGCCGTGTGATTGATGGCTATGCCTTTAGCGAGGGCTGCAAAGTCGAAAACGGTAACGCTAGCTACAAGATCAACGAGCTCACAAACAAGGGAACCGCCTGCGTCACTACCACGGGCACCGACAACAAGTATATCGGCACTGATGCCGAGGCACCCGTGACCACGGTGGAAAACGCCCAGGGCCTTTTGGTGCTCTCGGCCATCATTAGCTCGGGTGCGGGTGCTGGAGCGGCACATACCGACTACGCTAATTATGGCGTGTTCCGCGGCTCCAAGGCGTACTGGGGCAGCGATAAGCAGGACCCGGCGATAAACGGCTACCTGTTTGGCAACAAGGAATATGGTAAGGTGCGAAATGCCAGCTACGACTGCGTGGGCAAGCCTGCGAGCGCTGCCGGCGATTTCGAAACCGCCAAAAACGATGACCAGAAGGCCCCGGGCAAACAGGGGTGGCACGGCCCGCTCGACCATGATGACGATGTAAATTCGCCCTACCTGGTGGCGTCCTACGCTGCCGACTACCAAACGGGCTACGTGTGCGCGTCGAAATCTATCGGCATGAGCCTGGAGTTCAAGGAAAATGCCACCTACGATATGACCGGCTACGGCACGGGATACGTGGGCCTTAGCGGCCGTTACTATTCCAATGCTTGCAGCTCGAACGAGGCGTCCACCGATCGCGACCGCATCACGCCGCACGTGGCAACGATCGACGGCAACGGGGCCACCATCACGGTAGGCGCCAAAGATGCCACTTACGGCGTCGTCGAATATGCCGATGACGACTATAAGGTCTCGGGCGTGGGCGGCCTATTCAGCACCGTGATGTTCACCTCAACCAATGTGGGGCAGAGCGTCACCGCGAATGACGGCGCTCAGGTCAAAGACCTTACCTTTAGTAACTGCAACGTATCGCTCACGTACAAAGACGCCAACGGTAGCATTGCCTCGGGACCGGCATCGAACGACCTCATCGGCACCGGCCTATTGGCGGGCGCAACGGCCAACTACGACGGCAACACGCGTGGCGTCTACCGCAACGTACAGATGAAGAACTGCACCGTGTTGGGCGCAAAGAGCGTAGGAGGGCTTCTTGGCAGCTCGGGCCGTACCAGCCGAAGGACGGATAACGACGTGACCTATATGGTCAATTTCGGCTCCGGCACGCAGGCGCCCGCGAATCTCTATGACTGCTCATACACTGGCCTTAGCGTCACGGGCGAGAAGTACGTTGGCGGCTATGTGGGTGCGATCGCCTCGCCGTGCAGCGTGTGGACAACCGCGGCCACGGGGGTATACGAGAAGACTATTGGCAAAAACTCGACCATAACCGCCACGGGAACAACACCCTACGTGGGCGGCGTGTTCGGTTATACCTCCAGTAACGTATCGGTGAACACCAAAATTGGCATCACGGAAGCCGTCGCATCGAGCACGGCAGTCATCTCTGGGGTAAATGTACTCGCCACCGGGTCGAACACCGATAAGTACATGGGCGCCGGCGGTGTGGTCGGAAGCGCCTATAGAGGCGTTATTTCTATAAGCAACGTGCGCATTGATGCCGGAGGCGATGCCAAGAGCGCCATCATCGGCGATGCCACCGGAACGAACAATAGCATCCGTAATGCGGGCGGCTTGATTGGCGAGGTCACGAGCAGTGGCAGCCCCAACACGTACTGGTTTGAGGACTGTAGCGTCGAGAATATCAACATTGCCGGCACCGACCAATGCTCGGGCGGACTTATCGGCTACTACTTCAGCAATGTGAACATAGCCTGCAACAATATCGCGATTGAGTGCGCCACGATCAAGGGCAGGTGGAGCGGCGGTCTACTTGGCGCGATTAACAGCGGTGCCGACGTCATCAACGTCACCAACACAAAGGTATCTAACACAACGTTTGGCGGAACCTCCAACGGCGGCATTGCGGGCGACGGACGCGGCCAGTTCCATCTGGTAAACGTGCTCATGGACAGCAATACCTACAAATTGGGCTCTAAGCAGGGCGTGCTCTTAGGCGAGGTTGACACAAACGGCTATAGCCTCTCCGCAGCGGGCGTGAACGTAAAGCTCGGCAACGGCAAGACCACGCGTGATCTGCCGCCGATGGTTTACACGACCAATACGGCCGCCGTAAACAGGAAGACCTACATCGCGTTCGGCGACTATAAGGACACGCTGCGCGCGCCCGACGAGGGCACCACGCTCTACGGTGCGGACGATACCGCTACCACGGCGGCAAGCCCGTACGTGACCACGAGCCCCGTAAGCACGCTGGCGGTGCGTGCCTCCGACAACGACACCACCGATCGCTACCTGTTTGGCGACGGCGCCACCATCGACACCGCGGCGACCGTCCAGAGCGAGGCAGGCACCGGTGTTGCCGATCGCTACACCTACACGAATATCGGCGGCATTAATGACAACGGCGCCTATCAAAATAAGTCGAGCTACGATGCCTCATCCGTGGCCAGTAAGTTCAATTCGAATAATGATACAAGCAGCAACCAAGCCACAACGGATTTCTCCGTTTTGGTGATCTCTGGCAACGACAACACGACGGTCAAGAGCTATCTAAACATCGTCACGAACGGCGGCTTCTCCGATGCCTGCAGATTGAATAACGAGAATGGCACCAATCCGCACGTGACGGCCAAAGCAGAGGTTTTCCAACTCAAGGACGGTGTGTTCGTTAAGGACGATGACGCGTCGAACAATCCCACGCTTCGCGTGGTGAACAACGGCAAGAACAACATGTCGTTTAGCCCAAGCTCCGATTGGGATAACGGCATGGGTCGCTTTACGCTCCTGACCGTCACCTTTACCGAGGCGGGTCAGAGCTACAACGTTCAGGTGCCGATCATCGTTAAGCGCAAGCTCGAGATCGATTTCACTGCAACGTATGATTACGGCACTAAGTTTAAAGAAAGCGACTACGCTAACCTTGGAAAAGATGCACACGTGCTTACGAGCTTTGGCGAGCCGATGACGGGTCTGCTTACCTGGACATACAATTCTGCCAATGGGAAGGAAGTCGACTTTGGCTGGGACAGCTATATGGCTGCTGGCGGCTCGATGAAGGGGCTCGGTAAGAGCATCCTCTTCAATGGTGCCGACGGAAGGTTGCCCCAGGGCAGCCAGCTTGCGCTCATCGATGCGAACGTTGACGGCCGGGCCGGTGGCAGAGAGTATCACTATACGGTGGGCGAAGGCGGAGCAACGAGCGTTTCCCTGAGCGGAAACGACGGCTTTAAGGATTCTGCGGGCAATCCATATCAGGAGCGATGGCTGAGCGAGATTTTGGATGTGTCGGCCACACAGGATGGCGCCGGCACATGGACCGTGTGTGATAACGAGGCAGAGGCGACCGCTAAAGCGAAACTCGATGGCAAGTGGACGCTGTTTAAGGTTGCGGGTGCTGACGTTCCCAGCAACAGTCGCTATACGCTAGAGGTGCCTAAGGATAACGGCAAGGAGCAGCGTGCGTCGGAGAGCGTCTACCTAGTTGTCAACGTGCCCAAGTCGGGCGACGGCGTGACGCAAGCTAATATCAACGGTTTTACGGCTTCGTCTATTGACTCGAATTCTTCGGGTGCCCGCATATCTTGGAATCTGCATCATGTTTTACGCACCGATGGCAGCGACGATATTCAAAACAGTACGGCATCGACATACAGTATCTTGTCCAATTATGAGCAGAATGTAGTCGACAAAAAAGATGGGGCGTGCATTCCGGTTTCGAAGTCGGAGGACGGTGCCGCCTACGTTCTTTCTCTCGATGTCATGGATACGGTTACGTTTAGCCCGAGCCAATACTATACAGAGAGCGACCATCTGTTCTATCAGCTCGATACATCGCTGTGTCGCTATGGCGCCAACAACAACCTAATGGGAGTAAGCAGTTTCCCGAGCGGAACTTCGGCGATTGCGAAGTTCTATGTTGCCATCGGCAATCAGAACTACAGGTGGAATGGCAGCGATTGGGAGCCGTATGACGCTTCGACGCCTGCGTTTACACAGATTGTGACGGATACGGGTGATGACTCACTGAGGCTCACGCTCGACCATGACCTTGCCGGAATCCGCAAGCGTGCAGCGGGCGGATCCTTTACCGTGCGTACGGTAGTGGAAGAGATTCGCCTTACGCCGGACGGCTGCAACAAGGTTATCTCCCTGTCCAAGCAGTCTGGCGAGGACGCCTGTACCAAGATGTCCTATACCGCCAAGCTTTCGACGCGCGATTCTGGTCTTGCCACCTCGAGCCTGGCGATGACGAAGCGCGGCAACGTTGGATACTATCGCATGGACACGGGTGATACGACCATTACGCTATCGGCGCCTGAGAAGTCGCAGCTTGGCATTAACGTGGACGACCTGCGTCCGATCGCGAATGGCACGATTGGTCTGGGTGCCACGTATGAACTGGGTGGACTCAGCAACGCCGCCGAGGCAATTGCGAACGCAGACTCTGTTGTGTACACGCTCGCGCTTCAGCGCCGCGGAACCGACGGCACGTATGAGAGCGTAACGGATGATATCTCCAACTACGTAACAGTGACGGAGAGTAAGCTTGCCGCGGTCGCTCCCTCCGGTAGCACGATCACCTTCACTGACTCGAAGGAGAACGGCAAGTTCCGAACACAGAACGGCGACACCACGTTTAACCTGCCCTTTACCGTTAAGGTCAACACGCAGGCTGAACAGCGTGATCAGTTCTACGCGAACTATCGTCTGGTGATGACGGCGAGCCTAGTCACGGGCAGCACGGCGAGTGCAACGCCTCAATCGCCCGACTATGTGACCTACACGCTCACGAGGGTGAACCTCAACGGCATCGATCACTAGTTCCGAAGCCAACTAGCTTCGCAAAGGGGGCGGCAACCACCCGGTTGCCGCCCCCTTTCTAGTTCAAGACTTTAGTCTGCTGGCCGCGCAGCGGCCAGCTTT
>NZ_QSBV01000011.1 GCF_003465825.1 Collinsella sp. AF02-46-1
GGGCATGCCCCGCCTCTTACACCACATCTCTGTGCGCTACCTGCTCCGCGACATGGAAGCGATGGAAGCGCTCGCATGGCGCATCCACCAGCGCATGCGAAAGCGGTACCGGAATCGTGTCGATGCCCGCAGGAAGAAGCAAGAGGCGTTGCTTAACACGCTGCGGGCGTGTTTTGGGCTTAAGCTGGTCTAATTCACGTCGAAAATAGGGGGTTAATCATATGCCCTGGCCAAAATATGGCAAATATGAGTACTGTCACTAAATCAGTAACAGCAAAATCAAAGATTTTAGGACTCGGAGGCGGCATAAAGTAAGAAGATAATAAACAAATGTAGAATAACTAAGCATCAGATTGGCGACACTGAGCGCAAAATCTGTCCGAGAGGTCAAAATTGCCTGTTACTAAATTGGTGACAGTACTCATATTTGCCGTTTTTTGGCCACGGCACCCCAAGAAGGGTGCCCCGGAGCTCCCCATAGGGGAGCTCCGGGCTTCACAGAGGCACGAATAGCCCACTCCGACCTGCGAAATCTGTACTCGCGATGCGAATGACGCCCCTAACCTTAAACTTTAGCTTGAACTTAGCTATAATGCGCTACGTTCCTACCAGGCTGTGGTTGCGGACGGACGAAATGCCCGTCCTAGTCCAAGACAGACGCGGTCAAAGGGATCCACGTAAGCGACCGCGTGCGCGCGGCGCGATCATGGCGCGTCCTAGATGTAAGCCGCACCGTCCGTTCTACTTTCTTTGGGGCAATACCGCCTCGCGGGCGAGCGGGCCAGTCGTGAAGGTGGCTGCGGCCTCCCGAGCAAACACCCCGGTGCGCAAGTGTGGGGTCAAATACCAGGTCAGCTGGTGGGAACAATCTGATATTCCGCGCAACGCACGGATCGTATACGACACAGAAGGCAGGGTAGTGGACATGGTGAGGGGCAGCTTGATGCACGCGGCTCGGTTAGGTGCTGGGACCGCAGCGGTCATCGCCGTTTTGGGCCTGAGCGGATGCGCGTTCAACCCGCTGTCTACGTTCACGACTCCCACGATCGACCAGATCGAGTACGAGACCGTCACGCCCACGGTGTCGGATGATGCCCTGGTCACTCCCGGTACCCTGACGGTCGCCCTCGATACCTCCGATGCGCCGCAGGCCATGCAGGGCGCTGACGGCGAGCTCACGGGGTATGCAGTCGACGCTGCCCGCGCCCTCGCAAGCCGCATGGGCCTTAAGGTCGCCTTTGTCGATGCGTCCTCGGCAGGTTCCGCGCTCGGCGACAAAAAGGCTGATATCTTTATCGGCGAGATCAACTCTACGGACGGGGACGTTAGCTCGCTCGGCACCTGCCTGTACGATGCCGCTTCCGTGTTCGGTAAAACCAGCGATGGTGGGTCGCTAAGCGTTTCCACCGATACCCTTAACACGTCTACTCTGGGTATCCAGATGTCCTCGGCCTCGCAGGAGGCGCTTGCTAAGCAGAGCATCACCGCCAACCAAAAGACCTACTCCAACATCAACGAGTGCTTTGAGGCGCTCGAGTCCGGCGAGGTCGACTATGTGATCTGCGACTCCACGGCCGGCGGCTACCTTGCACGCCTGATGAGCGAGATCTCCTATGTCGGTGCGCTCGAGGCACCCTCGACGCTTGGTGTTGCGGGCCTCTCGTCCAATGACGAACTGTGCCGTGCCGTGAGCGATGCCCTCGACGGTATTACGGCCGACGGCACGCTCGAGGCGGTCCACTGCGTCTGGTACGGCACGATGCCCTACGACCTCACCACTAAGACGGTTTCGGGCGCTAACGTGCAGCCGGGCGACTCTGAGTCCAGTGAGACCACGTCCTCTGGCAGCGAGTCCTCCGATTTCAACAATGAGACCGCATCCTCCGAAGACAAATCGTCCAGCCAGGAAGACACCATCACCGACGACGACATTAACAAGCTTAATAGCTAGTTATTGCTAGGGGTGGTGTCTCCTATACGTTGGAAAGGATGCCTCTTCACGGTTTCAACACGCACTGCCGGGCTTCCCCAATAGGGGAGCCCGGCTTTTTCATCTCTATAAAACCAGCAGGTCAAAGCCAATTTTCGGGACCAAATACAAAGTCGCCGGCTCCCTCCTATAGCGCACTTTGCCACAGAAAAGTGCGAGACTTCGGTATGCGGTATCAAGCAATCGTTATTCGGGTCTTTGGGAATCCGCGTGATTAAATGCACGGCAATGGGTACATAGCCAGTACAGTAAGTCCCCGAGGCAGATTGGAGCCACGTATGGATATCAAGGTTTCTGGACGCAAGACGACGGTAACCGATGCTCTGCGTGCGCA
Organism: Collinsella sp. AF02-46-1; assembly: GCF_003465825.1. Taxonomy (GTDB): domain Bacteria; phylum Actinomycetota; class Coriobacteriia; order Coriobacteriales; family Coriobacteriaceae; genus Collinsella. The sequence continues at coordinate 2,325 of NZ_QSBV01000011.1, forward strand.
TGTGGATGAGAAGATCGGCGAGGCGCTCAAGGTTTTCGATATCGAGCCCATGACGGTCGACGTTGTACTTCGCTATGAGAAGAACCCCTCGAACCCCAACCCGGCAATCGTCGAGGTTACGGTTCGTGCCCGCGGTTCGGTGATTCGCGTTGCCGAGCACGGTGCAGATATGTACGCCGCCATCGACCTCTCCGCCGATAAGGTCACCCGCCAGCTGCGTAAGTTCAAGACCAAGGTCGTGGACAACCGCCAGGGCGGTGCCAGCGCCGCGGATGTCGCGCCGGTCGAACGCGTCGAGGATCTGGCCGACCTGCTGCTGCCCGAGGAGGAGGACGACCTGCTCGTCCGCGAGAAGGTTATCGACGTCACCCCGATGACTGAGGAGCAGGCGCTGGTGCAGACCGATCTGCTGGGTCACGACTTCTACGTGTTCGAGAACGCGACGACTGGCCTCATCAATGTGGTGTATCACCGTAAGAATGGTGGATATGGCATCATCAAGCCCCGCATCGAAACACTTGACGAGTAAAATACGTTAACTTGCATGAGTTAACGGTTGGCGGCCATCCCATGCGGATGGCCGCCTTTTTACGTAAGGAGTCGCTTTGATGGACAAGGCCGCATCCGCCGGTCATTCGGACCGTTGCCGCATCGTCGTCGATACCTGCTGCGACTTTAGCCCCGAGGTCGCCGCGAACCTCGATGTCGATATCTTGGGCTTCCCCTTCATTATCGATGGCGAGGAGCGCACGGACGATATCTGGTCGAGCATCACGCCTAAGGAGTTCTACGACCGCATGCGCGCCGGCGCTCGCGTGTCTACCTCCGCCGTGTCACTCGGTCGCTATATCGAGTTCTTTACCGAGTGCGCCAAAGAGGGCACGCCCACGGTCTACCTGTGCTTTACCTCGGCGCTGTCGTCGAGCTACAACTCCGCGTGCCAGGCGGCGGACGCCGTGCGCGCCGAGTATCCCAACTTTGAGCTCTACGTGGTCGACAACGCTCTGCCCTGCGCGACCGGCGCGCTCTTGGCGCTCGAGGCCGTGCGCCAGCGTTCGGCGGGACTGACCGCCAAGCAGCTGGTCGATTGGGCAAACGAGGCAAAGACCTACGTGCACGGCTACTTTACGCTCGAGAGCTTCGACGCACTGGCTGCCGGCGGCCGCATTCCGCCCGCGGCGGCACAGCTCACGGCAAAGCTCGACGTCAAGCCCGAGCTCTCCTACGACCTGGCCGGCTCGCTGTCGCTGATCGGCGTCAACCGCGGCCGCAAGAAGGCGCTCAAGTCCATCCTCAAGTCGTTCCGCGAGAACTACGTGCCCGATCGCACCATGCCCATCGCCATCATGACGGCCGATGCCGAGAAGGACGGCGACTGGCTCGAAGCCGCCATCCGCAAGGAGGAGGGCTGCGCCGACGTCACGATCATTCGCAGCTCCGTGGGCCCCACCATCGGCTCGCACGTGGGCCCCGGCATGGTGGCCTGCGCGTTTTGGGGCAAGAACCGCGCCGACAAGGCATCGCTTTCCGACCGCATCGCCCGCCGCGTGCGCGGTCAGTAGGCAAGTAGCGCGGCCGTAATCGATCCCAACTCACAGCCCAAACGCTGGCACCGAGTATTCAACCTGGTAATAACACCCAACCCAAAAGGAAAGGTTTCATGGCAAACAAGCTCTCTGTCGCATTTATCGGCACCGGAATCATGGGTGCCCCCATCGCCGGCCACATCCTGGATGCCGGCTATCCCGTCACGGTCAACAACCGCACCAAGTCCAAGGCTGCAGCGCTCGTTGAGCGCGGTGCCGTCTGGGCCGATACGCCGGCAGATGCCGCGGCGAACGCCGACGTCGTCTTTACCATGGTGGGTTATCCCTCCGAGGTCGAGGAGCTCTACCTGGCGGGCGACGGCCTGCTGGCCTGCACCAAGCCCGGCGCGGTGCTGATCGACCTCACCACGAGCTCGCCCGAGCTGGCGCGCGACATTGCCGAGGCCGCTCAGGTTTCTGGTCGCATGGCGTTTGACTGCCCCGTCACCGGCGGCGAGTCGGGCGCTATCGCCGGTACGCTCACGGCTATCGTGGGCGCTACCGAGAACGACATCGCGCCGGTCCGCGATATCCTTGCCACCTTTGCGGCCAACATCTGCTGCTTCGACGGCGCCGGCAAGGGCCAGGCTGCCAAGCTCGCCAACCAGGTGTCGCTGGGCGCCTGCATGGTCGGCATGGCAGACGCCATGGCATTTGCCGAGCTGAGCGGCCTCGATCTGGAGAAGACCCGCCAGATGATCCTGGGCGGCACCGGCAAGTCCGGCGCCATGGAGAGCCTGGCTCCCAAGGCGCTCGACGGCGACTACAAGCCCGGCTTTATGGTCGAGCACTTCATTAAGGACCTGCGTCTGGCGCTCGCTTACGCCGACGACCGCGAGCTTGCGCTGCCCGGCGCCGACGTGGCCTTTACGCTCTATGACATGCTCGACGCCATCGGTGGTGCCAAGCTGGGCACCCAGGCCATCACAGTCCTCTATAAGGAGGAGGCCGACGCTATCGCCGCCGGTCTGGACTGGTCGCAGTATCGCCCCGAGGAGCATGGTGCTCACGAGGAAGGCTGCGGTTGCGGCGAGCACGGCGACGACCATGAGTGCGGTTGCGGTCACCATCACGGCGAGGACCACGAGTGCTACGGCGGCCACGGCCATGACGACGGCCACGAGTGCTGCTGCGGCCACCATCACGGGGAGTAGCGCCCATGAGCTGGACGTTCGTGGTGCTTGCGCTGGTACTCTTTCTCTTCGCGATTTACATTGGCTTTTTGTGCGGCCAGTGGGCCTGCGAAAAGCGCGTGATCACCAAGCGCGACTACTGGATTGCCAACTTTGCAGGCGCGGCGGCAGTCGTCCTACTGACCTGGGTGTTCTCGCTGTTCCCGCTGGTGCAGTTTGCGCCGATCGGCTGGCTCGGCGGCTTTATCGCCGGTCTTAAGATGAGCTTTGGCGAGTCCGTCGGTCCGTGGCGCAAGCACGACGAGGTCTTTAACGTCAACAAGGCTCATCGCGCCGCCGCCGACGCGGGCGACGCTGAGGAACGCCGCCGTGCGCGTCGCAATGGCGCGGCCGACCGACAGCTCATCTCGGTCACCGATGACAGCAAGGGTGCTGGCAAGCACGCTAAGAAATAGTAAGAAGAGGTAACTATGGCAGAAAACAAAGACGAACAGCTCACCGACGAGGAGCTGGCACAGCTTCAGCTGGCAGAGGAGAACGAGAACGCCGTCGACCGTCTGGTCAAGGAGCTCGGCTGCCCCACGCGCCGCATCCGCCAGTTTGCCGCCCGCGTGCTGCATCTGCTTGCCGAGCGCGATCCGCAGCGCGTCGTGCCCTGCGTGCCCGCGCTGATCGAGGCGCTCGACCGCCCCGAGGCTCAGACCCGCTGGGAGGCTCTCGATGCCCTGACGGCGCTCGCCACTACCTGCCCCGAGCAGCTGGGCGATGCCTTTGAGGGCGCCGAGACCGCGCTGTTTGACGAGATTTCCTCCACGCTGCGCTATGCCGCCTTCCGCCTGCTGTGCGTGTGGGGCGCCACGAGCGTCGAGCGTTCGCGCGAGGCTTGGCCCATCCTGGACGAGGCCATCCAGTGCTACCACGGCGACCTTGAGTATCGCGACATGCTCGGTTGCCTGTACGAGTTTTGCCAGGGCGAGATCGACGCCGAGGTTGCCGAGAAGCTTGCGCTGCGCCTTAAGTTCGATGCCGAGAACGGTAAGGGCAGCTATCTCAAGGCCCGTTCGAGCGAGATTTGCGAAATGCTTGTTAAACGTTTTGGCCTGGATCTCTCCAAAAAGAAGAAGCGTGCTAGCGTTAAAAAAGCTGACGACGCCGAGGACGAGGAGTAACAGATTATGGCGCACGATGTAGTCCTGATTCCCGGTGACGGTATCGGTCCCGAGATTACGAAGGCCATGCGCCGCGTGGTCGAGGCCGCCGGTGTCCAGATCAATTGGAATGTCCAGGAGGCCGGTGCCGGCGTCATGGACGAGTTTGGCACGCCGCTGCCCCAGCACGTGCTCGATGCGGTCGCCGAGACCAAGGTTGCTATCAAGGGCCCCATCACCACGCCGGTCGGTACGGGCTTCCGCAGCGTTAACGTGGCCCTGCGCAAGCATTTTGACCTGTACGCCTGCGTGCGCCCCTGCCTGTCGCAGCCGGGCGACGGCTCGCGCTTCCGCGACGTCGACCTGGTTATCGTGCGCGAGAACACCGAGGACCTCTACGCCGGCATCGAGTTCGATGAGGGCGCTGCCGAGGTCGAGGAACTCTCGCAGCTCGTCGAGCGCTCGGGCCAGAAGACCTTCGCCGCTGATTCCGCCATCTCGATCAAGCCCATCTCCATCGCCAAGAGCCGCCGCATTGTGGAGTACGCCTTTGAGTATGCCCGCCGCTGCGGCCGCAAAAAGGTGACGGCCGTGCACAAAGCCAACATCATGAAAGCGACCGACGGCCTGTTCCTGCGTGTGGCGCGCGAGGTGGCCGCCAACTATCCCGATATCGAGTTCAACGACAAGATCGTCGACGCCACCTGCATGGGCCTGGTCCAGAACCCCAACGACTTCGATGTCCTGGTGCTGCCCAACCTGTACGGCGACATCGTGAGCGACCTGTGCGCTGGCCTGGTGGGCGGCTTAGGCATGGCCCCCGGCTCCAACATCGGTGCCGACTGCGCAATCTTTGAGGCTACGCATGGCTCCGCGCCCGATATCGCCGGCCAGGATATCGCCAACCCCACGGCCGAGATCCTCTCTGCTGCGATGATGCTCGATCACCTGGGCGAGAACGATGCTGCCAATCGCATTCGTGCCGCCGTATCTGCCACGCTCGACGAAGGTGAGCAGGTTACCGGTGACGTGCGTCGTGCCCAGACCGGTTCCGTTGAGGGCGCCGTGGGCACGCAGGCCTTCGCCGATGCCGTTATCGCGCACCTGGTCTAAGGCATGCAGGCTGCAAACGCCTAAATAGTACTTAAGTGTTTGCGTATAACCTAAGAATCAATACGCCCGGCGCTCCGTCGGGCGTATTCTATTGGGGACTATGTTTCCTAACAAGGAGTAACTGATATGGGTCTGATTCAAAAGAAGGACGAGAAGGACGAGATCGACGGCATCCAGATCATCGAGCGCGGCGAAGGCCCCGACGGTGACGAGGACGAGAAGATCGACCTGGTCGCCGGTACGTCTGCCGAGCACATTGCTGCTGGCACGACGGCCGAGGAAGAGGACGCCCGTCTGGAGGCTCAGATCGCCGCAGATGCCGCTGACGAGAATCTGATGCCCGAGGCCCAGGATGAGGACGACGATATCCTGGGTTCCGACGGGGACGATCACGTATCCAAGCACAAGAAGACGATGATTGCCGCCTTTGTGGTTGCAGTCGTAATCGCTGCGGTGGTCGGCTTCTTTATTGGCAATGGCGGCTTTGGCGGCAAGGGCGTCGGTTCGTCGACCCTGACCGAGGACCAGCTCGATTCGACCGTGGCAAGCTATAGTTATAACGGCAAGAAGAGCGACATCACCGCGCGCGAGGCCATCGAGAGCCAGTACAGCCTCGATACCGTCAAGGATAGCAACGGCAACTACACCGCCCCCTCTGCCGACGTCATCCTGTCCTACGTGCGCAACAAGATTCTGCTCGATGCTGCCGAGGACGAGGGCATTACCGTCTCTTCTAAGGAGATGAAGAAGTACGCCGAGGATTCTATCGGCACCTCGGACTACGACACCATGGCCAAGCAGTATGGCGTGTCCAAGGACCAGGCCAAGCGGATCGTCCGCCAGTCCGCGACGCTGCAGAAGCTCTACAAGAAGAAGGTGGGCGATGCTTCCGCGAGCATGCCGACCGCTCCGACTGAGCCTTCTGACGGCAACGAGGACACCGCGAGCAAGGATTACGCCGATTACATCATCAACCTTGCCGGTGACGAGTGGGATAGCTCGAAGGGCACCTGGAAGGACGAGAACAGCACCTACGCTAAGGCCTTCGCTAACGATGCCTTTACCGCCGAAAGTGCCACCTATAAGCAGGCCATGACCGCCTATTACACCGCCTACCAGCAGTATTCCTCGCAGGCCTCAAGCGCTAGCTCCAAGTGGACCGAGTATGCTAACGGCCTCTATGCCAAGGCCAACATCAGCATCTACGGCCTGTTTGCGTAAGATCTGTCTGCACTACTGCGCGCTAACCGATCTACCTGATTAAGCCCGCTAGAACGACAAAGTTCTAGCGGGCATTTTGTTACCGAAACCACTAGGATAGGACTTGCGCCCGTGCAAGTGCTTCATCGGGTATCCTCAATTCATCCTGGAAAACGGCCGTAAACGATTGCAAATAACCGGTGAACGGTCAAAAACTACCGTTCACCGATAATATCGAAACTGGTTCTAACTGGTATTAAGTCAAAAAGACCAATTCACAAATCTTCACAATGACCTGCATTTTTTCTACACGCCATTTTTAGCCACCCTGCGTTGTTTAGACACGAAAAAAGTTCCGATCTTTCGTCAAATCATTTCGAAACGGTTTCAAAACTGCAGGTAGAAGTGTTAATGAGCGGTAAACGGTCGATTTATCACCGTGAACGGTGCAAAAACGTTTTACTGTATGAATCAGCGAAAGCGACCTCTTCTGGGGTGATATAGTGACAACAACACGTCACGTGGTTACTACCAGTTTAGAAACCACTGGTCTTCAAAGAACGCTTTCTAAGAAGCTTTAAGGGCGAGCGCCCGCTGGCTTCCGAAAATTATCGGACTCAGATCGTACACACCTTCGGAAGGGAAATTTGAATGGTTGGCTTTATTCTTACCGGTCATGGACAGTTCGCACCCGGCCTTGCAAGTGCTATCGCTATGGTTGCCGGCGATCAGCCCGCTTTTACCGTCGTTCCTTTTGAGGGCGACCAGGCTGCTTCCTACGGTGAGGATCTCCGCGCCGCTATTACCGCCATGCGCGAGGAGTGCGATGGCGTGCTCGTCTTTACCGACCTGCTCGGTGGTACTCCGTTCAATCAGTCGATGATGATTGCCCAGGATGTCGACAACGTCGAGGTTCTGACTGGCACCAACCTTCCCATGGTTATTGAGCTTCTGTTCCTCCGCGGTAACGCCACGCTCGCCGAGCTTGGCGAGCAGGCCGTGACCGTTGGTCAGACGGGCGTCACCGCCCAGACGGTCGCATCCGTTGCCGGCTCCGACGAAGAGGATATCTTCGGCGACGAGGACGGCATCTAATGGCCGATTTCGGAGCCAACGTCCTGAGCTCCTCGGTCGCCCTTTTAGGCCTGCTTGTCATCATGGGCTTGATTTACACCATCTGGTCGCAAATCAACATGAAGAAGAAGCAGAAGTACTTCAAGGAGCTGCACACCGAGCTCAAGCCGGGTCAGGAGGTTCTTTTCGCCGGCGGTATCTACGGAACCGTCAAGGGCATCGAAGGCGAAAAGGTCCAGATCAAAGTCCGATCCGGTGCCGTCGTAGATGTTTCGCGTTACGCGATTCAGGAGATCAAGTAACTGTCGTCAGCAAATAACGAAAGGAAGCTGATCAACATGGCAGAACCCAACATTCTTCTTACCCGCATCGATAACCGACTGGTCCATGGTCAGGTCGCTACCCAGTGGAACTCCACCCTGGGCTCCAACCTCATCCTCGTCGCCAACGACGATGTGTCGACCAACACCATGCGCCAGAACCTCATGAAGATGGCCGCTCCCGCCGGCGTCGCTACGCGTTTCTTCTCCCTGCAGAAGACCATCGACGTCATTGGCAAGGCGAGCCCGCGCCAGAAGATCTTCATCGTGGCCGAAACACCGGAAGACGTGCTTACGCTCGTCAAGGGCGGTGTGCCTATAAAGAAGGTAAACATCGGCAACATGCACATGTCGGAAGGAAAGCGCCAAGTCGCCACCTCCGTCGCAGTTAACGACGAGGATGTCGCTGCGTTTAAAGAGCTGCAGGAATTGGGGGTGGAGTTGGAGATCAGGCGCGTTCCGAGCACGCCTGTTGAGGACACGAGCAAGCTCTTCTCGTAATCCTCGTGATCCACGTTGTCAGGATTGAAACCCTGACGTTCTGTACGTGATATCCAAAGTGCGTACATACATTTTGAAAGGAGGAGCAAGATGGAATACTCGATCATCCAGGTCGCTCTGGTCTTCATCGTCACGTTCGTCGCGGCAATCGACCAGTTCAACTTCCTCGAGTCTCTCTATCAGCCCATCGTCACCGGCGCCGTCATCGGTCTTATCCTTGGCGACCTCAACACCGGTCTTCTCGTGGGTGGTACCTATCAGCTCATGACGATCGGCAACATGCCGATCGGAGGCGCTCAGCCGCCTAACGCCGTCATCGGCGGCATCATGGCAGCCATTCTCGCTATCGCTACGGGCCTCGAGCCCAACGCGGCAGTCGGCCTTGCCATTCCGTTCGCTCTGCTTGGTCAGCTCGGCGTTACCCTGGTCTTCACGCTTATGTCGCCCCTCATGTCCTCCGCGGACAACATGGCTCATAACGCTGACACCAAGGGCATCGAGCGTCTGAACTACTTCGCCATGGCTCTGCTCGGCCTGATCTTCGCTGTCGTCGTCACCCTGTTCTTCATCGCTGGCGCTACCATCGGTCAGACCATCGCTTCCGCCATCCCGACTTGGCTGCAGACCGGTCTGTCCGCTGCAGGCGGCATGATGCGCTTCGTCGGCTTCGCCGTCCTGCTCAAGGTTATGATGAACCGCGATATGTGGGGCTTCTTCCTCATGGGCTTTGGCCTCGCGCTCATCACCGTTGCCAACGATTCTCTGGCAACCCCTGCCCTGCTCATCCTCGCTCTCATCGGCTTCGGCATCGCTTTCTGGGACTTCCAGCAGCAGACCGAGCTGAAGGGTGCAGCTGTTTCTGACGGAGGTGACTTCGAAGATGGCATCTAATGAGTATGTGATCCCGGAGCACTACGAGGATCTCACTCCTGCTCCGCAGCTCGACCAGAAGACCCTCAACAAGATGGCTTGGCGCTCCTGCTTCCTGCAGGCATCGTTCAACTACGAGCGCATGCAGGCCGCTGGCTGGCTTTACTCCATCATCCCCGGTCTGGAGAAGATCCACACCAACAAGAACGACCTCGCGGCTTCCATGAGCCACAACCTGGAGTTCTTCAACACCCACCCGTTCCTCGTCACCTTTGTTATGGGTATCGTGCTTTCGCTCGAGCAGAACAAGGTTGACATCCCCACGATCCGCGCCGTCCGCGTCGCCGCAATGGGCCCGCTCGGTGGTATCGGTGACGCCCTGTTCTGGCTGACGCTCGTGCCTATCACGGCCGGCATCACCTCCAACATGGCCATCAACGGCAACGCCGCTGCGCCGATCATCTTCCTGGTGATCTTCAACGTCGTCCAGTTCGCTCTGCGCTTCTGGCTCATGAACTGGTCCTACAAGCTTGGCACCAGCGCTATTGACGCTCTGACTGCCAACATGCAGGCCTTCACGCGTGCCGCTTCCATTATGGGCGTCTTCGTCGTCGGTTGCCTGGTCGTCACCATGGGTGGCACCCAGATCAACCTCCAGATCCCCAACGGCACCACCCGTGGCCTCTCCGCTACTACCGTGATCGTCTCCGAGAAGGAGGCCGAGAACTTCACCGGTATGGAGGGCATCGATACCGAGACCGCTGAGGCCGGTACCATCGCCATGACCGATGAGGACGGCAACGCCCTCACCGCTTCCGATGCCGACGGCAACGCTGTCGAGTGCGGCGTCACCGATCTGGGCAACGGCATGGAGTCCGTTACCTACGGCACCGTCACCGAGGATCCGGTCAACTTCTCTGTTGCCGACACCCTCAACACCATCGTCCCGAAGCTCGTCCCGCTTATGCTTACGCTGCTGCTTTACTACATGTTCGCTAAGCACAGCTGGACCCCGACCAAGGGCATTCTGCTGCTCTTCGTCCTGGGCATCCTGGGCGCTGGCCCGCTTGGTCTCTGGCCGAGCATCTGGTAAGGCTCTAGCTTGAGGGGTGTGTCCCTGCGCGGCTCACACCCCGACCCCTTAAGCCATGTGTATGTTAAAAGCCGCGTGCTCGAAAGAGCGCGCGGCTTTTGTTTTCTTGATGAGTCGGGTGTTGCAGAACGATAATGCTTAACACCCTAGGTAGTTAGCCGAATTCGAGCAAAAGGGAGGATAGGATGGCGATCGGAGCGCGTAGGCAGCCGCTGTACGATCAGCTGGTCGATATTCTGACCGAAAAGATTGACCATGAATATCGCGCCGGTGACATGATTCCTTCCGAGCGCGAACTTTCGGAGCGCTATGGTCTCTCGCGCACTACGGTACGCTTGGCTCTGCAGGAACTGGAGCGTTTAGGACTGGTGGTTCGGCAGCACGGTCGCGGTACCTTTGTGACCGACCGTTCGGCAAAAGCAACCAATCTTATGCAGTCCTACAGCTTTACCGAGCAGATGCGCGCGATGGGTCGAGAACCCGAGACCACGATTCTCGAGTTTTGCGAGATGGAGGCCGATAAGAATCTGGCCGAGCATATGGGATTGCGTATCGGTGATCGCATTTTTAAGCTTAAGCGCCTTCGTTCTGCCGACAACATGCCCATGATGGTCGAACGCAGCTATCTACCGGTTCGTCAATTTCTGTCCCTAAAGCGACCGCTGCTGGAGCGCAAGCCGCTTTACGATGTGATTGAGCAGGACTTTCAGCAAAAGATACGCGTGGCTGAAGAGGAGTTCTATGCGAGCATAGCCCGTCCCACCGACGCCCACCTTTTGGGAATTGTCGAGGGCTCGCCTGTGCTCGATTTGGTCAGGACTACGTATAACGAGTCAAACGAGGTTGTGGAGTATACACTCTCGGCTGCTCGTGCCGATCAGTTTAAATACAAGGTTTACCACCAGCGTAGCAACTAGTGTCCGCATCGTTTCCATATGGTGATTCTTTGCATTTAACTGGTTACTACCAGATAACCAACCGAAGTGTATAATTGCACGTCAGAGGATTACTTCTAGAGAGAGGTATTAGAAATGTTCGAGAAGAGTGTCGAGGAGCTCACCGAGCTCGGCGCCCAGATCACCACGGCCGAGATTGCTCAGCAGCCCGAGCTTTGGCGTGATACGCTCAACATCTATCGCGAGAACAAGGAGGCCATCGAGGCCTTCCTGGCCGAGGCTCGTGCTATGGGCGAGGGCCGTCTGTCCGTTGTCTTCACCGGTGCCGGTACGTCCGACTACGTTGGCGATACCTGCGCCCCGTACCTGCGTCACGCTGGCAACACTGATCTCTACGACTTTAAGCCCATCGCCACGACAGACATCGTGAGCGCTCCGCGCGATTTCCTGCGCGCCGAGGATCCCACGCTCGTGGTTTCCTTTGCCCGCTCTGGCAACAGCCCCGAGAGCCTTGCCGCCGTTGCCGTTGCCAAGGAGCTCGTCCACAACGTCAAGTTCCTCAACATCACCTGCGCGCCCGAGGGCAAGCTCGCCGTCGAGTCCGCCGATGATCCCAATGCGCTGACGCTGCTCATCCCGCGCGCCAACGACAAGGGCTTCGCCATGACCGGTTCCTACACCTGCATGACCCTGCTCTCTACCCTCATCTTTGACGAGGCTTCCGACGAGCAGAAGGCCGAGTGGGTCGAGACCATCGCCAAGATGGGCGAGGAGGTCATCGCTCGCGAGTCCGAGGTTGCCGATTACCTGGCTGGCGACTTCAACCGCGTGACCTACTTGGGTTCCGGCTCCTTCGGTGGCCTTGCCCAGGAGAGCCAGCTCAAGATCCTCGAGCTTGCTCATGGCCTGGTTGCCACTTCCTACGACACCTCCATGGGTTATCGTCACGGACCCAAGTCCTTCGTCGACGACAAGACCCTCGTGTTCGTGTTCGTCAACAACGATGCCTACACCCGTCAGTACGATATCGACATCCTCAACGAGATCGGTGGCGACGAGATCGCTCAGCACACCGTTGCCGTTCAGCAGGATGGCGCTATCGTCTACGAGGGCGAGTCCTTCACCTTTAAGGGCTATGAGGCACTCCCCGAGGGCTACCTTGCCCTGCCGTTCGTGATGTTTGCCCAGGCCATCAGCCTGCTCAACTCCGTGCGCGTGGGCAACACGCCCGATACGCCGAGCCCCACCGGCACGGTCAACCGCGTGGTTAAGGGCGTGACGATTCACCCCTTCACCGCTTAATCGCGTCCCCCCTGTAAGGGCGCCCGTCCGCTCATAACGGCGGGCGGGCGCTTTTTGTTTTCACTTGGACCGGGTATAAGCATCACCACAGTCAACTGCTTTAGAAGCAAGGAGTGCATATGAGCACGTACGCAATTAAGGCTGACAAGTTCTTCTTGCCGGCAGGTCCGCAGCTGGGCGGCTATCTTATGGTCGAGGATGGCGTCTTTGGCGCCTGGCAGGCCGACGAGCCCTCTTGCGAGATCAAGGACTACACGGGATCGTGGATCGCACCGGGTATGGTCGATACCCACATCCATGGCTTCTACAACCACTCAACTACCGATAACGACCCCGAGGGTATCGATATCAGCTCGACTGAGCTCGCCCGTCGCGGTACCACCAGCTGGCTACCCACGACGTTCACCGATGGCGTCGAGCAGATCAAGGACGCCTGCGCCGCCATCGCTCAGGCGGACGAGGGTCGCGGCCCCGACTTCTGCGGTGCTCGCATTCAGGGCATCTACCTGGAGGGCCCCTTCTTTACCATGAAGCACGTGGGCGCGCAGAACCCCGCTTATCTTATCGATCCCTCCGAGGAGGTCTTTGATCAGTGGCAGGAGGCTGCGGGCGGTCGCATCGTTAAGAGCGCCATGGCGGCCGAGCGCGACGGTGCCGCTGCTTATGCGGCTGCTCTGAACGCCAAGGGTGTGGTGACCAGCATCGGTCACTCCGACGCCACCTACGATGAGTGCATCGCCGCCATCAACGCCGGTGCCAGCTGCTTTACGCATACCTATAACGGCCAGCGCGGGCTGCATCACCGTGAGCCCGGTGTCGTGGGTGCTGCTATGTCCACGTCCGAGACCTACGCCGAGATCATCTGTGACGGCAAGCACGTAAACCCTGCCGCCATCAAGGCGCTGCTGCAGGCCAAGGGCTGGCAGCACACGGTACTCATCACCGACTGCCTGGGCTGCGGCGGCATGCCCGAGGGCAGCTACACCAGCGGCGGCATGGACGTCATCATGAAGGACAACCTGTGCTGGCTCGCCGATGGCAAGAGCATTGCCGGTTCGGTGCTCACGCTTGCCCAGGGCGTCAAGAACATCGTCGACTGGGGCATCGCCAGCGCCGATATCGCCATTCGCATGGCAACCGAGGTGCCGGCACGCTCCGCGCACATCGAGGATAAGTGCGGCAGCATCATGCCGGGTCGCGACGCCGACTTTGTCGTGTTCGACCATGAGCTCACCCTCGTCGAGACGTATGTTGGCGGCCAGAGCGTCGGCAACGCCTTTACCGAGTAACGAAAGCAAAAGACGGCGGGCCCGAATCTGCTCGGACCCGCCGTACGGGTTAAACGCTCAAAAGCACCTTTACAGTTACAGCTTGCTAGCGATTTTCTTTGCCGTGCGCTTAACGCCGGCCACCAGGCCTCCTGCAGGATGCTCCTTCTCGTATGCTAGGCGCTTCTCGCGCTTGGCGTACTCTTCGACGATGATGTCTCCATACTCGTCTTCGATCTTGTCGAAGAAGTCGACGGCACCCTTAATTTCCTCAGCGGTCGGGTGCCCCTTTTGGACACCGCCGGTGAGTTTGAACGGCCCCCACGTATCAAAGCCGGGGCAGCCGTAGACACCCATAAAGATGGCCTGCCTCATGCGGCAGATGCCATCGATATCCTTGCCGTACCACTTGTTTTTGCCACCGTAGGTCATAAGGCCAAACACCTTGTCCTGCGGCTGCAACACGTTAGTGAGCACGCGTGCCATGTCCTTGTCGATCTCGGAGTAATAGATGCCCGTGGCGACACCAATCAGATGGTATTCGTGCAGGTTGGGATACTCGTTTTTGCCGAGCGTTTTCACATCGAGGGTATCGATTTCGGGGTGCGCCTCGACGATGGCGTCCACGAGCTTTTTCGTATTGCCGTGGTGGCGTGAGGCATAAAGAATGATGGTTCGCATAAGAAGGCCTTTCAGCTGTAATTGCATCAATGTCTGTATGGTACCCCGTTACATGGCCGGGATACCGGACGCATCGATGAGCGTGCGGGTTTGTTCTATGGTTAGGATTGAAACGGGCGCTTGCGTGAAATAAAGCAGTTGTTCGAAAGGATGGGTAATGGAATACGCTCTCTCCAACGATTCGATTTCTATTAAGGTTTCCACGGCTGGTGGCTCGTTTACCTCGATTGAGGCCGGAGGTCGCGAGTACTTGTGGCAGGGTGATCCCACCGTGTGGTCCGGCCAGGCGCCGATTTGCTTCCCGATTTGCGGAGGCTTGCGCGACAACAGCGCCATGACGTTTGCCGGGCATCATGTAAAGCTCGCTCGCCACGGCTTTGCGCGCAAGCAGGAATGGAAGCTGCTGAGCCAAGGCGAGAACGAGTTGGCTATGTGCCTGGCTTCGGAGGATAACGCCGCGCTGCTGAGCGATTATCCGTATCCGTTTAGGCTCGTCGCCCGCTATACGCTCGAGGACGCCGCCGTGCGTGTCTCCTATGAGGTTACCAACGAGGGCACCGAGGACATGCCGTTCTTTATCGGTGGGCATCCCGGCTTTAGGTGCCCGCTCGATGAGGGCGAGGCCTATACGGACTACGAGTTGCGCTTTGAGAAAGAAGAGGCTGCAGAGCTTTGCACCGCTGTCCCTTCGACTGGCTTGATTGACGTGGACAAGCGCTCCAAGAATCCCATGGTGGGAAAGACGCTGCCTCTGTCGCATGAGCTCTTCGATTTTGCGGAGACCATCTTTGACGTGCTCGAGAGCCGTCAGGTCACGCTTTCCAAGAAGGGCGAGGACAAGGGTGTTCGCCTGAGCTTTGAGGGCTTCCCGTATCTTATTGTGTGGAGTAAGCCCGAGGGTGATTTTGTGGCAGTTGAGCCCTGGGGTGGCCTTTCGACCTGTTCCGATGAGGATGACGTGCTTGAGCATAAGCGCGGCTGCCTGATCGCCAAGCCCAAAGAAACCATCGTGCGCTCGTTCACGATCGAGATTCTGTAATTCCGTTTTGTCGACTCGTATCGCGAGGCACAAGGAGCCTGCGAGATAAGGAGCTAAAAATGATCCTCACCGTTACGATGAACCCGTCTGTCGATACGCGCTATCAGCTCGATGAGCTCGTTATCGACGACGTCAACCGTGTGACGCCCGAAAAGACCGCCGGCGGCAAGGGCCTCAACGTGGCCCGTGTGCTGGGTCAGCTGGGCGACGACGTTGTGGCAACCGGTCTGCTCGGCGGCCACATGGGCGCCTATATGGCGGAACTCATGGATGTCAACGGTATTAAGAATGATTTTGTGCCCATTAAGGGCGAGACTCGTATCTGCCTCAATATCCTTCATGCTGGCAACCAGACCGAGTTGCTCGAGAGCGGCCCGACGATAGTCCCCGAGGAGCTCGATGCCTTTACCGCCAAGTTCGCCGAGCTTGCGAGCAAGGCCGATGTCGTTACCATCTCGGGTTCGCTGCCCCGCGGCGTCGAGGCGGACTACTACGCCAAGATCACGGGCATTGCCGAGAACGCCGGCGCCAAGGTGCTGCTCGATACCTCGGGTGCTTCGCTTGAGGCCGCCCTTAAGTCCGAAATTAAGCCCGAGCTGGTCAAGCCTAACCTGACCGAGATCAACGGCCTTTTGGGTACGAGCTTTACCACCGACGATGTGGACGAGCTCCGCGCCGCGCTCGCCTCTGATGCCCGCTTCTCCGATATCCCCTGGGTCGTCGTGTCCATGGGCGCTGCCGGCTCCGTTGGCTTCCACAATGGCCGTGCGTTCCGCGCAAAGACGCCCGATATCCCTGCCGTTAACGCTACGGGCTCTGGCGATTCGACCATTGCCGGCTTCGCGCATGCGATTGCTGCTGGCGCGGATGACGAGACGGTGCTGCGTACCGCCAACACCTGCGGCAAGCTCAATGCCATGGATCCCATGACTGGCCACTTGGTTATGGATCGTTGGGACGAGGTTTACAACGGCGTTGTCGTGACCGAGCTGTAGGAGCTTGTGCGCCGCCCCCGGCATCGGTTGCTTGCTTGTGGTTAGAGTTGACGGCAAGTGCGGTAGCATTATGCCGGGGCGCGACGCCGAGTTTGTCGTGTTCAATCCCGACCTTACCCTGGTCGAGGCGTATGTGGGTGGCAACAGCATCGGTAACGCGTTTGCCGATTAGCCGCCAAAGAAGCGATCCGAGAGGGGATTTAGATGATTTACGGTGCATTGGGCGATATCGAGGAGTACCGCGGAATGCTCAAGGGCCTCGACGTGCTGATCGACTGGCTCGAGGAGAACGACCCGGCACAGCTCGAGGTCGGCAGCCATCCGATTTTGGGTGAGAAGGTCTTTGCGAACGTCATGTCTCCCACGACGCGTCCCGAGGCCGAGGCTCACTATGAGACGCATCAGCGCTATCACGACCTGCAGATCGACGTCGAGGGTCGCGAGGCCTTTAAGGTCGCCACGGGCAGCCTGACGCTGGTTCAGGAGTTTGACGAGAAGGACGACTACGATCTGGTCGATTCCGACGCTTCGATCGCCGGCGATCTTGCCGACGATAAGTTTGCACTGTTCGTTGCCGGCGAGCCTCACATGCCCACGCTCGAGTTCCCGGGCGATGGCGCACAGCCGGTCAAGAAGATTTGCTTTAAGCTGCTTGCAGATGCTTACTGGGAGGAGTAGCGAACTGCTCGGCTGAGCTGCTCGTCTGATGGCGTGATCCCCTTAGGGAAAACACGCCAGGACCCCGCCAAGCGTTTTTTCCCTAGGGAAATCACGTTTGGCGGGGTTTTCGGTTTTTTGAATAGGGAAGCCTCATTTATTTGCGAAGAACATCGGCTAGCCGCAGGATTGAAATCATCGACCGATAAGTGAGTTCCACTTTTTCGCCCGCAAGCAGTCGTTTCGAGCCAATCTCATCTAGCCCCACAAGCCGAGAAAACAGCGGGCCGCTCATCGTTCCCTCGTCAATTGATTCCCTTATGGTCTTCAAAACGTCCGTATCATGAAGCGATGCCGAGCTGTAGGGGGCAACACGAGCGGAACTCTCAATTAACGACGAGACAAAAGGATGGAGATGCTTTGGACATAGTCCATCAAACACCACGTCCCCATTGTCGTTCGAGCCGACCAGGCGCCAAGTATAATGATCGACCCAGTCATCTCCGTCATATATGGCGTCCATGAGCAACTTCCCGTCTAGAGAGAGAAACCTATTTGGACATCGGGGCGCAAGACCGCAATCCATATCGGGCCTGCAGCAGCTCCAACCCAACGCACCACATAGGTTCCCTTTCGTACATGTGTATCAATCTGCCCCGAAATGCCGGTGAATGCAATTCCAGACCCGTTTGTCGGATAGCAATCGACGTATTTTTGTTTTCCGCTCACAACCTTGTATAGATATATCGTTCCAGCAAAAGAGAAGGGATCGTTCGCAATTTTGTCCGGAAGAACTTGCCACCTCAAAATCCCGCTACCAATATGGTCAAGCTTGACCGTTCCGCCGTCCCCCTCAAAAGTGGCAAGGGGATTTACCCCAGACTGAGAGTCGGCATCGCCCTCCTTAGCAGTTATCAGCAGGCTGCCCGTATAAGACTGCTGAGGCTCACCTTCAGGACAGGCAGCCTCGGCCCAAGAAGGGCCACTCAGGCAGAACAGTCCGAGCAGCATCATTACCAACAAAAGAAAACCCTTAGTTCTTTTCATCTATATCGCCAATATCTCTCGACATTTGTATATTGTGACTATTTTAGATCTATATGGCCAATTTGAGCCCTCACCATGGCAATTGTTGCAGCTGGGTTTCTTTTCATTAAGATTTCACTTTGGTAAAT
Organism: Collinsella sp. AF02-46-1; assembly: GCF_003465825.1. Classification (GTDB taxonomy): domain Bacteria; phylum Actinomycetota; class Coriobacteriia; order Coriobacteriales; family Coriobacteriaceae; genus Collinsella. The sequence goes on from NZ_QSBV01000011.1 coordinate 20,376, forward strand.
CCCCGCCCCTAAGCATTAAACCCGAAGTCCACCGAGTGGGCCGCCGTTGACGTGGCGATGTTTGGATTGGCGCGCACGCACTCAAAATCGGCAACAAAAAAGCCGCCCGAAAGCGGCTATCTTGTGTAATGGAGCCAGCGACCGGGCTCGAACCGGTGACCCCCGCTTTACGAGAGCGGTGCTCTACCAACTGAGCTACGCTGGCGGCCATATGATGACGCAACTGAGGCGTCAACGGCTGTCTATGATACGGGACATCACACATCCGCGCAAGTGTTCTGACGGCTTTTCTCACTTTAAATGCACTAATATTAGAGGCGTGATGTCTGCAGTGCCCATTTGTTACTTGACCTGCTGTTGAGTTGGTGGTCGACGTCCCGCTCGTATGGGTCTCAAACAGAATGGGGCAGCCATGGCTCAACCCAAGATTCTTCTTACGCGTATCGATGACCGTTTCATTTACGGGCAAGACGTTGAGCTGTGGAACGAAGCCGTGGGTTCCAACCTTGTCTTAATCGTTAACGACGAGATTGCGGCGGATTCGCGCAAGTGGGCGCCTATGAGGGTCGCGGTGCCAGAAGGCGTGTGGACACGGTTTTTCTCGGTGCAAAAGGCCATCGAGGTCATGCATTCTGCAACGCCGCGCCAATGGATCCTGATTATGGTGGCCTCACCCGCCGATGCACTCGCGCTGGTTAAGGGCGGTGTGCCCATTACCAAGATCAGCATAGGTCACATGCGGACAGGGGAGGGCAAGCACCCCGTAACGCCCGCAGTTGCCGTAGACGACGCAGATGTCGCCGCCTTCAAAGAGCTGCAAGAGCTCGGCATAGAGCTAGAAATCCGCTACCTCCCCAGCTCCAATCCCGATCCCCTCGAGAACCTGCTCACGTGATCCCCTGGGGGCGGAGGAAAAACGGATCATTTAGCCCAAATAGAGGGCCTGTGTTGCGCCGCCTGCCAAAACTATGCCGGTTTACTATGGTGAATTGTCAATCGCCGAGCACGCCGAATATGCGAAAAATAAAACCGCAGGTAGACGGGGTGTTCATTTCCTAAAAACCAGCGTGTGGTCGGATATCGCGGGTTTATCGTAGTAAACCGGCATAGTTTTGTTATGCCATCAATTCAGTAGTAGCAATAATAAGCCAAAAGAATGAAAAAGCGCCCGTCGGCGGAGGTGCCGGCGGGCGCTGCTGTGCGATATGTTGCGTTATGGGCTTAATGCCTCATAAAGTGGTATTCGATCACATTGCTGTAGGGGTGACCTGGGCCCACAATGCCCTGCGGGAACAGCGGCTGGTGCGGCGTGTCGGGGTACATTTCTGCCTCGAGGGCAAAGCCGGCGCCCCAACCATAGTTGGCGTCGTCCTTGGCATGCTCGTCGCCCAGCCAGTTGCCGGTGTAGAGCTGCACGCCCGGGGCGGTGGTGTAGTAGTCCATCTCACGACCGGTCCACATCTCCTCGACGTGCATCGCGCGGCGCAGGTTGCGGCCGTACTGATAGCCATCGATGCACAGGCAGTGATCGTAGCCACGGGCCTGCTTGATCTGCGGGTCGTCGGCCTCCATGCCGGGTGCGACGGGGCGAAGCTCGCGAAAGTCAAACGGTGTTCCCTCGACCGGAGCAATCTCGCCGGTGGGGATGTTCTGCTCGTTAATGGGCAGGTAGTGGGCGGCGTTGGCGACAAAGAAATGTTCGCAGTCCATGCCGGCGTTATGGCCTGCAAGGTTAAAGTACGTGTGGTTGGTCATGGACACGTAGGTGGCGCGGTCGCTCTCGCAGCCATAATCGATGCGGAAGACGCCGGTGCGCGTAACGGTAAACACGGCCGTAAAGGTTCGGTTGCCGGGCAGGCCCAGCTCGCCATCCTTAAGCGAGGTGGTCATGCGCACGGCGTTATGGACCTCGTCGAGCTCAACATCCCACACACGTTTGTGCAGGCCGTGCTCAAGGTCGCTGTGCAGGTTGTTGGCGCCCTCGTTGGCGGGCATATGCCAGTCCGTGCCGTCGATGGCGATCGTGGCGCCAGCGGTGCGGTTTGCCACGGGGCCGATGGTCGCACCAAAGCAGGCGGGGTTGTCAAAGTAATCCTCGAGCTTATCAAAGCCCAGCACCACATCGCGTACGTTGCCGGGAATGTCGGGCACATCGATGCCCAGCACGGTGGCGCCATAGTCCATAATGCGAACGCAGATCTCGGGCCCGTTGAGGGTGTAGCGATGAACGGGGGTACCGCACGGCGCGGTGCCGAAAAGCTCGGAAGTGATCATTTGGTTCCTAACATCGAGGTATTCCGACAAACTGTAGCGCGAACAGGCGAGATTATCACTACACCCCACTAAAGCTGGGGGTATTTTTCTCAAAAAAGTGATGATTGGAGCTGTGCGGGCGTTCATTTTTGACGCGTACGAGTCTGATACAATTTGTTCGTTACTGTTTGAATGATATGCGCGCAAAGAACGGCAAGGATTCATCGTGATTAAGGCAGAGCGACAGGATAAGGTTCGTCAGCTGCTCGAGGAGCAAGGCACGGTCTCGGTCAAAGAGATTTCGGATGCGTTGGGCGTTTCGGACATGACGATTCGCCGCGACCTCGAAGAACTTGCGAGCCTAGGCGAGATTGAGCGCGTGCACGGCGGAGCCCGCAGTGCACAGGGCCGTCCGCACGCTATGTTGCGCCATGAGTATTCGCACAGCGAAAAGCGCACTAAGCATGCCGAGGAAAAGCTGCAGATTGCGCGCCGTGCTGTGGAGCTTATCGAGGAGGGCTCGACCATCTTTTTGGGCACGGGCACCACGGTTGAGCAGATGGCGTCGATGCTGCCGACGTTTCGCCTGCGCATTGTGACCAATTCGCTTTCGGTGTTTAACCTGCTCGAGGCGCGCGAAGACTGCGAGCTGTGCCTCGTGGGCGGTATGTACCGCCGCCGCACTGCCGCTTTTGTGGGGCCGACGGCCGAGGATACCCTACGTGCGCTGGGCATCGATGCGGCGTTTATCGGCGCCAACGGTATCTTGGACGGTGACGTATCCACGTCCAACATGGACGAGGGCCGTATCCAGCAGCTCGCCTTTAGCAAGGCCGATTCACGCTATCTGATCGCCGACTCCAGCAAGATCGGCAAGCGCGACTTCTACACCTTCTGCCGCCTGGACAATTTAGACGCCGTGGTGTGCGAACCGGGTATTGCTGATGGAGATCGAGCCGCCATCGAGGAGCACACGCAGGTCATCTGCTAGCTAACGCTGCAGACGATACTTCCGTCCTCTGCCGGCGCGGGGATTATCGCTTCACAATGACGTGCAGAATGACATGCATATACGCTCGGGCCAAGTATTCAGCTTGTGGGCTAGACCAGGCGGGCGTAGTCCAGTGACTGATGAAAGATGTGGGCGATATAGATTGTTTCGTGCTCAAACTTGTATAGACACACGTAGTTGTTGACGGGAAACGAACGGTAATTACGTGCCGCCAGCTCTTGTATGTGCGAGAGGGGACGTAAAAGCGGCTGCTCGCGAAGCAGATCAAGCTGATATTCAAACTCAGCGATATAATTGCCTGCTGCACGCGGATTCTTGAGGATTTGAGCAAGGTATCCGACAGTACTCTCGTACTCATATCGCGCGCTTTTGAGGATTGCGACGTTATAGGTCATATTTGTCTCGTATCGAAGCCGCGAAGGATTCGTAGTCGCTGTAGTCGCCTTGCGATATTTCGTCTTCTGCCAACATCATACGAGACAACAGTTTTGCCTTGGCGATCTCTTCTTGCATGAGGCGATACTGGTCGCTGCTGATGCAGTGCATGGCCTCGTAGCCGTTCTTAGTTACGGTGACGTCGCGCTCAGACTCAACAAGTGCGGTGAATGTGGCAGTGTCCTTCATGTCTCGGACGGGCACACAGATGGGCATAAGTATCTCCTTCGCATTGGGACATAATTGTACCACGCCGTATCGAATAGTCGGCATCGTTGAATTGTCTTGATCTGTAACAGATAGACGCCCAAAACCGGGTTTAGTGTTACAGATCGAGACGGCTCGGCATAGCATCCGTTATACATGAAGCTCGGTATTATTGTATGTTTAGACCAATGCAATGGTCGGTATTTTTGTAGCTATAAGCTCATTTAAAGCTCGGTATTTTTGTATTATTAGATATATCTGAAGGTCGGTATTTTTGTAAACTAGCACGTAAATTATGCTGAGGTGAGATTATGTTTAAACGGAAGGCATATGATCGTCTGCAGGAGTGGAAAGAACGCTCGCAAGGGCGCACTGCGGTGCTTATTGAGGGTGCAAGACGCGTTGGCAAAACGACGCTCGTCAAGTGCTTCGCGCAAAATGAATACAAGGATTATCTGTACATTGACTTTTCGGCTGCTAGCAAAGCCACGCTCGATATATTTCTGAACCATCGTGAAGATGTCGATCTTTTTTTACGCATGCTTCAGCTGCAGTATGGTAAGGCCCTCGAACCGAGAGAGTCGCTGGTCATTTTTGATGAAGTGCAGCGGTTTCCCATCGCGCGCGAATACATAAAGCATCTTGTAGAAGACGGCAGATTTGATTACATCGAGACAGGCTCTCTTGTCTCCATCAAAAAGAATGTCGATAGCATTGTCATACCGTCAGAGGAAGAAAGAATCCCTCTCGAGCCCCTCGATTTTGAGGAGTATCTTTGGGCGACCGGAAAAGATCTTTATGCAGAAGAGATCCGTAAAGCGCGCGAATCTCGGACCGCGCTTCCGGACGGCGTTCATGCGACGTGCATGAGATTATTTGATGAGTATATGCTTGTCGGTGGTATGCCTCAGTCGGTCGACTCCTTTGTGGCAGAGAATGATTTTAGAGGATGCGACAGGGTTAAACGGCAGATTATCGCACTGTACAGGGAGGACATTGCCAAGTTTGGAGGTTCGGACGCTAGACGTGCGCGGGCGGTTTATGACGATATTCCGGGTCAATTATCTGCGGCAAATAAACGGTTCAAATTTGACAGCTTGGAGAAGGGGTCCCGTTTTGAGACATATGAGTCGGCGTTAATCTGGCTTGAGGATGCGCGACTGATTAACCGTTGCTATTTATGCAGTGATCCGAGCGTGGGTTACCGCCTGCACGAGGACGCGTCTTCGCTTAAATGCTATATGGCGGACACGGGATTGCTCGTGAGCTTGGCGTTTGATGATGGTCCGGACCTTATGGATGTTCATAGAGACATTCAATTTGGAAGAATTTCAATTAATAAAGGAATGCTAATCGAGAACATCGTGGCGCAGCAGCTTAAGAGTCTGGGGCATTCGCTTTTTTATTACAGCTGGCAGGAGCCTTCCAAAACAGAGGGGAGTCGGCCCAGAACGCGTGAAATTGATTTTCTTGTTTCGCGCGGCTTTGAAGACGCGGCTGGAAAACCGCGGGTCACTCCTGTTGAAGTTAAATCTTCCAAATCGTATTCAACAATCTCGCTTGACGATTTCGGCAGACGATTCGAACGACGAGTCGGAGAAGAGATAGTTCTTCACCCAAAACAGCTCAGGGCTGAAGGGCATAGGATATATCTACCTCTGTATATGACGATCTTTATCTGATCGGTGGAATGCGGCCAAAAAGGGGGCATGCGGCTGAGATTGTCAGCCCGGTCTATTTTATTTGTCTCGATCTGTAACAGCTAGGGGCGAAAACACAAGCTAGTTGTTACAGATTTAGATTGAAGGGATTGGCTCGCACGTTTATCTAAATCTGTAACAACTAGACGTCCAAAACCGGGTTAAGTGTTACAGATTTAGATATTTCGGCCCGGCCTCCACGTTTGTCTCAATCTGTAACAGGTGGGACCGAAAAACTCGGCTAGATGTTACAGATTGAGACAAACGGACCCCGACCCGCTCAAAAACAAAAAGGCCGGGGGCGGCGCGCCGTGTGACGTGCCGCCCCCGGCTGAGAAATGGGGACAAGTTATGTGAGTGGGGCAATGCCGCTAGTCGCAAGTCGCTAGTCCAGACGACGGGTCTGCGCCACGTGCTTGTACCAGTAGGCGCTTGCCTTGGGCGTGCGCTTCTGGGTTTCAAAGTCTACGTAGAAGAAGCCATAGCGCTTGTTGTAGCCGTTGGTCCAGGAGAACTGATCCTGCAGGCTCCACAGGAAGTAGCCGCCCACGTTGACGCCCACCTCCATGGCCTTGAGCAGCCAGCGCAGGTGCTGCTCGATGTAGTCGATGCGCGGCTGGTCGTCCACAAAACCGTCCTTGTAGGGGTCCTTGTAGCCCATACCGTTCTCGGTGATGAAGATCTGCTTGTAGTTGGGGTAGCGCTGCTTAATGTAGACGAGCAGATCGAACAGACCCTCGGGATAGATGATCCAGTCCCAGTCGGTGGTGGGGATGCCGGGCTTGTTCACATGCTCGCCAATGCCCTTGACGCGCCAGCGACCGGTGCCCTTCTCGCCCGTACCGTTGTGGTGCAGGTCGTTCTCGCCATCGTAAGCCTTGAGGAAGCGGCACTGGTAGTTGTTAACGCCCAGGTAGTCGTTGTAGAGCGCTGCCTCGCGCATAATCTCGAGGTCCTCGTCCAGGATCTCGATGGTGCCGCCCGAGATGGCGGCCAGGCGGTTGGCGCACTCGAGGGTGTCGGGGGCATAGTCGCCGCGGAAGGTGGCGTCGAGCAGGAACTGGTTTTGCAGCACGTGCTCGTTGTTGGCGGCCTTGATGTCGGCGGGGTCGTTCTCGTTGAGCGGGTACTTAAACTCCAGCGACTGAATGACGCCGATCTTGCCCTTAAAGCCTCCGTTGTGGAAGGCCAGTACAGCCTTGGCGTGGGCGAGCATCATGTTGTGCTCGCACTGGAAGGCTTCGGCCAGATGAGCTTTGACGCCGCCGGGGAAGGTGCCCTCGATGTAGGTGTTGGAGGCGTCGGCCCAGATCTCGTTAAAGGTGAACCAGTAGGTTACCTGGTCGGCGTACTCCTTAAAGCAGAAGGTGGCAAAGTCCACAAAGGCGTCGATGGTCTCGCGGTTGAGGAAGTCGCCCTTCTCAAAGAGGGGCAGCGGCGTGTCGAAGTGATGCAGCGTGACAAACGGCTCAACGTGGTGCTTGTGGCACTCGGCAAATAGGTCGTGGTAGAACTGCACGCCCTCGGGGTTCACCTTGCCGGTGCCCTCGGGGAAGATGCGGCTCCAGGCGATGGAGAGGCGAATACCGTTGATGCCAAACTCCTCGCACAGCTCCAGGTCCACCGGATACTGGTTGTAGAAGTCGGAGGCGGGATCGGGAGAGAAGCGGCCCTGGGCCTCCAAGAAGTCGTCCCAGGCGACCTTGCCCTTACCGTGGGTGCGGGTCTCGCCCTCTACCTGGTAGGCAGCAGTGGCGCCGCCAAAGACAAAGTCCTCGGGGAACTGCGCGGGCGGGTTGGTGACGCTGGCGGGGTTAACGGACATGATGATCCAATCGTTTAAATCGAAGGGCCAGCCTGTCTTGGATAGCTGGCTGGCCCTAAGCGTTGCTTACTTCGACAGCTGCTCGCTCACAAAGGCGAGAGACTTGTCGCCGTTCTGGGAGAGCTCAATGTACTGCTTACCACGGCAGGCGACGCACTTGTTGCCCACGCGCTCGCAGTCCTTCTGCAGGTCGGCCAGGTAGCTGGCAGCCTGCGGAGCCAGGACGACCAGGTCAAAGTCGGGAAGCATGTCCACGTGGTTGCCATAGGCATCGGCAGCGGTCTCAAGATCGATGCCGCGCTCCTTGGCGGCCTTGGCCAGCGCGTTGGCGAGCAGGCCCGAGGTGCCGCCGCCCTGGCAGAGCACGAGCACGCGCTTGCCGTTGAGGTCGCTGGCGGCCGTAGCCTCGGTGGTGGCAGCAGCGGGGGCGGCGTCGGTCTTTACGACCTCGGCAGCGGCGCCGGCGGCAACGCTCTTGGCGTCGGCCTTACCCTGGAAGGCGTCGTTGAGCTTGGCGGCCTTCTCGGCGTTCTTGGCGGCGAGCTCCTCCCGGGAGATTTCGGCCTCCTCGGCGCACTTCTGGGCGTCATAGGCACGGAAGAAAGGGTAGTACAGGGCAAAGTCGACGACCAGGATAAGGGCGAGCATCACAAAGGCGAGCGGCTGGAAGCCCAGGCCCATGATGGTGCCAATGGGGCCGGGGACGGTCCAAGGCAGGGTGTACATAAAGCCGTTCATGCCCAAGAAGTCGATAAAGACCTTGAGGATCCAGATGTTGGCGATCGGGGCAAAGACAAACGGGACAAAGAAGACGGGGTTGAGCACGATGGGCGCGGCGAACAGCAGCGGCTCGTTGACGGCAAAGCACACGGGGACGATGGCGGCCTTACCGACGGCGCGCATCTCCTGGGACTTGGCCAGGAAGCAGAACATAAAGACCAGGACGAGCGTGGCGCCGGTACCGCCCATGCAGACGACGAAGTACTGGGCACCCTGGGTCAGGACAGCGGAAGCGTGCTGGCCAGCCTGGAACGCAGCCAGGTTGTCGGTCATGTTGGCAACGAGCGCGGCGGCGATGGCGGGCTCGACGATCGAGGGGCCGTGGACGCCCACGAACCAGAACAGGCTCATGGCGCCGTAGATCACAGCGAGGCCGATGTAGCCATCGGCAGCGGTGAACAGGGGCTGGAACACCTGGATGACGCCCTGGGCAAAGCAGAAGCCAAAGGCAGCGCGGAAGGCGATGTCAAAGACCCAAAAGACGGTGATGCAGACGGAGAAGGGGATGATGTCCTTAAAGGTCTGCGAGATGTTGGGCGGAACCTGCTCGGGCATCTTGACGGTGATGTTGCGCTTGATAAAGAACTTGTAGATGATGCCGGTCACAAACGCAGCGATGAAGGCAGTCAGCAGGCCCTTGGAACCAAGATAGGTGGTGTTGAAGCCGCTGGCGGCGTCCGTGGCGATGGTGTCGCTCGAAAGGAGCAAGAAGCCGATGATGGCCGCGCACATGCACGAGATAAAGTTGATCTGATTGTTCTTGGGCAGATCGCGGTTCTGAGCGTCGGCGAAGTGCTTGGCCGTGGTGGCGGCGCAGGCGATGGCCAGGATGCCCATGGAGTAGTTGTAGCACTTCCACAGGGCGTTGTTGATGTCATCGGGCCAGTAGAAACCCCAGATGTTGGGGACCGAGGCTACCAGGCAGAAGATGGACGAGAAGATGATGATGGGGATGACGGAGATAAAGCCGTCGCGGATCGCCTTGAGGTACTTGTTGCGGGCGATCGCGTTGAAAAAGGGCTGGCCCTTTTCGATGATGGCGATGAGTTGCTCCATGCAATGCTCCTAAGAGTCGGTGGGTTAGCAACGATGGTAACTTTTGGCGTTCGGTTGCCAAAATGTTGACGTTGCCATTTTGCGACACAAAAAAAGACGCGAACTGATGGTTCCTGTGCCTGCGAACCGTCGATTCCTTATGCGTAAACGTTTGAGCCGCCCGGTGGCTCTGTGTTTGCACAATGGCAACGTTAACATTTGGGCGACAAAAGCCGTTCGGGGAAGCAAGATTGTCGGTGAACGGTAGGTTTTAGGTGGTAAACGTATTGTGGGGGAGGTGTTGGATATACTTGAAGGCGTTCATTTGACTGCGTAGGGTGCCGCCAATGGCATCGTTGACATAGAAAGATCGACCTATGGCCGCTGTTAAAAAATCGGTTTCCGTTAAGGACGTGGCGCGTCTCGCGGGCGTCTCGGAGCAGACGGTCTCGCGCACCGTGCACGATTCGCCCAGCGTGCGCCCCGAGACCAAGGAGCGCGTGCGTGCCGCCATGCGCGAGCTGGGGTATCGTCCCAATTTTGCCGGTCGATCGCTGCGCCGCGGCAAGTTTAAGACCGTCGGTGTCGCCATGTTCAACATTACCGGCACCGGCAACCTCGACCGTATGGAGGGCTTTACCGCTGCGGCCGACAAACACGGCTATGCCATCACCCTAACTAAAGTAGACGGGCATCCGTATACCCTCGAGAGTGCATCGTCGCGCATGAGCGCACTTCCGGTGGATGGCATGGTTGTGATCATGAATCGCATGCCGGCGGACTTTGGCACCTTCGAGCCGCTGCCCGGTATGCAGACGGTGCTCGTTACCATGCTGGAGCACCCGCTCTGTTCAACGGTCGATAACGACCAGTTCGATTGCTCGCGCCAGGTGGTCGAGTACTTGCTGGTGCAGGGGCACAAGACCGTGCACTTTATCTCATGCCCCGAGCGCTCGCTTTCGGGCATGCAGCGCGAGGAAGGCTGGCGTGAGACACTGCGCGCACATGGTATTGAGCCGCCGCGACTCGTCCGTGGCGATTGGACGGCACAGAGCGGATATGCTGCCGGTCAGGCTCTAGCGGACGATCCGACCTGTACCGCCATCTATGCTTCCAACGATGCCATGGCCTACGGCTGCATTCGCGGGCTCGAGTCGCGCGGGAAGCGCGTGCCCCAGGACGTGAGCGTAGTGGGTGTTGACGATAGTCTGGGCGACATCGTGCCCGACCGTCGCCTGACCACGGTGCGCTTTGACAACAAGCGCGTCGGCATGTGGGCTGTCGACAAGATTGCCGGCGCCGAGGGGGGTGCGTCTGGCGTGGAGCACATGCTGATCCCCGGCATGCTCGTAGAGGGTGATACGGTGCGCGATGTACGCTAGGGTGTGGACCTGTTTGGGTTGCCACTAATTGTGTTCGATATTGTTCGCATTGGTTTAAAAACCGTTCACGGGCGAAAATCGACCGTTCATAGCTCGAAATTGCGTTTTGCATTGTTCTGTTTTGTTTGAATGTTAATGTTTCTGTCATACACAACGCAGCGCGTATGCCCGGACGCGATGCTCTCCATTGGTTCATATGTGAAAGGAACGCAATATGGCAACCAAAGAAGAAATCTCGATGGTTGGATTCGAGATCGTCGCATACGCGGGTGACGCCCAGACTGATCTGCTTGCAGCGCTCGATGCTGCTCGCGAGGGTGATTTTGAGAAGGCCGAACAGCTGCACAAGGATGCGAGCGATGCACTCATTGGCGCCCACGACACGCAGACCAAGCTGCTTTCGCAGGAGGCCGGCGGCGGCGAGATGGAGATGACCTTCATCATGGCTCACGCTCAGGATACTCTCATGACCACCATGATCCTGGAGAAGCAGACCCGCTTTACCATCGATGCCTATAAGCGCATCGCCGCACTCGAGGCCAAGCTCGCTTAACGAACCTTCGCAACCAAGTCCCCTTCCAAAAACCCTGCCGCGGGTAGCGGCAGGGCTTTTTCTGTTAATCCGGCACTTGGGGACGTTCCTTATCTGCCGGCAGTTTGGGACACTCCTGCCATGCATTTGATCCTTTGAGGATGGAAGAAAACGGGTTATTAGGTTTGTTGCGGTGCCGACTCGACCCGTCGGTTACAAAACTATGCCGGTTTACTACGATGAATCGTATTCTTTCAACTATGGAAAGAACAGCGTTATCAAAGCCGCAGGTAGAAAGCTTGCCATTTTCTGCTAATAGCAAATGTGGTCGGTCCTATCGGTTTTACGGTAGTAAACCGGCATAGTTTTGAAATGGCACTGTTCGACTAGCAGCGTTATGGAGCTTCTGCACGCCCTCTCGTTCGGTTTTTCGCTGGATGGGTATACTTTCACCCGCAATACAGGCCGGAATGAGGAGGTATCCAAATGCCGGATAACGGGTCAATACAAAAAAGAGACGCGCACGAGATGGCTCATGGGCGTCCTGTCCAGATAACCGAGCACACGACGGTAACCGAGCTGCAGCCCAGCCTGTCCGATATCGTGTGCGCAAACAAAAAGCTACAGATTGGCTTTATCGTTGCGCTCGTGGTACTGGCGCTGCTGTCGGGCTTTGTAGCTCGTCCGCATTTTGCCGATACCAAGACTTGGGACTCCACCATCGAGGTCATCGATCAAAAGAAGGGCAATGTTTTGGCGCTCACGACCTCGTGCGTCGCCCTATCTGCGGGTATCACTGCGCTGCCGGGCGATACTGGAACGCCAGTCGCCGAGCAGCTCGCACAGCTTTCAGGCAACCTTGGTATCGTGCTTGCCGTGCTATACCTAGAGAAATATTTGCTTACGATTTTGTGGTCGGTTGGCCTGGGCATCCTGATCCCGTTTGCGCTGGTGCTCTTTGCGATCTCACTTGGCATTCACGGACGCTGGAGCACGAGCACAGTCATTCGCCGCGTGGCAACGCGTGTGCTGGTGGTCGCCATAATTGGCATGGTGTTGGTGCCCGCAAGCGTATGGGTGTCGCAGAAGGTCGATGAAACGTATCGCGTAAGTATTGAGCAAGCTCAGCAAAAGGCTGCGGATGCGGCAGATAGCGACAGCTCCAAAGCAAGCAAGAAAAAGACCGAGTCCACAGAGTCCAAGAATGTGCTTGAGCAGCTTGCCGACGGCGCCTCGGGTCTTGTCACGTCGGTGACCAGCGGCGCCAAGCAGATGACCGATGAGATTGTGCAACAGGTGACCGATCTGATCGAAGGTGTCATCGTGATGATCGTGACCTCGTGCGTGATTCCATTGCTGGTGCTCGCGGCGTTTCTGTGGCTGGGGCACGTGCTGCTGGGGATTGATATTTCCGGCCCGGCGAACTATTTAACGGGCCGCTTTCTGAGTACTCCGTCCAAGCACACCAAAAAGGTGGGCAGTCCGAGTAACTAAAACAGCTGTATATACCGGGGCATACCGCCGAAGGGCGGCCGAGACACGTTCTCGGCCGCCCTTTTGTTTGTTGAACACATGGTCGCTATGTTCGCGCCGGGCCCAAACGGTCGCCAATCATCCGCGAACGGTATTTGTTCAAAAAAGAACAAAGACAAACAAATTATTGTTGCAGTCTCTGTTCGAATGTGTTCAAATAAACATGAACAGTGAAGAACCGCACATTCAGATGCCCGGACCTGAACGCGATTCAACACTTCCAAACAGAAACTGCGCACCTGCGTATCTCTCAAGGAGGATGTCATGAGGGCTGTAATCGCTTCTGATGCCGACGGTATGTCGATGAAGGAGTCCATCAAGGAGATGCTCATCGCCGACGGTCACGAGGTCGTCGACTATTCCGAGACCCCTGCCGCGGACTTTGTCGATTCCGCCACCGCCGTTGCCAAGGACCTGCTGGAGCACAAGGATTCCCAGGGCTTCGCATTCGATAAGTACGGCGTCGGCTCCTATATGGCCGCCGTCAAGATCAAGGGCATGGTCGTCGCCAACATTTCCGATGAGCGTTCCGCTTACATGACCCGCGAGCACAACGGCTCGCGCATGGTCACCATGGGCCCGGGCGTTGTGGGCACCGAGGTCGCCAAGAAGATCGCCCGCGAGTTCCTGCGCGCCCAGTACGCCGGCGGCCGTCACCAGATCCGTGTCGACATGCTCAACAAGATGGCCTAACGAGAGCCACCGAGAACTCGAACTTCTACCTCAACTTGTGAATTCAGACGAAAGGACGTTCTGATGAAGAAGACCATCGCAATCGGTTGCGACCATATCGTTACGGACGAGAAGATCTATCTGGCCGACCGCCTGGAGCAGGCTGGCTACAAGGTGCTCGACTGCGGCACCTACAGCCACACCCGTACGCACTATCCCATCTACGGTAAGGCCGTGGGCGAGGCTGTTGCCAGCGGCAAGGCCGACTTTGGCGTGGCCCTGTGCGGCACCGGCATCGGCATCACCAACGCCGTCAACAAGGTTCCCGGCGCCCGCTGCGCCCTGGTTCGCGACATGACCTCTGCCCTGTATGCCCGTCGCGAGCTCAACGCAAACATCGTGGGCTTTGGCGGCAAGATCACCGGCGAGTTCCTGATGGCTGACATCATGCTTGCCTTCCTGGAGGAGCCCTACGACAAGACTCCCGAGCACGATGCCCTGATTGCCAAGATCGACGCCTGCAACAAGGCCGACGCCGAGGCTCAGGCTGATCCGCACTTCTTTGACGAGTTCCTCGAGAAGTGGGACCGCGGCGAGTATCACGACTAGTGGGGTTACGCGGTTTTGCCAAACCGCGTAACGGGTCGACGCTGCGAAGCCATCTGGCGGGCAATCTGCCGCTCAGCTTCGACGGCATGACCAGAAGGTCAATGCCGTCTCGCTTCACGGCACCTTGCCTCGCCAGCTGGCTTCTCGCTGATGTCTGAGTGACCTGTGGGGTTACCGCTGTTGTTGCGAAGATTTCTGATACGGCAAGCTGCTCCGATAACACGTTTGCTTGCTTGGCTTGAGTGCTTCGCTCTTGGCGGTCCCCGGCATTCTGCAGCTTTTCAATTGACGGCTCGCGTTTCTGTGAGGGGGCGCGGGCCGGTTTTCTATCAGCCCTATTGACTTGGCGGGCTGTCGTAAGAAAGGGAAGGCTCCTATGGAGTTTGTTCTTGATAACGGCTTGATTCGTGTGGCGTTGAGCACGGCGGGCGGGTCGTTCACTTCTATTGCGGCCAACGGCCGTGAGTACCTGTGGCGGGGTGACCCGGCGGTCTGGTCGGGCCAGGCACCCATTTGCTTTCCGATTTGCGGCGGCCTTCGCGACGGTCACGCAATGACCATGGGCGGCCGCGAGGTTAAGCTCGCCCGCCACGGCTTTGCGCGCAAACAGGAGTGGAAGCTCGAGGAACAGAGTGACAACATGGTTGCGCTGAGCCTAAGCTCTGCCGACCATGCCGAACTGCTCGAGCAGTACCCGTATCCGTTTAAGATCGTTGCTCGTTACACGATCGATTCGGAAAAGGTGGCCGTGTCGTACGAGGTGACCAATGAGGGCACCGAGGACATGCCGTTCTTTGTAGGCGGTCACCCCGGCTTTAAGTGCCCGCTCGACGAGGGCGAGTCCTATGACGATTACGAGCTTCGTTTTGAGCAGCGTGAGGCCACCGAGCTCTGTACTGCCGTTCCCTCGACGGGCCTGATTGATGTTGAGCATCGCAGCAAGAACCCCATGATCGGCCAGAACCTGCCGCTGACCCACGAACTCTTCGACTTCGCGGAGACCATCTTCGACGTGCTCGAGAGCCGTGTGGTTACGCTGACCAAGAAAACCGAGGACAAGGGCGTGCGCCTGACGTTCCCCGATATGCCGTACCTGATTGTGTGGAGCAAGCCCGAGGGCGATTTTGTGGCCGTGGAACCGTGGGGCGGCCTGTCTACCTGCTCCGATGAGGACGATATTCTGGAGCACAAGCGTGGCTGCCTGGTTGCCAAGCCGGGGGAGACCGTCACCCGCGGCTTTGAGATCGAGATCCTTTAACGAGCTATCGTATGTTTGGGGTGGGTCATGCCGCCCCGGAACAGGAGTTCAATATGATTCTGACCGTTACCATGAACCCGTCGATTGATACGCGCTATCAGCTCGACAAGCTGGTCATTGACGACGTTAACCGTGTGACGCCCGAAAAGACCGCTGGCGGCAAGGGCCTCAACGTGAGCCGCGTGCTGCTGCAACTGGGAGACGACGTGCTCGCGACTGGTCTGCTTGGCGGCCACATGGGTGCCTATATGGCCGAGCTTATGGATGCCGACGGCGTCAAGAACGACTTTGTGCCCATCGCCGGTGAAACGCGCATTTGCCTGAATATTCTGCACGAGGGTAATCAGACCGAGCTGCTGGAGAGCGGCCCGCAAATCGCCCCGGCCGAGCTCGAGGCCTTTACGGCCAAGTTCGCCGAGCTTGCAGCGAAGGCGGACGTCGTGACGCTTTCGGGCTCGCTGCCGCGTGGCGTCGATGCCGGCTACTATGCCGAGCTCGTCAAGATCGCCGAGGAGGCGGGCGCCAAGGTGCTGCTCGACACCTCGGGTGCATCGCTGGAGGCAGCGCTGGAGTCCGATGCCAAGCCCGAGCTCGTAAAGCCCAACCTGACCGAGATTAACGGCCTACTGGGTACGTCCTTTACGACCGATGATGTCGATGCCCTGCGCGAGGCGCTTGCCGCCGATGACCGTTTTGCCGGTATCCCCTGGGTTGTCGTTTCGATGGGCGCTGCCGGTTCGGTGGGCTTCCATGAGGGTCGCGCGTTCCGCGCCAAGACGCCCGCGATTGCGGCTGTGAACGCAACGGGTTCCGGCGACTCGACTATCGCCGGTTTTGCGCATGCCATTGCTGCTGGTGCCGACGACGTCACGGTGCTCAAGACCGCCAATACCTGCGGTAAGCTCAACGCCATGGATCCCAAGACCGGCCACCTGGTCATGGACCGCTGGGATGAAATCTTCAACAACGTTGTCGTGACTGAACTGTAGAGTTACGCGGTTTTACCAAACCGCGTAACCAGCCGACGCTGCAAACCCGCCAGAGCGGCAATCTGCCTTTCAACTGCGGCGGCATGACCAGAAGGTCAATGCCGCCTTGTTTCAAGGCACCTTGCTCGCTCTGGCGGGTTTTCGCTGTCGTTGCCAAAACATCGACGTAGTCATTGGGGACGCTCTTTAATGACTGGTCGTTTAAGAACGTCCCCAATGGCTACACTCAAAAACGGCGCCCGTCGGCGATGTTGCCGGCGGGCGCCGTTGTCTTGAAGACGAAATGATCCGTTTTCCTTCGTCCCCAGGGGATCATTACAGTGAGTCGATAAAGCGCTGCTGGGCGGCGCGTCCGGCCTCGTCCCACTTAAAGACGCCGGCGTTGTCGAGCACGTGACCAAACACCACGCCAACCTCCTCGTGCAGGATGTCGATGGCGTTATCTGCCGCAAGCTCGTCGGCGCGGCGGGCATAGACGTCCTCGGCCCATGCGGCATGGCTGCGGCAAAGGTCGTCGCCCTCGAGCGCACTGGCAAGGTCGTAGCTGGTATCGGCTTTGGCTGCCAGCAGGTGCTCGCGGACAGCGCCGAGCTCGGGAACCAGGCGCGGCGGAAGAATAGCCAGGCCCATGACCTCGATCAGGCCGATGTTCTCCTTCTTAATGTGGTGATACTCGGCATGCGGGTGGAAAACGCCCAGCGGATGCTCGTCGGTCGTGATATTGCAGCGAAGCGCCAGGTAGGCCTCGTAAATCTCGCCGCCGGCGTTGCCGCGGGAGTCGACGCGGCGGATGACGGGCGTCACGGTGTTGTGCGCTACGCCGTCGGCCGTGTGCGCGATAACGCCCACAGACTCGTCGGTCCACTCGCGCCAGGCGAGGATAATCTTCTCGGCAGCGTCGAGCAGCTGAGCGCGGTCATGCGAGCGCAGGCGCAGCACCGAGAGCGGCCACTGCAGCACAGTGCCGGTGACCTGGTCAAAACCGGGCACGCTAAACTGCGAGACCTCGGCGGCATGCATCATGGGGAACTCGTGCGCGCCGCCCTGGAAGTGGTCGTGCGACAGAATCGAGCCGCCCACGATAGGCAGGTCGGCGTTGGAGCCGATGAAGTAATGCGGGAACAGGTCCACAAAGTCGAGCAGGCAGGTCAGGCCCTTGCGGTCGACGTGCATCGGACGATGCTCGGAGCTCATGGCAATGCAATGCTCGTTAAAGTACGCGTACGGGCTGTACTGGAAACCCCAGCGCTCGCCGTTGAGCTGGATGGGGATAATGCGCAGGTTTTGGCGAGCGGGGTGAGCGCCGCCGTCGGCTGCAGCGGAGCGTCCGGGATAGCCCTCGTTTTCGATGCAGAGCTGGCAAGCGGGATACTTCTCGCCCGTGTTCTTGGCGGCACCTGCCGCGGCGATATCGCGCGGGTCCTTCTCAGGCTTGGAGAGGTTGATGGTGATCTCAAGATCGCCCCAGTTGGTGGGGGTGCTCCATTTGATGTTGCGCGCGATGGCGGCGCGGCGCACGTAGCCGGCGTCGCAGCACAGGCCGTAGAACCAGTCGGTTGCGGCGCGGGGCTCGTTGACGCCCATACGTCCGTTGAACTCCTCGTTTACAACCGAAGGCCTCGGCATGAGCGCACCCATGATGCGCATGGCGATGCGGTCGCGGCCTGACGCCGTGTCCTCGGCGGCACCGTTGGTAACGGCGGCCTCGGAAAGCGCGGCAAGCGTGCCTTCAAGATCAAAGTCGGGCAAGGTATTGGGGTGCAAGAGCGAGAGTTTCTCAACCCGGAGCGCCCAGGCCATATCGAGCGCGGGACCCGTAGCGCCGATGCACTCCAGAATGGTGTTGTATGCCCAGATCCGGTCGTCCTGGCCGATCATCGATCGGTGGATGGCGTACTCGATCAGGTTCTGCGCGGCCTCTCGCACGTCAGTCATTACAGCCATGCCGCGTAAGCCCCCTTGTCAGAGATGGCGTAGTGACGGGCAGAGCCCTCGCCCAGCCAGCCGTTCATCTTGGCAATGAAGGTGTCGACCAGATCGAGCGGCACGAAGGCCTGGATGGTGCCACCAAAGCCGCCACCGTGAATGCGAACGGCGCCGCGGCCGTCGAGCACGTGCTCGGCCAGCGCCAAGGCATACATGGAAGGCTGTTCAGATCCCAGCTTGGCAACGACATTCTGCAGGTACATGGCAGAGCTGGCGCCGGACTCGCGCGTCAGGACCAGGAACTGGTCAATGTCGCCGGCGTTGAGCACTGCCCAGCGCTTGTCGACCAGGCCGTTCTCGTACCAGTAGTGAACGGCGCGCAGGCAGGCGCGGTCGCCCAGCTTGGCGCGCAGCTCGGGGAGTTTAGCGTCAAAGTCGGCAACGTCGACCTCGCACAGGCGTGCCTTGCCAAACTCGGCGGCGACGTCCTGCATCTCGCGCGGAACGGCGGCGTAGTCGTCGGTAGCTGCCACATGGTCGGCGCCAACCTTAACGAGCACAAGCGCATAACCGTGATCCTCAAAGTTGAGCTCGAGCTTTTGGGTCTTAGGCTGGGCCTGGTCCTCAAAGTCCATGTAGGCAAGGCCGCCCAGGCACACAGCGGCCTGGTCCATCAGACCGCAGGGCTTGCCGTAGTAGTTGTTCTCGGTGCGCTGACTCATCTGGGCGAGCGTGACGGGCTCAATGGCGGGCGCGCCCCAGAGTGCCTCCATGGCACGACCGTACGCGGCCTCGACGGCGGCAGAGCTGGAAAGGCCGCCACCCGAGGGGACGGAGCAGGTGAAGGCGAAGTCGAAGCCCTGGGGCTCAACACCAAGCGCTGCGACCTCGTGGGCCATACCGCGCACGAGGCTTGCGGACGTGCCCTTCTCGGACTCCTGAACATTCAGCGTGTCGAGCACGATCTCAAACATGGGATAGCCCTCGTCGGCAACGCGGACCTTGTTGGAATCGGTTGCCACGGCGATGCCGTCAACGGCGACATCGAGCGAGCCGGCGATAACGTGGCCGCCCTCGTGGTCGGTGTGGTTGCCGCTGATCTCGGAGCGGCCGGGCGCGTGCACATAGAGCACCTGGCGATCGCCGATGGGGCCAAACTCCTCCTCAAACAGCTTGGTGAGCGTGGCGAGTGTCTTTTCGTCGGGGGTGGTCATGAGGGTCCTTTCCTTGGCGCATACTGACGAGTTTTCCGTCGTAGTGAGTACGTTAACAATCTGAAGCGGCATAAACTCAGCATCTACGATGCCGCACGTTACGGGCTATGTTAACGTACTCATAACACAACACTTATCACTTTTTGAGAATCTGGTAATCGGTAGAAATTCAGCCGTGAACGGTACTGCCGTATGGACTTATAAAGCAGAAGAGGCGCTGATAGAAAAAGTAGAGTACGTTAACATGCGTCCGACGATAGCGGGCATCGGTGCGGGGCGTATTTCCGCCCGGTCCGACATTCACGCTATTTAGATCTCGCAAGAGCGAAGGTGATTTTGTGGCAAGGCGCCCTTCCAACGATACAGGTATGCGTCCGGTTTCCATGGCCGACGTCGCCCGCGCTGCCGGCGTTTCGCAGCAGACGGTCTCGCGCGTTGCCAACGGCCTTCCTAACGTCAACGAGCAGACGCGCCAGCGCGTGCAAGCCGCTATGCAAGAGCTCGGCTTCCGTCCGAGTTATGCCGGTCGTTCGCTGCGCGATGGTCGTTACCATTCGGTCGGCCTGTGTGTCAACGATGTCACCAAGTTTGGCAACCTGACGATGATCGACGGCATTGCCAGCGCGGCCCGCGAGCACGGCTGCGCCATCACGCTGGTCGAGATGTCCAAGACCGAGGAGTTTTCGCTTGCCGAGGCCACGCGTCGTATGGCCGCGCTGCCCGTGGACGGTATCATCATCGGCATGAGTCGCATGGCGCCCGATTTCGAGACGTTCGATCCGTTGCCGGGCATTGGAACGGTCATCGTTACCATGTACGCGCATCCGCGCGTGACCACGGTCGATTCCGACCATTACGGCTGCTCGCTATTGCTTATGGATCACCTGTTTGAGCTGGGGCACGAGCAGATTCGTTATATCGGCGGCCCGTCGTTCTCGGTCGACGAGCAATTTCGTCGCGCCGGCTGGCAGGATGCACTCGAGCGTAAACACATTAAGCCGCAGGCACCACTCGAGGGCGACTGGTCTGCCAACAGCGGCTACGAGGCCGCTCGGTACTTGGCTGAGCACGACCGCACCATGACGGCGATTTACGCGGCAAACGACCAGATGGCAAACGGCGCCATTGCCGCGCTGCGCGATAGCGGCTTGCGCGTGCCCGAGGACGTGAGCGTGGTGGGCGTCGATGACTCGCTCGACGACTTTGTCGCACATAACGAGCTCACGACCGTTCGATTCGATCTGCATCAGCGCGGGCGCGAGGTGTTCGAGCGCGCAGTTCCCAAGGCGGGGGCATCGGACAAAACCGTCGCCATTCGTATTCCCGGTCAGCTCATCGTTCGACACACCACGGCAGCGCCGCGCGCATAGTTTTCGCAGGTCAACGGCTCGGCGTTGCATATCAATAACAATCGGTAAGGATGCCGGCAGATAGCCGTGACTATGAAGGCGAGTGCTATGATAGACGGGTTCATTTGTCTATCTAGGAGGCTTTGCCTGATGGAGATCACCAAGGATATCCGCTACATTGGCGTTGACGATCATGACATCGACCTGTTCGAGGGCCAGTACGACGTGTCCGAGAACGGTATGGCATACAACAGCTACGTTATCTTGGGCGAGAAGATCGCTGTCGCCGATTCGGTCGATGGCGGATTTGTCGACGAGTGGCTCGGCAACCTCGAGACCGTACTCGACGGCCGCACGCCCGACTACCTGGTCATCCATCACATGGAGCCCGATCACTCCGCCGGCATCGCCGCCTTTATGGAGCGCTATCCCCAGGCGCAGATTGTGGCAAGCATGGGCGCCTTCCGCATGATGGTCAACTACTTTGGCACCGACTTCCCCGAGCGCAAGATGGTTGTCAAAGAGGGCGACGTGCTTGATCTGGGTGGCCACAGCCTGACCTTTGTCGGCGCCCCCAACGTTCACTGGCCCGAGGTACTCTTCTCCTACGAGGCTACCGACAAGGTGCTCTTTAGTGCCGACGGCTTTGGCAAGTTTGGCGCCAACGACATCGAGGATCCGGAAGGGTGGGCCTGCGAGGCGCGCCGTTACTACTTTGGCATCGTGGGCAAGTTCGGCAAGTTTGTGCAGGCCGTGCTCAAGAAGGCCGCCGACCTGGACATCCAGATCATCTGCCCGCTTCACGGCCCCGTGCTGACCGAGAACCTTGGCTATTACCTTGACACCTACAACACTTGGTCGAGCTATCAGCCCGAGGACGAGGGCATCACCATTGCCTACGCGAGCGTCTACGGCCATCTGAAGGCTGCCGTTGAGGAGCTTGCATCTGCGCTCGAGGCCCGCGGCCAGAAGGTTTCCGTCTTTGACCTGGCTCGCGACGACATGGCCGAGGCCGTTGAGGATGCGTTCCGCTATGACCGTCTGGTACTCGCTTCCATCACCTATCAGGGCGAGATCTTCCCGTTCATGAGCACCTTTATCCATACGCTTGCCGAGCATGCCTACCAGAACCGTACGGTGGCGCTCGTCGAGGGCGGCTCCTGGGCGCCCGCAGCTGCCAAGATTATGACCAAGGAGCTCGAGGGTATGAAGGACATCACCCTGACGCAGAACAAGGTGACCGTCCTGGGTTCGCTCAACGACGCCTCGCGCGCTCAGATCGAGGCCCTCGCTGACGAGCTCTCCAAGTAGCGATACGTTCACGTTTAACGCTCAAACCACCACAAAGGGGACGGTGAACCTTTGTGGTGGTTTTTGTTTACGCGCCGGCGATGAGGAGATTTGGGCGGGCGTTGTCGACGATCTCGGCGATTGAGGTGGCGACGGCGTGATCGGGGTCACGGTCCATCACGATGGCGTTGACGTCGGTCAGCTCGGCAAAGCGGTACATGCCCCGTCCGTTGACCTTGCTGGCGTCCATGAGGGCGATACTTTGGCGGGCGGCGCCAATCATGGCCGCTTTGGTCTCGGCCATCTGGGGAAAGTCGGTGGTAAAGCCGCAGCCGGGAACGAAAGCGCCAGGGCACATGACGGCAAGATCGGCGTGGACCATTTGGAGCGCCTGCATGGTAAGTGGGCCGTACAGATAGCGATGGCCTTTGCGCAGTGCCCCTCCCAGCATGACGACATCAACCGAGGGCATGCTTTCGTCGATGTAATCGGCAATGGTGATGTCGGCCGTGATGACGGTGATGCCGTCGCGCTGATCGAGGAGCCGGACAAACTCGAGTGCCGTGGTGCCCGAGTCGACGAGCAGGGTGTCACCGTTGCCGACGAGTTCAATGGCACTTTGTGCGATAGCCTGCTTGGCGGCGACATTGATGTTTATGCGGCGATCTTGCGTGGAGACAGTTAGGCGTTTGTGGAGCGACACGGCGCCGCCATGCGTGCGACGCAGCTTGCCGGATTCGGCGAGCGCGTCCAGGTCGGCGCGGGCGGTGACGGAGGATACGCCAAAGGTTTGGGCGATGTCTGCCACCTGAACGGAGGCGTTATGCTCGAGCATTTCCATGATGGCGGCGCGCCGCTCGTCGGCGAATGCTCGAGTTGTTACGTGGGCCATAGCTGCTCCATCCGCGTCTGAAATTTGCAGGAATTGTGTTGAGTCCATTTTCGTTCATTTTCTTTTTAAGTAAGAAAACACCTTTTGATTACTTATCTTTTCTATAAAAGAAAGACGATTCGCGTGAAAACTTCAGTGTCGGATAGAGAAATTTGGTCCGAATCCCTTCCGTTTGCTTTTCAAAAACGGGTGTCCTGACCTGCGTGCCGGTGATATCTCATACATGTAACACGAACGATTTCCATACAATGGGGGCAGCAAAACGCAAGGTAAAACGCCTTGTGAACAACTACGCCCGATGTCCAGATGCGGGCGAGGGAGAGGAGCAAACGCTCATGGCACTTGTTACCACCGAAAAGATGCTCAAGGACGCTCAGGCCGGCCACTACGCCGTCGGCGCGTTCAACGTCGAGAACCTCGAGTTTGTTATGGCCGTTCTGGCCGCTGCCGAGGAGACCAAGTCCCCCGTCATCATGCAGACCACCCCGGGCACCATCAAGACCGCTGGTCTGGACTACTTCTACGGCATGGTCAAGGCTGCTGCCGAGCGCGCTTCCGTGCCCGTCGCTCTGCACCTCGATCACGGCGATGGCTATGACCGCTGCATGCAGGCTTTCCGCACCGGCTATACCTCTGTCATGATCGACGGCTCGCACGAGTCCTTCGAGGACAACATTGCCCTGACCAAGTCCGTCGCCGATGCCGGCCGCGCCATGGGCGTGCCCGTCGAGGCTGAGCTTGGCAAGGTTGGCGGCAAGGAGGACGACGGCCCCGCGGTTGAGGGCGAGAGCCCCTACACCGATCCGGCCGAGGCCAAGGAGTTCGTCGAGCGTACCGGCTGCACCTCCCTCGCAATTGGCGTTGGCACCAGCCACGGTGTGTACACGAGCGATCCGCACATCGAGCAGTCCGTGGTCAAGGCCATCCGCGACGCCGTCGACGTGCCGCTGGTCCTGCACGGCACCTCCGGTGTGCCCGATGAGCAGGTTGCCGAGGCTGTGAAGAATGGCATCTGCAAGGTTAACTACGCCACCGAGCTGCGTCAGGCCTACACCAAGGGCTTCATGGCCTACATGGCCGAGAACCCCGCCTGCTTCGATCCCAAGAAGCCGGCCAAGGAGGGTATGCGTGAGATCACCGAGCTGGTTAAGATCCGCATGACCAACCTCAACTCTGTGGGCAAAGCAGAGTAACAGCAAGGGTACTCCGACTCGCTACATATCCCGGGGAGGGACGAGGGCTTAGTTCCCCAATCGTCCTCGGGCATGCAAAAAGCCTCGCTGCGCACTTCGTGCGGCGAGGCTTTTTGCCCCCTGCGGAAAGATTGGGGAACTAAGCCCTCGTCCCTCCCAGGTTGACCTACTCGAGGTCGTCGCCCTTGTGGCGTTGGGCGGAAAATAATAAGAAGCCTTCGCGCTGCGGAATGATTTTGGAAACTAAGTACGGGGACCCGCCCAAACCGTCCTGCTCAATCGCCCTTGTGGTGTTGGGGCTGAAAGGGTGGGACGCGTGGGTCATTTGGTTGTTAGGGTTAGTAGGTCGTTGGGGGTTTTGAGGTTGTAGGTGGCGTTTGGGATATCTTGGTGTGATCCCCATGCTGCTCGGGCAAAACTGACCCCTGCCGAAGTTGCGCATTGTTCGTCGTAGACGGTGTCGCCAACGTAGACGACGTTGCCAGGATTCGCGCCCGTACGCCGGAGATATTCGAGCATGGGAGCGGGTGCGGGTTTATGTTCGGTTGTGTCTTCGACAAGGATGATGTGCTCAAAATACTTATCGAAGCCAAGGGGTGCAATTTCTTCTGCGTATTCGTCGCGCGCACGTGAGGAGACGATGCCAAGTTTGCAGCCGTTGTCGGAGAGTGTTGCGATAACTTCGTGCAAGCCGGGAAACACGCTGATGGTGCTTTTAAAGCTGGCGGCAACTTGGCACCAGCGATTCAGCGTTGCCTGTGAGTAGATCCCAAGTTTCTCAAGGGCGTTCTTGCCGGGTATGCCGAGGGCAAATTCAAGCTCGTGTCGGGGGAGCGTTTTGCCGGTTTCTTCTTGGATAATCTGGCCAAGCGATGACAGCACGCTTTCTTCTGTATCTGCCAATGTCCCATCAACGTCAAACACGATATAGTCAAAGTACTTCATATAGTAGCTCCTATCCGTTGTTTGCCTGCAAGTTTGATGCAGTGACAGAAGAAGGGCTAGCGGGATTTCTGCCTGGTACTATCGAGATTCTGCCTCGCTGCTCGATAGCTCGAAGGAGTGCATCCCATTTGTTCTTTAAATACCTGGCCAAGATGGCTTGCTGTCGCAAAGCCGCATTGGCGCGCGACTGTCTGGACCGTTCGCGTGGTGTGTGCCAAAAGTTCGCAAGCACGGTTTACGCGGTATGCGCGCAGATATGCCGCCGGGGTCGTTCCTGCGCAAGCTTCGATAATGCGGTAACACTCTCTTTCGCTTACGCCGGCTGCAGATGCCATCTGGGGCACATCTATAGCGGCTGCATAGTTTGCGCGGATATAGTCCAGGATTGCCTTGAACTGTACGTCGCGGTTGGTCATCCAAGAGGCGTTGTCGGAGGAAAAGAGCGGTTCGGCCTTGGCGTAAATCTGAATCCAGAGCTCTGACAAGCTATTCCGAAGCGCCATCTCGTTCTGCGGCCGTTGAAGGTCGTGGTTAAAGGAACTCTTTAGCAAATCGATAAAGGGCATATCGTCGGGGTTGGTGGGCGACCATTTGAGCACATCGACGCCTCGACATTGCAGCAAAGGATTGATATAGCGCTTTTGAAGGCGTCCCGCGGGATCGCCGAGCATCGACGGCTGAAAGATATGCAACATTTGAATGGCTGGTGCCGAATTGGGTGATTGCAGCGTGCTGTGCAAAACGCCGCCGTTGATAAAGCCGGCGGACCCTTCCTCAAAGCGTACGTGCTCATGAGCCGCGCGCGTTCGATAGTCAATCGCTCCCTGTTCCATGTAGAAAAGCTCAACTTCGGAATGCCAGTGCCAGGGGACGGAATTGCCCGGATAGCGAGCGAATTCTGCGCGTTCGGCAATATAGGGCCAGTCTTCGGCGGTCTCGGGAAACGCTTCCTCGCGTCCTCCGCGGTGCAATTCTATGTGATCCATGTTTCGCATGGCATCAGTATAAAGCGCGATGGGCTTAGATTGCTCTTGCCTGTTCGGGGAACGCCTTGTTTAGGGATGCTTGGAGCTTTTCGAACGATGCTCGCAAGTTGTGGCTCTGGTTGGTTGAGCGTTTGGCTTTTGTGGTGGGGGAGTCGAGGAGGCCGTCTCTCTGTGTCGGGGGGAAGGAGAAAAGGTCTGCATGTTTTAGGGACGGCTGCCGTGCTACGGCATTGGAAGAATGCATGCTTATGCGGCCTCCTCGATGTCCACCAAAAGATTGCGCGCGGGGTGTGCTGCTAGGCCCCGTGCGTTGGCAGTATTATGCCGTGGCTGCTGCAAAGAAGCGCTAAAGAAAGGCTTAATGAGGTTTGACGTTGCGATGAAACCGCAGGTAAAAGCTATCGAGTAACACTCTTGAAAGGTTTTGGGCTTAAGGGTTTTCTAAGGTTTGTGGCGCGGATGTGGCTTGCCTGTGTGGGGCGTGTGGACGGCTCGTTCCTAGCACTGCGGTGCGGCGGCGCGTACTTGTTCGATGACCTTTTCCATCGTGGCGTCGATGCGGTCCTTTTTGAGTTCGCATTCCCAGATGGTTATGGGCGTCCAGCCCATTTGAGTGAGTGCTGCCACGGCAGCGCGGTCGCGCTCGACGTTGCGACGGAACTTTGCCTCCCAAAACTCAACGTTGCGCTTGGGCTGGCTAGGGTTGCACTTGGGGCAGCGGTGCCAAAAGCAGCCGTTGACGAAGATGGCGATCTTGCGCCCGGGAAAGGCGATGTCGGGCTTTCCGGGCACCTTCCATTCCAAGCGATAACCCGTAAGGCCTGCTGCCCGCAGGCGCTGGCGAACGAGCAGCTCGGGCTTGGTATTGGCGCGCTTGTTGCCCTTCATGGACTTTTTGATAGCGGCGCGACGGCGGACCAGTTCGCGCTCGTCAGCGGAGAGGTCCGAGGTATCGATGCCGTCCAGCAGGCCGGGCTTCGGACGCTTTTTGCTGCGGCGCTTAGGTGCACGCTTGGGTTTGTCGGCTGTGTTGGGCGCGGCGTCATCGGCAGAGCTTGTCTCAAGCCGATCTTCCTTCAGCTCAATCAGGGCATCAATGAGCCCCTTGTCAGCGGGCATCCATTCCACCGTGGCAAGTGAGGTGCGTGGAATCCAGCGGATATCGAGCTGGCGGTCGCGCTTCTGGGGCTCATCGGATTCATCGGCCAGCGAGCAGTAGTAGCACTCCATGGAGAGATGAAAATCGGGGTAGTCGTACTCAACGGTGTAAAAATCGCGCAGGTTGGTGACTTTTACCTGCAGCTCTTCCATAAGCTCGCGTCGCACGGCGTCTTCGGGCGTCTCGCCGCGCATGAGCTTGCCACCGGGGAACTCCCAAAGTCCCTGCATGTCGCCATAGCCGCGCTGCACGGCAAGCAGCTCGTCAGATCCTTCCTTGCGAATGATCCCAGCGGCAACATGAACGGTCTTCAACAGGAGTCCTCTCTCAACATCAACACGTGGCAGGGTAGCCAAATGAGATACCCGTACCTTACACAACGGTAAGGCAAGCGTAAGCCATATCGATGGTAGCCGACTCGGCTTCTTGCGACTATAGATGCCGTAGACTAATCGCAAGAAAGGACTCGGTATGCAAACCACGCACATGGCGACCCCGGTACTGGAGGTCGCGCATCTCGAAAAGGTATATGGAGCGCTGGGCAACGTGACCCGCGCGCTCAACGATGTCAGCTTTACCGTCAACCGCGGCGAATTCGTTGGCATCATGGGCGCCTCGGGCTCGGGCAAGTCGACGTTGCTCAACTGCGTGTCGACCATCGATGCCGCCACGAGTGGCGCCATCCGCATCAACGGCCAGGATGTGACGCGCATGAAGCAGGCCAAGCTTTCGCAGTTCCGCCGCGAGGAGCTGGGCTTTATCTTCCAGGATTCCAACCTGCTCGATACGCTCACGGCACGCGAGAACATCGCCCTGCCGCTCACCATTGCCCGCACAAACTCGGCAGAGATCTCGACCCGCGTGCAGGACGTGGCCGCGCGCCTGTCTATTAGCCAGGTGCTCGACAAGTACCCCTACCAGATGTCCGGCGGCCAGCAGCAGCGCGTTGCCGCGGCTCGCGCGCTCGTCACCGACCCCACCATGATCATGGCCGACGAGCCCACCGGCGCCCTCGATTCCAAGAGCGCCCGCCTGCTGCTCGAGAGCTTGGAGGCCCTGAATCGCCGCCTGCGCGCGACCGTGCTCATGGTTACGCACGACAGTTTTGCCGCCAGCTACACGAGCCGTGTGCTGTTTATTCGCGACGGCAAGATCTTCACCGAGCTGCGCCGCGGCGACACCGACCGCCGAGAGTTCTTCGACCGCATTATGGAGGTCGTTACCATGATGGGCGGTGAGGGCTCCGATGCTCTGTAAACTCGCTTGGGGCAACGTCCGCCGCGCCGGCCGCGATTACCTTGTCTACTTGCTGACGCTCACCCTGGGTGTCACGGTTTTCTATGCCTTCAATACCGTCTCGATGCAGGTCGACATTGCCGGCATCAAGGAGGAGGGACTGTCCGAGCTCATGGGCAGCATGCTCGGCTACCTGACGTACTTTTTGGCCGGCGTCATGGCCTTTTTGATGGTATATGCCAACAACTTCATTATGAAACGCCGCAAAAAGGAGTTTGGCCTGTACCAGGTGCTCGGCATGGGGCGCGGTCGCGTTGCCACGATCATGGCGCTCGAGACCGTGATCGTTTCGGTCGGCGCCTTTGTCGCCGGCATTGTGCTGGGCGTGGGGCTCTCCCAGCTCATGACATTCTTTACGGCCTCGCTCTTTAAGACACAGATCGCTAATTTCCACTTCTTTTTCTCGGTGCATGCGTTCAACCTGACCCTTGCCTGCATGCTCGTGATGTTTGTGCTTACGCTGCTGCTGAACCTTCGCGCCGTGCGCCGTACCAAGCTCATCGAGCTTATGGGCGCCGAGCGGCGCAACGAGAGCATCAAGACGCGCAACCCCTGGATTGCGATCGCCATCTTTGTCGTGGGCGTGGTGCTGGTGGGCGTGGCCTATTACCGCCTGTTGCGCGATGGGTTCCCGCTCACCGCGACGGAGGGTAAGCTGCAGGAGGCCATGAACCAGTTTGGTATCACCACGGCCATGGTTACGGTGGGTACCTTTGCCCTGTTCTGGGGCCTTTCGGGCATGCTTATCAAGCTGCTGCAGAGCCTGCGCAGCGTGTATTGGCGCGGCCTCAACATGTTTACCGTGCGCCAGCTTGCGGCCAAGGTCAACACGGTGTGCTTTTCGATGGGCGTCATCGCGATGATTCTGTTTTTGGCCATTACCTCGGTGACCTGCGGTATGTCGATTGCCAACGTGATGAACGAAAACCTCGAGCGCTATAACCCTGTTGACGTGTCTCAAACGTATGTCTATTACACGCCCGAAACGCTCGACTACTACAAGGAGTATGTCAATCCGTCTGAGGCCGATCGCATGGTGCTGGCCGATGCAACGGTCGATTTGTACGCTGCATGGCATGGCGAGCGCAAGTCGGCGGACAACAACGATGAGACAGGCAAGAAGGTCAATATCGCCGATGTTGCCGGTGAGCATGTGCAGATCGATTCGTATCTGAGTTACCCGCTTGGCGGCTCGGGCCCCTCGGTGGTGGCGGGTGAGATGTGCAAGGCCATGGGAGAAAAGCTTCCCAAGGCGCTCGAGGGAAGCAACGCCGATGCGATGGGTCTGTATGTGACGCCGGCGAGCCAGTACAACAAACTGCGCCAGATGATGGGCGAGGAGCCGGTGAGCATTGGCCGCGACCAGTACTTGCTTACGTGTGATATGGGCGGTGAGCTGGGCGACCTGTACACCAAATACATGGCCGGCGGCCATACCCTCACCTTGGACGGGCATGAGCTCAAGCCCGCAACCGATAAGTCGGACGAGGACACGGCGGCCATCGCCAACTCGGCGATGGGCAGCAATCCCGGTACCGTGGTCGTAGCCGATGAGCTGCTGTCCCAGCTTAATCTGCAGCCGTATTCCAGTAATCTGCTCGTTAATTACAAACAGGGTATGGATACGACCGAGGCAGACGAGAGCATTAAATACACCTTGCTCGATAATCTGCTCGTTGACGGCAAGGAGCCGGGGTCGTGGGGAGTCTTCATCACGCGTTCCGAGATGTACACGCAAGCAGCGCAGATGAACGGCATGATTAGCTATCTGGCCATCTACATTGGCTTTGTACTGGTCGTTGCGTGCGCGGCGATACTGTCGATCCAGCAGCTCTCCAATGTGGCCGACGGCAGCCGCAGCTATCGTGTGCTGGCACAGATTGGCTGTGACGACCGCCAGATTCGCCATTCGGTGATGGCGCAGCAAGCGGTATTCTTCCTGTTCCCGCTGGCAGTGGGCCTGGCGCACTCCTTTGTGGCGCTCAAGGTGATCATCGAGCTGGTGAGCATATTCGGAGATATGAGCATCGCCGGCACCGTGGGCCTCACCTGCGCGATTTTCCTGGCGGCCTATGGTGGCTACTTCCTGGTAACGTACCTCATGAGCGCCGGCATGGTACAAGCTGCCATCGCCACCCGCTACAGTGAGTAACAGGCGGGCAAAACCGTCGCAAAATCAGAGCGAATAACCGCCGCGAAGGGAGTCCAGCTCCCTTCGCGGCGGTATTTTGCGTATCTAGAGCATCTCAGATGCAAGTGAGTAGGCTTTTTTGGATCCGCCGAGCACATCGCGGCAAGTGCTCAATAAAATCGCAGGTCAGGGCTGTGGCGTTTTGAGGTGTGCTCGGCATCCCGCCAAAAGACTACTCACTTGGTTTTACTGCTAGAAAACCGCCGCGAGGGAAAGTAGCTCCCTCGCGGCGGTTTTTGACGTTTGCCCAGATAAAACCTGCCAAAACAAACCTGTCCCTTTTTAGCAGGTTATCGCTTCCAAAAGTGGAGGATCAGCGTGGTGCCTTTTGGTGGAGGGGGGATATTGATTAATTCGGGTAACATTTTTTTAACGCCGGGAACGATGTTAAAATACCCAAAATGCTATCTAGGAGCTTTGATTTTATGGCAACCGAGGCAGCTACCCTGCAAAACGTGACGCGCTCGTTCCTCTGGCATTCAATTATGTTGTTTATAGGGGCGGCTGGTCTGTATTGTGTGGCGCCAAGTATTTATACGGGCCTTTCTGGCACCGTTCTTATCGGTCTGCATCTGTTTTCGGGCTTCTGTGTGGGCCTCATCTCTCGCCCTGTGAGACCGGGTATTTCCAAAAGGCTTTTTGGACTTATGCTCGTAGACATTGCACTTCTTGTGATGTACACGATATCTCTTAATGTCTTTCATCAATTTCATGTTGTGGTTTCGGCGCTCGCGTTCATTTTGTTGTTACTAGCCCCCTTGCTTGTCGCTTGCTGTTCTTGGGTGCTTGGCGGTGAATTCGCAAACATACGTGCGGGATTAAAGGGGAAACATGTGGCCGATGGCTCTGCTCTCCACGGGTATCCTGAGCTCGCACTTTACAGCCCCGTTGTGCTCTTGATTGCTTTGCTTGTTGGCCTTCAGTTTCTTCTCGTCCCGTTGATGGACTCCATCGGTTCTTTCCTTTCCGTTAACGCCGAGATGGGGGTTGCTGCCTCGCTCGTCGAACCTCTTGCGTTTGGTAATGCCGCCGTTATTCTCGATACGGATTGTTTGTTTTCGCGCAATATAAACATCGGGGCTGTGCTCCTGAGCTTTGGTGGGCATCAAGAGATCGTATTGCTTCTGGTTACCGTTTTGGGCAGTATCCTTGCCAGGGCCATAACGCGATTTTTCCCCGACTTAACGAGCGCTTTTTCTGCGGCCGCCAAATTAGGAGGAAAACACTCTGCAGTTGCCGATATCCTTACGGCTTCGGGTTTTTCTCAAAGGGAGTCCGCGGTTTTCTCTATGAGGATAGAGGGAAAAACGTACGAGGAGATTGCTTCTGCCTTGGACATTTCCCCGTCTACTGCCCGTACCTATTTGTCGCGGGCCTTGACTAAAACCGGATATAAAAACATTTCAGAGGCGACGGCTGGACTTCTCTTGTCAAAGGATGCGTGGCATCTTGACGCAACAAAAGGCCATGATCACCGTTCAGAATCGCTGGGGTCCTCATCGTTCAATCAGAACTGCAGGATAGTCTTCGTCTGCTTCCTGTTTATGTATGCGTCTGGAATGGGCATCGAGGAAATCCTCGTATGCTTCGGCTTTGAGCATGATGCGATAATCCTATCGATAGCTATAGTGCTTGTGGCCCTGTGTTGCCGTGCGGCTATACGGTGGATGTCTGAAATGCACTTGTGCCTTTCGCCTGAACTCACCCTTTCTTCGGTGTCTGTGGGTGCTGGAGCAGCGTTCTGGGTTCACGATGTGGTAAGTCGACTGTACATTTTCTTTGAGTCCGTTGGGAGCGGTGAGGCCGTTGGCGGCCTTATGCCTGCCTTACGCGTGACTGCGTTCCTTGTCGTACTTATCCTTATGGCTAATTCGCTGCTATTCTTGCGTTCGAAAGATACGGTTCGGGTGGGTGATCGACGCGATACCGTGCGTGAGGCCTTCTTGAGGCTTGGTTTCACGCCGCTTTATGCCGATATCATGACATGCGTTTTTGATGGCAATAGAACCACCGAGATTTGCGCACATCTTAACGTTGCTCGGGGAACCGTCAAAGAGGCCAAGAGCAAGAGCTATGCCTTGCTTGGAGTTCACTCGGAGCGTGAACTTAGAGATAGGGTTTTTAGTCTTATGGCAGATGTTATAGAAAATAGCAGGTAGAAGCCTGTAGACAAATAAGATTGTAAATCCATCCTACACGTCTACAGACAGTTCTGACGATGAAGGCGATACTTCCGGACAACGGGTCCGACGACTCGTGTGTTGCGAACCGGAGGTGCTTGCTGTGAAGACCTGTGATTGCCTCACATATGTACGGCTTAATTTAGAAGTTCTTGCGCGCAACCGGGGAATTATGTTGCTGACGGCGCTGCTCGCGCTCGTATTCTGCATCCCGGTATTTCTATCCGTTCCAACGGGAGCAGATTATCTATATGGTAGAGCTTCCATCGAAGACCAGAGAGCCCTTTTGGTCTCTCAAGTCTCTGACGGCGTTTATGACACTGCCCCACAGGAGCTCAACAGCATCATTGCCGACGAAAGGGCGTGCCTTGATCGGGCGCTTGAAAGCAAGGCGGACTCCAGAGAGTATTACGATGCGATTGCCGATTACGACAATCTATTGCTCAAGGAATACCGACTCGGTTATTTGAATGGTGTTGATTCGGAGTTATCGCTTGAAGCCCAAGAACGTCTTCCCCGAGCCATATCGATGCTGGCCCATCCGGAATCGTACGACTCAACAACAAAAATGCCCGGGATGATCCTTCTCGCATATTATTGCGGCGCTGTTCCTGCAATAGCGTGGCTTTTGGTCCCGGTCCTCGTCCTCTATATGTCGCTTGAGGGGGATGGAAAGCGGTTCTACGATCGAGCGTTGTTGTCAAAGTTAGAGATGAATGCATGCCGCGTTCTCGTCTCTGGTATTGCATCGATGCTGGTTTTGGTTCTGGCGTTGGCTCCCTGTTTTGTATTGGCAACGGTGTTTAACGGTGTAGGTCAGACAGAGTACCCAGTCGTATTCATTCAGTATGGTGACGTAGTCGAAAGAACTGTGTTAGTTCAGCTAGGGCTATTTGCCGTCTTTGAAGCTGTGCTGTCGATGATGTTTGCTTGCTTGGGCGTGTGCGTGTACGCCGGAAGCAGAAACAGGGCCATTTCGTCCATGGTGATCGCTCTTGTGGGGGGCATAAGCCAGCTTCCGTTTTATGCGAGCAAAGATGCTCCATGGCATGCGTTGCTGCCGTATATGGTGTCGAGCTATTCTGCCTCTTCGTTTGCGCTCGGCGGCGCATCTTACGCCAATGGAGCGGAGGTATCTCTCGTTCCTGAAGCCAGTGCATCGCACTGCCTCTTTGCCGTGATGGGCGCGTTTGCTGTTTGCGCGTTGGGGGTCATTTCGTTTTCGCGTCTAAAAAGCAAGAATCGCTGGGCCTGGAACCATATTCGCCCGGATAGTTTGGGCGAGAAAAGCTTGCTCTCTCTGTCGCTGGATGCGTTGACGGTTGGAAAAAACCAGCTGGTAAAGGGATTGCAGTTTGATATGCCCGCTGGCCAGATATGGGGTCTTGTCGCGCCAAATGGACATGGCAAGACTACGCTACTGAATACTCTTTGGGGAGATGCTGGGCCATCAGTGCGCGTGTCAGGTTCTCTCTGTTTTCATGCAAAAGTATGCGTCGACCGTGAGGAAATGAGAAAGGTATTCTTTTTGGTTCCGAATAGGCCGTCGCTATTGATTCCATACATGACCGTCGCTTTTCATCTCGACCGATGCAGGAGAATTTGGCATTCACCTCGCACTTTGGACCAAGTGCTTGATCGCTTTGACTTGACTGGGTTGAAGAATACGCCCGTATCTAGGCTGTCTGATGGAAATAGACAATTACTTAATGTCGCGATGGCGTATATGTCCTATTGCGAAGTCGTCCTTTTGGATGAGCCCATGAATGCACTTGATGTGAGACACGTTGCGATTGTTTCGAATGCTCTTAGAGATGAAGCGGGTAGAGGAGCACATGTCATTATCTCTTCTCATCTTATCGGAAACCTCGAATCGCTCTGCGATGCCTCCGTATTGCTCACAGGGGATGACTCGCGTGTCGTTACCAGAGAAATGGGAGGTGATTCGAAGTGGATCGCTAATGTATACGCGCAGCTTTTCAAGACGAACGACAGTAAAACTAGGAAAGGAAGATAACCATGAAACGCCATGTAACGAAGAACTTTGTGAAGGCAATGTTCGCATGTTTTATGCTTACCCTGTCGATGGTCACAATTCCCATTTGTGCGACGGCGAAACCAGATGCAGGTTCTGTCGCGCCTTGTCGTCTTGTGACAGCGGACGTCTTGGACACTTACAAGTCGTTCTCCACTGCGAACCACCCGAGCGAGAATGTTGATTGTTTCGACCAGACATACAAGAGGCTGTCTTTCAAAACTTCGTATTCTCGTACGGGGCAAACGATTCTCTATACGGGTGCCGCGTTAAGCCCACGCGGCAACGGGATGCCCGGGTTTGAGACAAAATATCAGTGCACATATCGTACCTGGTAGACAACTCTAGGATCGGATCTCTCCGAATAACTTTGTGGCGGACTTGTTTAACGCTACCGCTCCTTCGTTTATCTCAATCTGTAACATCTGACTGGCAAAAACGCTTCTACCTGTTACAGATTGAGATTATTCGACGCGCGTTCTGTAACTCGTCTCGATCTGTAACAGTAAGACGGCGATTTGGTCTCCATATGTTACAGATTGAGACGAAAGAAAGCGTGAGCTAGAAAACCGCCGCGAGGGAAAGTAGCTCCCTCGCGGCGGTTTTTGACGTTTGCCCAGATAAAACCTGCCAAAATAAACCTGTCCCTTTTTGGCAGGTTATCGCTTCCAAAAGTGGAGGATGAGCGTCGTGCGGTTTTGCTGTTCGGTTTTGACCAGGATGTTGTGGATGTGGGTCTTGACGGTGCCCACGGCAAGGAAGAGCTCGTCAGCGATCTCTTGGTTCGATTTGCCCAGTACGACCAGACGCATAACTTCGGTCTCACGGTTGGAGAGCTTGTAGGCGTTGCGATAGAAGGGCATCTGCTCTTCGATGTGCCGATCAAGATCGCTGACGTTCTTTTCCTCGGGCGCCTCCTGCATGCGGATTGAAAGCACGTGGTAGGAGTAGATGATCAGCAGAATCGCAAAGTAGCAGGCAAAGACGTTTTCGCTAAAGTTGCGCTCGGACAGATATAGTTGCAGCCAAGAGGGCGCCAGACTCATGGGGACAATCAGAATGTTGTAGAAATCCTCGGCAACGATGCAACCGACCAGAATAGCGCCGATAATCAGGTGCTTTCGTTGGTTGTTAACGCGTGCCTTCAGCTCGACTTGTGTGCTCTTGCGTGCCGTCCAAAAGATATATAGCCCCACGAAAACAAGGAATACCTGACGCATCGTGTAGTAGAGCCATTGATGAATGGGGCCGTAGGGGACAGCGACGATAATCAGCAGCTCGCTCAGCAAGAACGTTGCGACGGGAATGACAAACTGCTTTTTTGAATGCTTGTCGAGCAAATCCATGGCAATGAGCCAAATAAAAGCCTGCGAAGCGGTCGCCACAAGGGTCCGCAACACAGGCATGGTAATTGAGTAATAGTCGCTGGCTGGAAAACTCTGGTTTTGCAACGTGTATTCAAAAAAGAAGATCTCGGTCATCTCGATGGCATAGCAAATAAAAACGCCGCTGCCATAGATAAAGAAGCGTCGACGAGACGAGGCATAGGCGGCAAGCGAAAGCACTGCCGTCACAATACAGATCACGAGTATCGCTAGGGTATAGAAGAACATCAGGGTGTTCATCTGTCACCGTCCCATCTCATTTATTCTATGGCCGAGCTCTGTATACCTTGTGGGATATAGACGTCTCAACCCTTCGTTTCATTGCGGATTAGGCGCCGAGATACAGCATAGCCGTATACCGTTCGCGGTTCTAGATGGTAAACCCCCTGCAAGCCAGCTACCTGCGGGTTTATATTGGTTTAGAGGGGGTGTAACTCCGTGAACGGTCTTTAATCCCGAATAAACTAGGTAAAAATTGCATACGGGTGAATGATGGTCTTGTCAACACGAGGCGTGATGTTCGAGCGCCTCATAGTAATAGTCGGCAAGACCGGCGGAAAGGAAATCGACATGGCACTGCCTAAGGATTTCATCGACACCAACGACTTCACCAAAGAGCAGATCCTGGCTATCGAGGATCTTGGCCTGGCAATGAAGAAGGCCATCAAGGTTGACGGTTATTATCCGCACCTGCTCCGCAACAAGAGCCTTGGCATGATCTTCCAGCAGGTCTCCACCCGCACTCGTCTTTCCTTCGAGACCGCTATGACCGACCTCGGCGGCCATGCTCAGTTCTATGGCCCTGGCACCATCCAGCTCGGCGGTCACGAGTCCCTGGGCGACACCGCTCGCGTTATGGGCTCGCTGCTCGACATCATGATGGCTCGCGTTGACCGTCACAAGGACGTCGTCGGCCTCGCCGAGGGCTCTGCTGTGCCCGTCATCAACGGCATGTCCGAGTTCAACCATCCCACGCAG
The DNA here is from genome assembly GCF_003465825.1 of Collinsella sp. AF02-46-1. Lineage (GTDB taxonomy): Bacteria > Actinomycetota > Coriobacteriia > Coriobacteriales > Coriobacteriaceae > Collinsella. Next base: position 57,617 of record NZ_QSBV01000011.1, read on the forward strand.
GAGATGGGCGACCTCATGACCATGCTCGAGAACCTCCCCGAGGGCAAGAAGATCGAGGACTGCACCCTGGCCTTCATCGGCGACGCCACCCAGGTCTGCGTCTCCCTCATGTTCATCGCCTCTAAGGTCGGCATGAAGTTCGTCCAGTTTGGACCTAAGGGCCACCAGATCCCCGACGGCGGCCTGCACGTTGGCACCGTCGAGGAGCGCGCCGAGTTCGGCAAGCAGATGATGGCCATCGCCGAGGAGAACTGCAAGGTCTCCGGCGGCTCGGTCGTCATCTCCGACGACATCGAGTGCATCAAGGGCGCCGACTTCATCTACACCGACGTGTGGTATGGCCTGTACGACGAGGAGGTCTCGGGCGAGAACTACATGGACGTGTTCTATCCCAAGTATCAGGTCACCATGGACATGATGAACTTCGCCGGCCCCAACTCCAAGTTCATGCACTGCCTGCCGGCCACCCGCAACGAGGAGGTCGTCGACGAGGTCATGGACGATCCCGAGCGCTCCCTGTGTTGGGTCGAGGCCGAGAACCGCAAGCACTCCATCCGTGCTCTCCTTGCCGCCCTGGGCAAGCGCACCCCGCTCAACGACGAGGGTGTCGAGTACTCCGCCAAGGCTGAGCTCCACGCCGCTCTCGAGGCTCTCGAGCAGCTCTAAGCCTCAAGGCTTCTAAAAGCACGTTTGCGGGCGGCGGATGCTCGTCTCCTGTCGCCCGCTCACCGAGGCCCAAGCAATTGCCTTTAATACCTTAGGGCCTCGGATCTGTCCAAGACTGAGCGAAGGAGCTCATCATGAGCGACGGAAAGAAAAAGCTTTCCTTCTTGACGGTCATTTCGACCATCATCTGCGTCGTCTTCGTTTGCGAGGCCGCCGCTCCTGCTGCTGCCATTGGCAACCAGCAGTTCTTCTGGTGGATCTTCCTGATCCTGACCTTCCTGCTTCCCTACGGCATGGTTGTCGCCGAGCTCGGCACCACCTATGACGGCGAGGGCGGCATTTACGACTGGGTACGCGATGGCCTGGGCGACAAATGGGGCGCCCGCATCTCGTATTACTACTGGGTCAACTACCCGCTGTGGATTGCCTCGCTGGCTACCATGTTCCCTGACATTTTGGGCATGGTCTTTGGCGTTGAGTTCAACTTGATCGCCAAGATGGGTATCGATCTTGCCTTTGTGTGGATCGTCTACCTCATGGGCCGCTCCAAGGCGGCCGACTCCGAGTGGGTCCTTAACGGTGGCGCCATCATCAAGGTCGCCGTCGCCGTTATCGTTGGCGCTTTGGGCATTTGGTATGCCATGGAGAACGGTTTTGCGAACGACATGTCCGCTGCCACCTTCCTGCCCGAGCTCACCAACACCAACGCTCTCGGTTACCTGTCGATCATCATCTTTAACTTCATGGGCTTCGAGGTCATCTGCACCATGACCGATGACATGGCCGATCCCGCTCGCGATATTCCCAAGGCTATCATCGTCGGTGGCCTGTCCATCGCCGTGATCTACCTGTTCGCTGGCTTTGGCATCGGCGCTGCTGTGCCGGCCGATTCCATCGACCCCGACTACGGCATGATTTATGCAGTCCAGACCATGGTGGGCGACTCCATGATCTTTAAGGTCATCTGCATTGCCTTCCTGATCACCCTGTTCGCCAACATGGCTGCTTGGTCCTTCGGCGTTAACTCCGTTGCTCGCTACGCTGCCGAGCACGGCAACATGCCCAAGGTCTTTGCTTCGATGATCTCTGATGACGACATGCCCAACGGTGCCAACCTGGTCAACGCCATCGTTGCCTCCCTGGTGCTGTGCCTGCAGCTTGTTCCTATCGACGCCATCTCCAACGGCGTTTTCTGGATGCTCTTTGGCACCTCCGTCGTCTTCCTGCTGCTCACCTACATCCCGATGTTCCCGGCGTTCCTCAACCTTCGTAAGAACGACCCGAACCGTGAGCGCATCTTCACGTTCCCGTTTAAGGGCGCCATGATGAAGGTTATGCTAGCCATCCCCTGCATCGAGCTGATCCTGGCCATCGTTGCAACGCTGGTGCCGCTCTCTGCCGCTGAAATTGGCGACAAGCTCCCGATGATCGTTATCTTCATCGTGCTTCTGCTCATCGGCGAGGTTGTCCGCGTCGTCAGCGCCAAGGGCCGCGAGACCGAGTACAAGGGCCTCACTCCCGAGCTGGCAGCTCAGCGTCTCGCTGAGGAGGCCGCCGAGGCCGAGGAGGACTAGAGCACCCGGATTCGGGGCTCCAACCCTCCTCGCGTACCAAAGTACGCTTCGTCGGGCTTGTCGCTCCCGACTCCAGGCACTCTAGCCTCTTCGAGGGCGTGCCCAAAGCGACAGGTTTGCTAACCATTCCCCGGGGTGGGTGTGAGCGATAGCTCCGGTAACCACCGCCCACCCCAATCTCTCTTCCGTATCCTTCGTGCGTTTTGTCTCCGCGCACTTGGTTACGTCGTCGCTTGCCGGTGCGACTCCGTGAAAACCGGCGCCGGGCGCCCCGACCTTTGCCGGGGAACGGGCGCCTACCATCTCTTGGTTTTAGGCTGCGGGTAACCCGCCCGCAGCAAGCGATCGTTCGATTTGGAGGAAATCTTATGCGTACGATCACCGAGTCCGAGTCCACCCCCAAGGCCGACGGCTTCTTTATGCCCGCTGAGTTCGCCCCGCAGGATCGCGTGTGGATGGGTTGGCCCCACCGCACCGACACCTGGGCCCACGGCGCCAAGCCGGCTCAGAAGCAGTATGCCGCCATCGCCCGCGCCATCTCCGAGTTCACCCCGGTCTATATGTGCGCCAACCAGGTCGACTACGCCAACTGCAAGGCCGTCTTCGAGAACGACGAGAACGTCACCGTCATCGAGATGACCACCGACGACGCCTGGTTCCGCGACACCGCCGCCACCTACGTCATCAACGGCAAGGGCGAGAAGCGCGCCAACCACTGGCACTTCAACGCCTACGGCGGCCTCGTCGACGGCCTGTACTTCCCGTGGGACAAGGACGAGCAGATCGCCCTCAAGATGGCTGAGCTCTCCGGCTGCCGCCGCTACCGTCCCGACGACATGATCCTCGAGGGCGGCTCCATCACCGTCGACGGCGAGGGCACCCTTGTCGTGACCGACCAGTGCCTGCTTTCCCCGGGCCGCACCTGCTCTGCGGTGCTCGAGGAGGAAGAGGATCCCGAGTCCATCTGGCCCAAGTTCAAGAAGAAGTTTGAGCCCTGGAGCGAGGAGCTTCGCGCCTACATGGACGAGCACCTCAAGGATTACCTGGGTGTCGAGAAGGTCATCTGGGTCAAGGAGGGCATCGACCCCGAGGAGACCAACGGCCACATCGACGACGTCGCCACGTTCATCGCCCCGGGCGTCATGGCCTGCATCTGGACCGACGATCCCGAGTATCCGTTCTACGAGCAGTGCCACGCTGCCTACGAGACCCTCTCCAACGCCGTTGACGCCAAGGGCCGCAAGATGAAGGTCTACAAGCTCTGCATGCCCGTGAACCCGCTGTTCATGGACCAGGCTTCCTGCGACACCATCGACGCCGACGAGAACGCCGAGCCGCGCGTCCCCGACGAGCCGCTGATCGCCTCTTACATGAACTACCTGGTCACCAACCACGGCGTTATCGTCCCGCAGTACGGCGACGAGAACGACCAGCTGGCCGTTGACACGCTCCAGAAGATCTACGACGAGGTCTGGGGCGAGGGCGTCTACAAGTGCGTCGGCGTCCAGTCCGAGCAGGTCGTCTTCGGCGGCGGCAATATCCACTGCATTACCCAGCAGGAGCCGTCCGCGTAATTGTCTGTCTTCCCGAGGCACGGCACCTTGCCCTTCAATCGTCGGGCATGACCCTTAAGGTCTATGCCCTCCTCTTTCAGGGCAATCTGCCGCACCTCGGAAACCCAGCCAATCACGCAGACGCTTAATCGTCTGGCTTCCTGAGCCGTGATGCTTCGGGAACCCAGCCGATCAATCGGACGGTCGGTGAATCGGACCATCTCGGGGCATTGATGGTCGGTTTATTCGATGTCTTGGTCGGCTGGGTTTTTCTTTGGGCACTCCGTTGCCTCCACTTCGGAGTGCCCTTTTCTTTGATTGAGTACGCGTCTGGCCTGGGATTTTTTGCGGGTTAGGCCAATTGTTCGCTTGAATTTCCCAGGTCAGACGCGTCTTCAATTGCCGAAAGTTATCGGTCGTGAACGCGGCCGTTTTGATCGGAGTATCTATGTACCAGCGTATCGTTATCTACACGCGCCTGTTCCGCGAGCGTTGGTCCAACAAATGCATCCTCTCCTCTCTCTGGGATGGCACCTGCACCGGTGACGCGGCCTGCAACCCTACCTTGGGCTGCGCCTTCGGTACAGATGCCATCCTTTTTGCTGTAGGGGGAGCGCGCCATGGCAGGTAAAAAGTTCTCCCTGATCGAGGTCATCCTTTCGGTTATCTGCGTCGTGTTTACCATCGAGGCGGCGGCTCCGGCATCTGCCATGGGCAACGTGCAGTTCTTCTGGTGGATCTTCCTTATCATTACGTTTTTGCTTCCCTATGGTCTGGTGGTGGCCGAGCTGGGTACGGCGTTTGATTCCGAGGGCGGCCTGTACGATTGGGTTCGCTTGGGCCTGGGCGACCGTTGGGGCGCCCGTTGCTCTTGGTGCTACTGGGTTAACTTTCCGCTGTGGGTGGCAAGTATCGCCTGCATGTTCCCCAGTGTCATTAATGCGGTGTGGGGTATCGAGTTTTCACTCGGGATCCGAATCGCCATCGAGATTGTCTTTGTGTGGGGCGTCACGGTCATGGCAATGCAGCCGGTGGCCGAGGCAGATTGGGTCATGGACGGCGGCGCCGTCATCAAGGTGCTCATTACCGCTGTGGTGGGAATCGTCGGCATTTGGTTTGCCTGCAATAACGGCTTTGCCAACGACATGTCGTTTAAGACCTTCATTCCAGATCTGGGCGACACCAATTCGTTGACGTACCTATCGATTATCCTGTTCAACTTTATGGGCTTCGAAGTGGTCGCGACCTTTGCCAGCACGATGAAGAACCCGTCGCGTGATATCCCCAAGGCGGTTATTGCCGGTGGCGTGGCCATTGCGGTGATCTACATCATCTGTGGCATTGGCATTGGAGCCGCGGTTCCCACCGAGCATCTTTCACTCGATTCGGGCATTGTGGACGCAGTCGCCGCCATGGTGGGGCGCACCCACCCGCTGACGATGGTCGTGGGCGTGGCCTTTTTGGTGACGCTGTTCGCCAATATGATCTGCTGGAGCTTTGGCGTCAACAACGTAGCGAGCTATGCCGCGCGCCATGGCAACATGCCGCGTCCCTTTGCGTTGGTGTCCAAAAAGACCGGCATGCCCAACGGCTCGGCGCTCATTAACGGCTGTTTTGCCAGTCTGGTGCTGCTGCTCCAGATTCCGCTGGGTGAGGGTTCCGACGTCTTTTGGGTCTTCTTCTCGATGAACGTCGTCTTTCTGCTCATGAGCTATATCCCCATGTTCCCAGCGTTTTGGCGTCTGCGCAAGCACGATAATCGCTCGCGTGTGTTCCGTGCGCCTTTCGAGGGCAAGGTGCTCGCGGTGGCGCTTGCGATTCCCGTGGTGGAGCTCGTGCTTTCGATTGTTGCTACGATTGTGCCGCTCAACAGCTCACCTGCCGAGATGGCAAAGTTGCCGATTCTCGCGGGCGTAGTGATTGGCCTGTTATTGGGCGAGGTTTCGCGCCTCATATCGCGCCGCGGCCGAAGCGTCGACAATCCCGGCGTTGGTGCACGGGGGTCAGGTTACTTTGCACCAAAACAGTAAGCGCCGCGAGTTGCGCAGCGCTTGGTGCATCTTGGATTACTGTTCGCGGTGCTCGGGATCGGAAACGAGCTTAGGCGCAAAGAAGGGGACGTGGCCCAGATAGGGGCAGCTGTCCGAACGCTCTTCGACGACACAGGGGACGTCATTGTAGGTAAGTGAGTCGCTCAGGTGGACGATGGCCTTGGCGGCAGGAGCAACGAGTATTTTGAGCGGTGCGATAGGCGCCATGGCATCTCCTTTCATCGGTGAGACACAGCTTGTTTATCTAAACGATACAGTACGTTTAATCGGTGAGTCTAATCTTGCGGCAAAGAATCTGTCAACATCCTCACGGCATCTAGACAGGGGAGGCGGGCATGAGTTTCGCGTTCTATATCTACACCACGATTATCATGGGTGTGGCTCTGGTGACCAGTGCCGTGGCATTGGTGGTTTGGCTCATGACGCGCCGTCGCGACAGCCTGGTGGCCGCGGCGGGCTTTTTGCTCTACATGCTCGATATGTCGGTCATTTTTTTTGACGAGTACAATCGGCTCAAATACGACTACGCTGTTACCTTTAGCGAGCCGTTGCAGCACCCCTTGCTGCGCTGCGTGCTCGGTATTGCCATCTATGCCTGCGTGGTACTGTGGATGTTTGCGCGCTTGCGCAAAAGGGCGACGTCGCGCATGCTCGGACTTGCTATCGTGCCGTTTTCAATCTTGCAATTGGTGCTGGTGCCTCGCAGCGGTGCTGCCGGAGAGATGCAGCAGTATCTCTTTTGGCTCACGCGTGACCTGGGCAATGTAGGATGTCTTGCCTATGCCGCCTGGCATTACCGGCACAGGGCCACGCGTGTTGAGAAACTCGACCTCGACCGCTCAAAGCTCTTTTGGAAGGTGGCACTCGTTCTTGCGTTTTGCGTAATCGCCGAGGACACCTACATGATTTTGCTCTGTCGCCCCGACTCTCAAAACCCCGTCATCAGCCTCTTTTTGTGGTATCTGTCCGAGCGCAATATCTCCGAAAACGTGCTGCTCATGGCATGCGCGGTCCAACTCTTTTGCCAGTTTAGCCATATCCTGCGCGTGTATGCCCGTCATCCGCGTGCCGATGAGGACGTGGCGGCCGAGAGCGCACGCTCTGGGGACGATCTAGCATCACGCGTTGTGATCTATGCCGATGCCCATAAGCTGTCGCGGCGCGAGCAGGAGGTGCTCACGCTGGTGCTGAAGGGCAACGACGCCCAAAACATCGCCAGCGAGTTGGTCATCAGCCCTGGCACTGTCAAGGCGCACTTGCATCGCATCTACGTTAAAAGCGGTGTCTCCAACCGAGATGACCTCATAGATGCCTTTTGGCGTTCCTAGTCCTATTCTTCCTTGCATGCGGGTCTTGCCGTGTGGGCGGGCACGCCGTTGGGCGTAATGACGCGGTAATAATCTCAGACAATAAACCTGCAGGTAAAGCGTGTAAACCTGCTTAAACTGACCGTTTGCGATCCCTGGCCTTGGCACGGATTTGCCCCTGTGTATCAATGGGTGTAGCGCGAAGCCGCGGACGTGGGACAGACGTCCGAGCACGGCTTGTAGGCACGCGCCGATGCGGGAGCGCTACGCTCCCAACCGAGTGCCCACGCGGGCGGTGCGTCCGCGTTGCAACCAAAGATGCCTGAGGAGGCTCACATGGACAAGGCTGATGTAGTTATCAAGAGCAACGCCGTCTTTACCGGCGATGGGCTCGAGCCGTTTAAGGGCGGCGTTGCCGTGCGCGGTGATAAGATTGTTGCCTGCGGTGACGATGCTCACCTGGCACCGTTTATCGGTCCCGATACCGAGGTGCGCGACTTTGGCGACCAGCTCGTCATGCCCGGCCTGATCGACTCGCACACGCATTTTGCCCAGGGCGCGTTTATGACCGACCCCGATTTTGCCGTCAACCTCATCGACTGCACCAGTTTTGAGATGGCGATGGAACGTGTCGTGGCGTTTGCGGCCGACCATCCCGATAACGAGTGGATTCTGGGCTGCCAGATTATCCAGTTCCAGTGGGATGTCCCCGAGATGCCCACAGCCGCGATGATCGATGAGTACATCTCGGACCGCCCGGTCTTTCTGCAGCAGGTTGACCTGCATACCTTTAGTGCCAATACCTGCGCCATCAACAAGGTGGGAGTAACTTCGCAGACGCCCGATCCCGCAGGCGGCAAGATCCTTAAGGATGCCGAGGGCAATCTGACGGGCGTGTTTTCCAACAACGCCGGCGTCTTCTTTATGGACGAGGTCTACGACCCAGCGCCCGAGGTTGTTGACGCGTCGTTTGCAAAAACCGCCCGGCGCGCCAATGCCCTGGGAATCACTACGGTCGGCATGGTCAATCCTACGTTTGTGAGCATGGAAAACCCGTATGCGGTGTTGGCAGGTCTTAATGCCAAGGGCGACTTGCCACTGCGCGTGTTCCTGTACACCGATCTGTTCGAAAACGAGTCCTTAACGCTCGAGCAGATCAAGGAGAAATACGCCTTCTCGGGTACGCAGGTCGAGTGGCACGGCTTTAAGCAGTTTCTTGATGGCGTGTGCTCCGACCACACCGCTTGGATGCTTGAACCCTATTCCAACGCGCCCGATACCTGCGGTGAGCCCGCGGAGGATCCAGAGCGCATCCGTGCCGCCATTGTCAGGGCGCAGGAATGGGGCGTTGACACGCGCGTCCATACGATCGGCGATCGCTCGGTGCGTTTTGTGCTTGATTGCTTTGAGGAGGGCGAGCGCTTGCATGGTAAGCGGGGTTGCCGCCACTCCATGGAGCACAACGAGACGGTTCAGCCCGAGGATCTGCCGCGCTATGCCGAGCTGGGTATATGCCCTGGTATGCAGCCGTGGCACATGCTGCTCGATATGGCTGACCTTGCCAAGGACGATGCCGTGGGCCCCGAGCGTGCTGCGCTTTCGTGGCCCCTGCATAGCCTGCTTGCCAGCGGTGCCGTGGTGCACCTGGGCAGTGACTTCCCCGTTGTGGGCTTGGAGCCCATGGAGGAGGTGTACGGCGCGGTCTTCCGCATGCTCGAGGACGGCTCCAACCCAGAAGGGTGGTTCCCGCAGGAGCGCATCACCATGGCCGAGGCCCTGCGCGCCTACACCTACGGCAGCGCCTACGCCATGCATGCCGAGGATCGCATCGGTACGCTCGCATGCGGCAAACAGGCTGATATCTGTGTGCTCGACCGTAACCTCTTTGACTGCGAACCGGCTGAGGTCCTCGAGGCCACGGCGTCTCTCACGATGATTGCCGGCAAGGTGGTCTACGAGGCCTAGCGGGGCTGCTGCATCGCTAGGCGGTGCCGCAGCCTGTGCGTGCCGCCCATCCATTCATGCATCCATTCATCAATCTCTCATGGAAAGGGGAGAACAATGGCAGAAGAAACGACCGCCGCTGTTGAGGAGGAGCGTGAGCTTGCCTCGCAGCCGATTCCCGGCCTGGTGCGCAAGTACACCATCATCACCGGCCAGGGTATGCTCGCCCAGATTATCATGGTGGTCCTTGAGGGCCTCGTGATGGGTTGGGGCCTGGGTGCACACGGCCTGGCCTGTGTTTCGATCATCATGTCGGTCGAGTACATTAACCTGGCCTTTGGCAACCTGTTTGGCACCGGCGTGCCCGCCGTGGTGGGCAACCTTTTGGGTGCCGGCGACATTAAGGGCGCCAGCAAGGCGTTTAGCCAGGGTTTTTGGCTTACCACGATTGTGAGTGTGCTGCTTGCTGTGGTGATGGCTGTGTTTACCGAGCCCATCTGCGCATTCTTCGGCGCCACGCCCGACATCATGGCCGATACCGTTGCCGGCGTGCGCACCTTCTCCGTGCTGCTGCCGCTCACGGTCATTGGTCAGATGGTCACCGCCGTCATGCGTGTGGACGAGAAGGTTCAGATCCAGGCCAACCTCATGACCGTGTCTGCCATCGTCGCTATCTGCTGGCTTGCGCTTTCCACGTTTGTGCTCAAGCTTGGCGTTATGGGAGCTGGCGTGTACTACGGTCTTTCCATCGGTATCTGGGCCATCGGTATCTTCTGGTTCATCGGCGGTAAGAAGTCGCAGCTCCAGATCAGCGCCGCCGACCTCAAACTCGACATGGCCATCTGCGGCCAGATCATCAAGATTGGTTTCCCGTTCTTTTTGGTGCAAGCTGCCACGTTCATCTTCAACACCGTTGCCAACTCGTTGCTTGGCCAGCTCGGCGGCGACATGGGTTCGCTCTACATCGCGGCCTTTGGTGTGATCAACGGCTACATCCTCTACATTACCATGATGGTCGCCCAGTGCTTCTCGTACGGCCTGCAGCCCATTGCCGCCTTCAACGCCGGCGCCAAGGCGTGGGCGCGCCTCAAGGAAACGCTCTCCTGCACGCTTAAGTACCAGGTCGTGACGCTTGCTGCGGTGTCTGCTGTGCTATGGGTGGCCGCAACGCCGGTCTGCGCCTTTTTTGCTGGTAGCGACCCGGCGCTCGTCGAGGTTGCCGCCAACGCCACGCGCATCGTTATCCTGGCCGTGGCCCTGGGCTATCTTGCCATGACCATGTCGATGTACTTCCAGGCGGTTGAGAAGGTGGGTATCGCCACGTTCACCGGTCTGCTCCGCTACGTGATCTGCTCCGTGCCGCTTATGTACCTGCTTGGCAACATGATGGGCGTTCAGGGTGTCTGGTTTGCCTTGGTGGCGGCTGACGCCATCACTGGTCTTATCTCCATCGCCCTCGCCGTCCGCGAATCCAAGCGACTTGCCACGCTCTAGACTCGGACACGGCCGGCCCGCGATAGTCGAATAAGTCAACTCGCCTGCAAGCCACCACAATGGGGACAGTTCCCATTGTGGTGGCTATTGTTATTTAGGGTCTGAGATTTCGGCTCTATAAATAACGTTTTTGAACTGGGCTACTAAAAGATTGTGGAAAACACTACTACAAGATTATGGAAAACGCTACTGCAAGATTATGGCAAATGATACTATACGATTATGGTAACAGCGTTATAAGGGGCGTTGATATGGCCGAGTACATTAACAGGGATTTGCATGAGTTGCTCATTCGCATGGCGGGTTGGTTTCCTGTTGTGTCGTTGACGGGGCCTAGGCAGAGCGGTAAGTCTACGCTGGTTCGGCATGCCTTTCCCGACTATTCCTATGTTACGCTTGAGGACCCCCAAACGAGGCGCGCGGCCTTGGAGGATCCGGTGAGTTTTATCCGCAACCGAAAGGGCGGACTCATCATCGACGAGGCGCAATACGCCCCGGATTTGTTCTCGATGATTCAGGTTGTTTCGGATGAGCGGGGAGACGCCGGTCAATACATCCTTACGGGATCGCAAAACTTTTTGATGATGAAAAGCATCGGCCAGTCTCTTGCCGGGCGAGTCGGGATCTTAAAATTGCTGCCATTTTCGTTTCGAGAAGCGGAGAGGGGCCAGCAGGGGCAGTTGGAAGTGGATTTGTTTGCGCTCGAAGGGGGATACCCTCGCCTGCGTTCCGCCGGAATGCCGTCCTCGGTTTATTTCCCCAGCTATATTGATACCTATGTTGAGCGCGATGTTGTGGGCTTGCTTGACGTGCGCAATAAAGCGGAGTTTCATAAGTTTCTGTCCATAATTGCCCAGAGCGCCGGTGCTCTCATTAATATATCTTCGCTTTCTCGAGATACGGGTGTGAACGTATCGACCATTAAAAGCTGGTTGTCTATCCTGGAGCAGAGCTACCTGACGTTTTCACTGCAGCCCTATTATGCAAATGCCAGGAAACGTTTGACTAAAACGCCCAAGCTTTATTTTTACGACACGGGGCTGCTCTGCTACTTGCTCAAAATTGGATCACTGGAGCAACTTTTGGAGAGCTCTTATCTGGGGGCAGTTTTCGAAAACCTCATCGTTTCCGAAACGGCGAAGAGCCATCTCAACGTGGGCGAGAATCCCGAGTTGTATTTCTATAGGGACGACGGCAAGCGAGAAATCGATTTGCTCGACTGCACAAACTCAGGGAGTCCCAAGGCTATCGAAATAAAATCATCCAGAACGTATCACGATAAGTACGCCCGCCATTTACAGGCTGTATGCGATGAGATCGACATTGCAAAAGATGCGCGCTATGTTGTGGCCCGCGTGGATTCAACGTATGAGTCGAAAGACTGTAGCGTGGTCTCGGCGCGTGATTGGCTTTTGCGATAACAAGTTCGGCGTATTAACAACTGCCGCGAAGAGGATCGGACCCCTTTCGCGGCGGTTTTTTGCCGATCCGGTGCGCCTCAGATGCAAGTGAGTAGGCTTTTTTGGATCTGTCGAGCACACCGCGACAAACGCTAAATAAAACCGCAGGTCAGAGCTGTGGCGTTTTGGAGTGTGCTCGGCCTCCTGCAAAAGGTCTACTCACTTGGTTTTTCGGCGAGAAGGCCGCCGCAAGGGCAAGCAGCTCTCCTCACGGCGGTTGGCGTTTGCCCAGATAAAACCTGCCAAAATAAACCTGTCCCTTTTTGGCATGTCCCTTTTGGCGCGGCTGATTGGTTTGGGCTGTTTTGGAGAAAGCCCATGAGGCGGCACTCAGGCTAATCCTGCGTGTCGCCTCCGTACATGTAGACGATAAAGCCGTCGCCGGTGTCTTGGCTGTGATCCTCCAGGATGCGTTTCATGTTGAGGTGCTCGTAGAACTGCCAGTCAGAGTTGCAGTCGCTCATCAGGAAGAACTTGGTGCACCCGGCTTTGGCGAGTTCGGCGCGCGCAAGGTCGATGAGCTCGCGGCCGAGTCCCTTGCCCTGCCACTCGGGCACAATGATGATCAGGTTGAGCTGGCCCTGGGCATACTCGTCGCCCGTGGCGGCAAAGCGATCGGCCGTGGCCTTTTCGCGACTGTCGCCAAAGAGCGAGCCCTCGAGTTTGGCATCGGCGGTCTTTGCCATCTCGGTTGCCTGGGCGAACATCTCGTCGTAGCAGGGTACCCACGTGGGGTTGGTACGCGGCTTGCCGTCCTCGAAGATACCGATGCAGCAGGCGGCGATAATGCGGCCCTCTGCCTCGGCGACGAGCGCGATGGGGGAGCGCTGCAGCTGCATGGCAATGTTGAAGCGCGCGCAGAAATCGGCAGCTTCGACGTCGCCGCGGTTGCGCAGCGTGTTGCACCACAGCTGGTTGTAGATGGCGGCGATGCCAGCCAGGTCGTCGAGCGTGGCGGCGCGCAGGGTTACGTTGTCAAGGCTCATGGAGGCTCCTTCCAAGGTGGGTCAGGCCACCTCTGAGTGTGACATGGGCGCACCGCTGCCGCATCAACCATTCGGTAGACGAGCTTCGATCTCTCGGGGACGGAGGAAAAGGGGCCACGAGCGAGGATTTTCGGACGCTTGCTCGACGAGAGTGGATAATCTCCCACTTTTAGCGCGAACATAGGTCAAAAACGGGAGATTATCCACTCTCGTTGGAAGCGCCCGAAAATCCTCGCTCGTTATCCATTCCCTTTTTGGCTGGTTGTGCTTGCACTTTAGCGTGCGACAGCGGATAATGCCGAGCATTCGACAATGTTCTCGTTGCCATCAATTGATTGAGGAGGCCCCGCATGGCCATGGAATTTAAACGCAGGCTGCCGATCCCCATGGAGATCCGCGAGGAAATGCCGCTTTCCGCCGAGCTTACCGCTAAGAAGCAGGCATTCGACGCCGAGGTCGCCAAGGTCTTTACCGGCGAGGACGCGCGCAAGGTGCTCATCATCGGACCGTGCTCTGCCGACCGCGAGGACTCGGTCCTCGAGTACATGAACCGCCTGGCCAAAACCGTCGAGGAGGTCAAGGACAAGCTCATCATCATTCCGCGCGTCTACACCAACAAGCCGCGTACTAAGGGCACTGGCTACAAGGGCCTGCTGCACAACCCCGACCCCGAGGCGCCCGATGACCTGCTCGAGGGCGTTAAGGCCATCCGCCACATGCACCTGCGCGTCATCGAGGAGACTGGCTTCTTCACTGCCGACGAGATGCTCTACCCGTCCAACTACCAGTACCTCGTCGACCTGTTGAGCTACGTCGCCGTGGGTGCGCGCTCGGTCGAAAACCAGGAGCATCGCCTGGTGTCGAGTGGCATTTCGGTGCCGGTGGGTATGAAGAACCCCACTGCCGGTTCCACCACCGTCATGCTCAATTCCATCTACGCCGCCCAGGCGCATCAGAGCTTTATCTTCCGCAACTGGGAGGTCGAGTGCGACGGCAACCCGCTCGCGCATGCCGTCATGCGCGGCTACATCGGCCTCGACGGTCGTACCTACCCCAATTACCACTACGAGCACCTGGAGCGTCTGGCCGAGCGCTACACCGAGCACGCCGGTTACGCCAACCCGGCAGCGGTTATCGACTGCAACCATGACAACTCGGGCAAGCGTCCGCTGGAGCAGTATCGCATTTGCAAGGAAGTGCTCGACAGCTGCCGCCGCAACGAATCCATCTCCAAGCTGGTCAAGGGCTTTATGATCGAGTCCTACCTTGAGGACGGCAACCAGCCGGTCGACGGCGGCGTCTTTGGCAAGTCGATCACCGATCCGTGCCTGGGCTGGGAAAAGACCGACTACCTCATTCACGAGATCGCGGAACGTATTTAGTTACGCGGGTTTACCAACCCGCGTAACGGCGCTCGCTGTCCGCCCTCTACCTGCGGCGTTGTCTTGCTCCAGGGGCACTCATTGGGCACTCATTGGGGACATACTTAAATGAGTAGTCGTTGGGGACGTTCTTGTTTGACTAGTCGTTTAAGAACGTCCCCAATGACTACCTTTCAAACCTGGCAGTTAGGGACGTTCCTTATCTGCCGGCACTTGGGGACACTCCTTGCATCGGCTGACGCGGTTTGCTCGCTGGCATTGCTAGATTTTTTGGCGTTCTCTAAGTCCTGTGGACAAAAAATGGCAAATATGAGTACTGTTGCTAGCGTAGTATCATATCGATCTTACAAGATAATAGACACAACAGTAAATATGTTCATTAACGTTGGCACACAGAAGCATGCTACCGGGCATTTTGATCAATTTGAAGGCATATCTAGGCCGCAATGAGGTCGTTTGGGGCAGTTTTGGCTGTTACTAAAAAGGTGACAGTACTCATATTTGCCATTTTTTGTCCACGGGGCCTTGAGGGAGGGCGTCAATCAGGTCCCAGGGGAGGCGGTTCGAGGGCCGCAGAACAAAAAACGGGGGCGCAGGCTGTCCTGCGCCCCCGTTCTCGGGCGTTATTCGTTCCCTGCGGCAGAATTTACGCCGCTTCGTCGAACTGCGAATTGTACAGGTCGGCGTAGAAGCCGCCTTGGGCGAGCAGCTCGTCGTGCGTGCCCTTCTCGACGATGTCGCCGTCGCGAATCACCAAGATCACGTCGGCGTTGCGGATCGTGGACAGGCGATGCGCGATGACAAAGCTCGTGCGGCCCTGCATCAGCGCATCCATGGCGCGCTGAATAAGCTCTTCGGTACGGGTATCGACGTTGGAAGTCGCCTCGTCCAAAATCAGCGCCGGACGGTCGGCCAAAATGGCGCGGGCGATGGTCACGAGCTGGCGCTGACCCTGCGACAGGTTAGTGCCCTCCTCGTTGATCATAAAATCGTACCCGCCGGCGAGCGTATGGATAAAGTGGTCGCAGCGTGCGGCGCGTGCGGCGGCCTCGACCTCGGCGTCGGTCGCATCGGGGCGTCCGTAGCGGATGTTCTCGCGGATGGTGCCGTTAAACAGCCAGGTGTCCTGCAGCACCATGGCAAACTCGCCGCGCAGCGCCGCGCGGTCCCAGTCGCGCACGTCGACGCCTTCGACGCGCAGCGAACCGCCGTCCACGTCGTAAAAGCGCTGCAGCAGCTTAATGAGCGTGGTCTTGCCGGCGCCGGTGGGGCCGACGATGGCAATGGTTTGGCCGGGCTGCGCCTCGCAGCTAAAGTCGTGGATGATGGTCTTGTCGGGCGTGTAGCCAAACTTGACATGGTCGAACTCCACGTGGCCGGGGCGCTTCTCGGGAATCTGCGCGTCGGCCTTCTGCTCCTCCTCGGGCGCGGCGAGGAACTCAAAGACGCGCTCGGTGGCAGCGGCCATCGACTGCATCGTGTTGCTCACGTTGCCCAGCTGCTGCACGGGTTGCGTAAAGTTGCGAACGTACTGGATAAAGCTCTGGATGTCGCCGGGTGTGGCATTGCCGGTCAGCGCGAGCTGCGCGCCCACCACGACGACGCCCACGTAGCCCATGTTGCCCACCAGACTCATAAGCGGCATCATCAGGCCCGACAGGAACTGAGAGCGCCAACCGCTCATAAAGAGGCGGTCGTTCTCTTTGTCGAACTCCTCGATCGAGGCCTCGGCGCGGTCGAACACCTGAATGACGTTCTGGCCGGCAAAGTCCTCCTCGATGATGCCGTTGACGGCGCCCAGGACCTGCTGCTGCTCGCGGAAGTACGGCTGCGAGAAGTGAATCATCACGGTCAGGATAATCGCGGCTGCCGGCAGCGTGAGCACGGTGACGCCGGTGAGCGGCAGACTGATCGACAGCATCATGACGAGCACGCCGATAATCTGCGTCACCGATGTGATGAGTTGCGTCACGCTCTGGTTGAGTGACTGACCCAGCGTGTCGACATCGTTGGTGATGCGGCTGAGCACGTCGCCCTTGCTGTGGCCGTTGAAGTAGCTCATCGGCACGACAGCGATCTTGGCGGCGATCTCCTTGCGCATGCGATAACAAATCTTTTGCGTGACGCCGGTCATGAGCCAGCCTTGGATCAGGCTGCAGGCAGAGCTCGCCAGATACAGACAGAGCAAAAAGCCGAGCGTCTTGGCGATCCAGGCAAAGTCGACATCGCCGGTGCCGTTGACCTTGGCAACCAAGCCCTCGAACAGCTTAGTCGTAACCTGGCCAAGCACCTTGGGCCCCACAATGTTAAAGATGACCGAGCACACGGCAAAGGCGACGGCGGCAAACACGGCAATCTTGTGCTGGCCGATATAGCCGAGCAGCTGCCTCATGGTGCCCTTAAAGTCCTTGGCCTTTTCGCCACGGCGCATGCCACCCATGCGGCCCATGGGACCACGCTGGCGGGTGGGCTTGGGAATCTGAGTCTTGGTCTCGTCTGCCATTAGCGCTCGCCTCCTTCCATGACGGCTGCAATTTCTTCTTGGGTAAGCCCCAGCTCCTCGGCGGAAAGCTGCGACTGTGCAATCTCCAGGTACGCCGGGCAGCCGTGCAGCAGCTCCTCGTGCGTGCCGGTGCCCACTACGTGACCGTCGTCGAGCACGATGATCTGGTCGGCGTGCATGATGGTCGCGATGCGCTGGGCCACGACCACGAGTGCGGCGTCGGTGACGTTTTTGGCCAGCTCCTCGCGCAGGCGCGCGTCGGTCTTGTAGTCGAGGGCGCTAAACGAGTCATCGAACACCACGACCTCAGGCTTTTTGGCCAACGCGCGGGCGATGGCCAGGCGCTGGCGCTGGCCGCCCGAGACATTGGAGCCGCCCTGGCTGATGGGGGAGTCGTAGCCGCCCTCGCGCTCGGCGATAAAGTCCTCGGCCTGTGCGATGCGTGCCGCCTGGCGCATGTCATCATCGCTCACCATGTCGCCGGC
The DNA here is from genome assembly GCF_003465825.1 of Collinsella sp. AF02-46-1. Lineage (GTDB taxonomy): Bacteria > Actinomycetota > Coriobacteriia > Coriobacteriales > Coriobacteriaceae > Collinsella. The sequence goes on from NZ_QSBV01000011.1 coordinate 75,022, forward strand.
AAATTTGAGGTTGCTCTCGACGGTGCCCGAGAACAGGCGACCCTGCTGCGGGATGTAACCAATGCGGCGGCGCAGCTCGGAAAGGGTCATGTCGCGCACGTCGATGCCGTCGAGCGAAATGCTGCCGCCCGTGACGTCGTATAAGCGCGGAATCAGCTGCACGAGCGTGGACTTGCCCGAGCCCGTGGAGCCAATGATGCCGAGCATCTGGCCGGCGTGCGTGGTGAAGTTCACGCCGCTGATGACATCGGCGCGAGCGTCGGGGTATTGGAAGCTCACGTCGCGGAAAGTGAGCTCACCGTGCGGCGCGCTGGCCGCGGGCAGTTTGGGCGAGGCGGGGTCGTTGATGCTCGTGGGGCAAGTGATGACCTCTTCCACGCGCTCGGCTGCGACCTCGGCACGGGGCAGGATAACCGAAACCATGGTGAGGATCATAAACGCCATGACGATCTGCATGGTATAGGAGATAAACGCCATCATGTTGCCGACCTGCATCACGCCGTCGGACACACCCTGCGCGCCAAACCAGACGATAAGCACGGTGATGCAGTTCATGACGAGCATCATGAGCGGCATCATAAAGCTCATAGCTCGGTTGGTGTAGAGCTGTGTGGTCATCAGGTCGAGCGATGCCTTGTCAAAACGCTCGAGCTCATGCTCCTCGCGGTTGAACGAGCGGATGGGCATAAGGCCGTCGAGCAGCTCGCGGGCGGTGAGGTTCACGCGGTCCACAAAGCTCTGCATCTTTTTGAACTTGGGCATGGTAAGGCCCATGAGCACGCCGACGACGGCCGAGACCGCGATGATGGCCACGGCGATGGTCCACTCCAGGCCGGTGTGGTTGGCCAGGACGCGCATGACCGCGACGATACCCATGACGGGCGCCATGAGGCACATGCGAATGAACAGAGTCGCTGCCATCTGGATCTGCTGAATGTCGTTGGTGCAGCGGGTGATGAGCGAGGCCTGGCTAAACTTGCCCACCTCGGCCGGCGAGAAGTGCATGACCTTGTTGAAGGTCTCGCGGCGCAGGTCGCGGGCGATGGAGCAGGCGGTGCGCGACGCCACAGCGCCGGTCAGGATGGTGGCGACCAGCGAGATCAGGCACAGGCCAAACATCGTGGTCGCCATGCGGCTCAGGTAGGCGTTCTGCACGTCGGCGGGGTCGATGCCCTGCGCCTTGTACTCGTCCTGCACGTAGGTCACGGCGCGCTGCGTGACGATAGAGCCCGACATGGAGCCCATTTTGTCCGCCATTTCGTTGGCGCCTTCGACGAGCTTGCCCTGGTCGATCAAGCCACCTTCAACGCCCAGACGCAGGCTCTTCATGGTGATCTTGCCGCCGTCGGCATCAATCTGCTTTTGCATGTTTTGCGCCGCTGTGGCCTTCTGCTGCATCTCGGCGAGCTGCTCGGGCGTCATTGCCGCCATCTGCTCGGGGGTGGGCATGGCCTGGGCGCCGCCGCCATTGCTTGCCTCGGTGGATGCGCCGGTCATGTCGCCCATGGAGCTGGCGTCGATGCCCTGGTTGAGAGAAAGGACGACGGTCTCGGGCAGGCTCATAATGTCGGCAATCTTGCCGCCATCGGCACGCTCTTCCTCGGTGCCCTTGTACGTTCGAATGCCTTTTTTGTCAGCCTTGCTAAACACGGCCTCCACAGCTTTGGCGTCCTTGGTGCTCATAAAGAGCTCAAGGTCATCGAGTGATTCGGCACGAATGGTGTCGGGCACGGGCGAGGCGATGCCGCCTTGCTGTACGCCCACGTCGACGATGTCGCTCATGTAGGTAGGCAGTGCCAGATCGGCGTTGCAGCTGATTACGATAAGTACGATAGCTGTGAACAGTGCCAGGACATGCTTTTTAAAGAGCTTGAGAATCCTCACTCGGCATCTCTCCTTTCTTGATTGCGGTCGATAATTTCGTTGAAACGCCTTAGAAGGCGCACCATCTCTTGGGTATCTGTTTCGCCGAGCTGCTCGAGGAAGGCCGCGGTGCGCTCCTCGAATTCCCGACGTTTGATTTCGAGATTCTGGAATCCCTTATCGGTCATCGTGACGTGTACACGACGACGGTCGGTCTTTGAGTGCTCGCGCTCGACCCAGCCCTTGGCTTCGAGAGTGCGTAAGATATTGGCGATGCGGGCACTCGAGACCCAGGCGCGATTTGCGAGTTCGCTCGGCGTGAGCGAACCGCCAGCGAGCATGAGGGCGCGCATGACAGCCATCTCGCCGCCGAGAGCTTTGTCCGCAGAGCGTGAAATGCGATGATGCATGCTGCCAAACTCAGTTAAGAGCTGACGCCCAAGCTCATGGAAATCGGTATCTTCCACCGAAAACCCCTAACACTAGAAACTATTTTTGGTGAAAGATGATACCCCTGTATGCACACCTCATACAGTAGATTTTTGGGACATGCCTAGAAATCTACCTTCGTGGGCATTTCATGCCACCGCCTCCGTCGCGGCGAAAAAGTAGATTTCTAGGCATGTCCCAAAAATCTATCGGTGGGCACTTTACCCTGCTAAAGCTGGCATAACAGCTAGAGTGAAGGACGTATAAAGGCAAGGGGAAATATCAAATAATTCGGTGAACGGTAGATGATGGCGGGCGCGTTTCCTGCGGATTTGTTGAAAACGCTCTAATGACACAAAAAAAGGAACATATAACAGCCCTGATGAAGGGGGTGGCTATGTTATCCTTCACTAACGGGTGAAATCTTGGGTTTAGGGTTGCAAGACCAAGGTGAATAAACGTTTTTCCCTGCGCTAACGCGCGACGGAAGGCGAATGAAGCCGGTGGTGCAAGCCGAACATTCAAGAATTCAATAAGCAGCGGTGTGAGAGAGCGCCGCATTACACGTAACTAGGAGCGTGGTTACACAATGCAGGAGGCATGGGAAGGCTTCAAGGAAGGCATCTGGACGGGAGAGGTTGACGTCCGAGACTTCATCCAGAAGAACTACACCCCCTACGAGGGCGACGAGTCGTTCCTCGCCGGCCCGACCGAGCGTACCAAGGAGCTGTGGGGCGAGGTTCTCGACCTGCTGCTCAAGGAGCGCGAGCAGGGCGGCGTCCTCGATATGGACACCAAGACCGTCACGGGTATCGTGAGCCACCCCGCTGGCTACATCGATAACGCCCACCGCGAGAAGGAGACCATCGTCGGTCTCCAGACTGACAAGCCGCTCAAGCGCGCGCTGCACGTCAACGGCGGTATCCGCATCGCTTGCCAGGCTGCCAGCCAGCACGGCTACAAGATCGACGAGAACGTTGTCGAGCGCTACACCTTCGAGCGCAAGACCCACAACGCCGGCGTCTTCGATGTCTACACCCCCGAGATGCGCGCCTGCCGTTCGGCCCACATCATCACCGGTCTGCCCGATGGCTATGGCCGCGGCCGCATCATCGGCGACTACCGTCGTGTCGCCCTGTACGGTGTCGACTACCTGATCAAGGACAAGGAGGCCCAGAAGGCTTCCACCCCGACGGTCATGACCGCCGACAACATCCGCGATCGTGAGGAGCTGCAGGAGCAGATCCGCGCCCTCGGCGAGCTCAAGATGATGGCCGAGACCTATGGTTTCGACATTTCCAACCCTGCTACCAACACGCAGGAGGCCATCCAGTGGATGTACTTCGCCTACCTCGCTTCCGTCAAGGAGCAGAACGGCGCCGCTATGTCCATCGGCCGTACCTCCACGTTCATCGACATCTACGCTGAGCGCGACCTTGCCAACGGTACCTTCACCGAGGAGCAGATCCAGGAGTTCGTGGATCACTTCATCATGAAGCTCCGCATGGTCAAGTTTGCCCGTACCCCCGAGTACCAGGCCCTGTTTACCGGCGATCCGCAGTGGGTCACCGAGTCCATCGGCGGCATGGGTGTTGACGGCCGTACGCTCGTTACCAAGATGAGCTACCGCTACCTGCACACGCTCGAGAACATGGGCACCAGCCCCGAGCCCAACATGACCGTTCTGTGGTCGACCCGTCTGCCCGAGAACTTCAAGAAGTTCTGCGCCAAGACTTCTGTCGCCAGCTCCTCGATTCAGTACGAGAACGACGACCTCATGCGCGTCTACCACGGCGACGACTACGGCATTGCCTGCTGCGTGTCCTCCATGCGCATCGGCAAGGAGATGCAGTTCTTCGGCGCCCGCGCCAACCTGGCCAAGTGCCTGCTGTACGCACTCAACGGCGGTGTTGACGAGGTCTCCAAGAAGCAGGTCGGCCCCAAGTATCGCGCCGTCGAGGGCGATACGCTCGATTACGACGACGTTGTGGCCAAGTACAACGACATGATGAAGTGGCTCGCTGGCGTGTACGTCAACTCGCTGAACATCATCCACTACATGCACGACAAGTATTGCTACGAGCGCATCCAGATGGCTCTGCACGACAAGCACGTGCACCGCTGGTTCGCTACGGGCATTGCTGGCCTTTCCGTCGTGGCTGACTCCCTGTCCGCCATCAAGTACGCCAAGGTCCACCCCGTCCGCGACGAGAACGGCATCATTGTCGACTTCGAGACCGAGGGCGAGTTCCCCAAGTACGGTAACGACGACGACCGCGTCGACCAGATCGCTCACGACGTTGTGCACCAGTTCATGGAGTACATCCGCATGAACGACACCTACCGCAACTCCGTGCCCACGACCTCGGTTCTGACCATCACCTCCAACGTCGTGTACGGCAAGAAGACCGGTTCTACGCCTGATGGCCGCAAGGCTGGCCAGCCCTTCGCCCCGGGTGCTAACCCCATGCACAAGCGCGATAGCCACGGCGCCATCGCTTCGCTGTCTTCGGTTTCCAAGCTCCCGTTCCGCGATGCTCAGGACGGCATCTCCAACACCTTCTCCATCATCCCGGGTGCGCTCGGCAAGGAGGACCAGGTGTTCTTTGGCGATATCGACCTTGATCAGCTGGGCGAGTAACTATTGTTAGTGCTATACTAACAATAACGATTACTGATTAGTGCGCCGGTTTCGGCCGGCGCCTATCGATCGAAGGAGACACATTATGAAGGTTTCTGAAGTTTCCGAGACTCAGGCCGATAACCTGGTCCACATGCTCGACGCTTACGCCGAGAAGGGTGGCCACCACCTGAACATCAACGTCTTCAACCGTGAGACGCTGCTCGACGCTCAGGCTCACCCCGAGAAGTATCCGCAGCTGACCATCCGCGTTTCCGGCTATGCCGTGAACTTCCACACGCTCACCAAGGAGCAGCAGGACGAGGTCATTTCGCGTACCTTCCACGACAAGTTCTAAAGGGACTCAACTCCCGCAGGATCGCCGGGCCGTTTTGGGTTACTTTCCAAAACGTCCTCGGACATGCAAAGGGCTCCGCTGCGCGCTTCGCGCGGCGGAGCCCTTTGCGTCCTGCGGAATATTTTGGAAAGTAACCCAAAGCGGCCCGGCGGGGGTCCTGTGTAGTCACCCTTTAGGCGGAACTCTCCTAATGGGCTGGGCGTTCTGGATACTTGCTTGCTACCGTTTATCGCGTATAGCTACCGTTTGCGGAATAAGTAACACTCCTTAATAAACCGTGTAGAATCTCAGATAAGCACGGAGTTTTTCAGGGAGACGCTGTCCTTTGTTGTGCGCAAGGGGCGGCGTCTCTTTGGCGCTTAGATGCCGTTGCGCAACAGTGCGGTGGCCTGTGCTTGGTATTGGAAAGTCGACGTTGAGATAGGTCGTGATGATAATGGGCAAGTACGTAATCGTGGTTGAGTCTGGGTCGGATGTGACGCCGGAGCTCTGCGAGCGCTATGGCATCGTGCGCGTGCCTATGCATGTCACGATTGGTGACGAGACCGTCGAGGACGGCTCGATCGATCCGCTCGAGATTTACTCGCGCTGTAACGAGTTTGGTGTGATGCCCAAGACCAGTGGCTGTTCGCCAGCGGATTTTGCGCATGTGTACGACCGCATCCATGCCGAGCAACCCGACGCGACTATTTTGCATCTTGCATATTCCGAGGCCACGACCTGTTCGCATCAGTCCTCTAAGATTGCGGCCCAGGGGCGCGACTACGTGTTCTCCATGGACACGCGCTTTGTCTCGGTGGGCCAGTCGCTCGTTGTCGTCGAGACTGCCAAATACATCGAGGCTCACCCCGATGCCACCGTCGACGAGATCTTTGCATTTACGAACTCCGTCATGGACCGCGTGCTGCTGGGCTTTGTTCCTACGGACCTTGCCTTCCTTAAGGCGGGCGGTCGCTTGTCCAACGTCGCGTTCCTGGGCGCCCGTCTGCTCAAGATTAAGCCCTGCATTGAGGTAACGGGCGGCAAGTTCGTGGCAACCAAGAAGTTCCGCGGCTCTATGCTCAAATGCGCCCGCGCCTTTATTGACCACATGGTTGCCAAGGGCGAGATCGACTACTCGCACATTGGCTTGGCATATTCGGTAGGTCTTTCCGAGGAGCTGCGCGACGACATGGAAGTCTATGCGCACGACCTGGGCTTTAAGGACATTACCTGGACTCAGGTCGGCGGCGTCATCTCGAGCCATTGCGGCCCGACCGCCTTCGGCGCGGTGCTCACGCTCAAGGCGTAAGGCCTGGCGTCTATCGATATCTATTGTCTCGGCGGCGGGTGGGTTGTGACAACCTTCCCGCCGCTTTTGTGTGGCGCCAAATAGAACAACCCAATTGACCACTAAACCGTTTCACCATCATGCGTATGGGCTAGAATGGCTCTGGCATTTATGTAACTAAAACCAATGAGAGGTAAGGTAGCGGGAATGGCTGAGATGACGCTCGAGGGTGTGGACGCTCGTCCCGAGGACTCCGCGTTTGCCCTGGGCCGCGTACATTCGATTGAAACGATGGGTACGGTCGACGGACCCGGCATCCGCTTCGTAGTGTTTGTCCAGGGCTGTCCCATGCGCTGCGCGTATTGCCACAATCCCGATACCTGGTCGGTTAACGGCGGCACGATGGTGACCGTCGAGCACCTGATGGACGAGTTCCAGAGCAATCATGAGTTTTACCGCAGCGGCGGAATTACGGTTTCGGGCGGCGAGCCACTTCTGCAGCCCGAGTTTTTGGCCGACCTGTTCCGTGCAATGCACAACAACCCCGATGGTCGTGTACATACCTGCCTGGATAGCTGTGGCTACGCCTTCGACCCTCAGCATCCCGAGAAGTTCGATGCCGTGCTCAACGAGACCGACATGGTTTTGCTCGACATCAAGCATGCCGACCCGGTCGAGCATAAAAGGCTGACCGGTTGTGACCCCGCACGCATCCTGGCGTTTGGCGATGAGCTGGCGCGTCGCAGGATCAAGGTCGTTATCCGCCACGTGGTGGTACCGGGCATTACCGACACGGTGGAGGAGTGCGAGGCGCTCGGTCGTTTAATCGCCCCGTGGCATAACGTGGTCGGCCTGGAGATGCTGCCGTATCACACCATGGGTGTCGTCAAATACGAGCAGCTGGGGATTCCCTATAAGCTTGAGGGCGTGCCCCAGATGGATACCGCGCGCATGCCCGAGCTGCGCAACGCCGTCATGACGGGCATGAAAAAGCGCCGCGCCGAACTCAAAAACGCCATCGACTAGCGAGCCATTTTCGCCCCCAAGGGCACTCATTGGGGACAGACTTAAATGAGTGCGCGATGGCATTGCGGGCGAGCATGTTTTGGTGCGCAACAAGGCAGGCTGGATTAGCGAGGATGGTTACTATTCGACATGCGATGCGGGCCTTATCGGCATCGATGGTCGTACCTATGTCATGAGCGTCATGACATCGATGCCGTGGGGCGACCGCTCGAGCGAGGTTACGGCCGTGATTGCAAAGGCTCTGTTTGATATGCGAGCTGCGCTGGCTTAGCGTGTTCGTTTGGCGAGGTCAAACAAAATGCTGGTACCATACCGTGGTTGAGAATTTCGTATAGGTTTGGGGAATGGTATGGCTACCATCGCGATTATCGGTGCGCTCGAAAAAGAGATCATGCAGATTAAGGAAGAGCTGAGCGACGTTTGCGAGGCACGGGAGGCAGGCTTGACCGTTGTAAGCGGCGAGCTCGACGGCCTGACAGTTGTCGCCACAACGGCGGGCATGGGCACGGTGAACGCCGCCGCTGCAACACAGCACCTCATTAGCAAGTATGCTCCGCAGGCTGTTGTGTTTTCGGGCATTGCGGGCGGTTTGAACCCCAAGCTCCATATCGACGACGTGGTCATTGGTAAACGCCTGCGCTATTTGGATACCGATACCGCGCTTATCGCCGAGTCCGCACCGGGGCTCGAGGAGTTTGGCTCGACGCCTGCGCTGGTCGATATTGCCGCCGATGTGCTTGCTGAGCGTGGGTTTGTTGACGCTTCGACAAATGCAGTCGCTTCGAACGAGGGCACCAAGCAGTTCCTGGTCGGCACGATTGCCACGGGTAACCGCTTTGTGACGGGCGCCGTCATGCGCAACGACGCTATCGAGGCGACGCATGCCGATTGTGTCGGCATGGAGGGCGCGGCAATTGCCCATGTCGCAACCAAAAATGGTGTCGATTGCCTGGTGTTGCGCGCTATCAGCGATAATTGTGACGAGGCGTACGATGCAATTTGCGAGCGCGAGTTCGATCTGTTCGAGTACGCGCGTGTCGCAAGTGACATCACGCTCGATATCGTCCGCCGCATTGCCGCTGCGCAATAGCGCGTCTGTTTGTAAGAACCTACGACCAAGGAGTGTCCATGGCCGATTCCATTAACTACCAGCTTGCCAAGTTCGTCGCCAGCTACGGCAAGGTTTCGCAGATTCCCGAGTCCACCTGCCCCGAGGTGAGCTTTGTCGGCCGCTCCAACGTGGGCAAGTCGTCGATTATGAACAAGCTCTTTGGCCGCAAGAACCTGGTCAAGGTTTCCAGTACGCCGGGCAAGACGAGCAACATCAACTTCTTTGAGGCCGACGACGTGCATTTCGTGGACCTGCCGGGTTACGGTTTCGCCCGTCGCTCCAAGGCCGAGCGCGACCGCTGGGCCGAGCTTATTGGCGACTTCTTTGACTCCGAGCGCAGCTTTAACCTGGTCGTATCGCTGGTTGACATTCGTCACGACCCCAGCAAGCTCGATCATGACATGATCGACTACCTGCAGGGCAACGAGTTCAACTTTATCGTCTGCCTCACCAAAGCCGACAAGCTCAGCCGCACCCAGCAGGCCCGCCAGGCGGCAGCCATCAAAAAGCAGCTCAACGTCCCGGCCGAAAACGTAATCATCACAAGCTCCCAAACCGGTGTGGGCATCGACGAGCTCAAGCGCCGCATTGCCGAGGCGTGCCTCTAATAAGTGCTTCAGTCTAGCAAGAGCCCCTACCAATAAAAAGCCAAACTATCAGCCCGGCGCCCCTTCAAAGCGTGGGTCCCTGTAGACATCCTCAGCAAGGTAGGCGCAGGGACGGTCGGGATGTTCCCTCAAAATCATTCCGCAGCGCGAAGGCCCCTTGTCCGTCGCTCCGTAGGAGCAGGACAAGGGGCCTTCATGCGCGAGGACGATTTTGAGGGAACATCCCGACCGTCCCGGACAGGTATATGAGGAGGATGTCTACAGGTACTCGATTTGAGCGCCTTCCGTGTCGCACGTCAGAATATGCGTATCACACTTAGGGAACTGCTCGCGCAGCTTGACCTGCAGGAACTTTGCCACGATGGTGTCGTCGGTTACGGCCATGAGGGTCGAACCCGAGCCGCTGATCCAGATGGTCTTGGCGCCGCCGTTAAGGCAGGTGTCGCGCACGGCGTTGTAGTCGGGGATGAGACGGCGACGATAGGGTTCTTGGATGCGGTCGTCATTGGCGGCGGCAATCAGGTCAAGGTCGCCGGTCTCCAGACCGCGCGTCATGCCAGCAATGCGGCCCATCTGCCACACGGCGGTGGAGAGCGGAATCTCCTGCGGCACGACCTTGCGCGCCTCGCTCGTATGTACCTCGTAGGGCGGAATCACGGTAATAAAACGTAAGCGATCGCTCACCTCGTAGCGCAGGCATTGGGGGAGCGAATCGGTCGGCGTAAAGGAGCAGACGGCGCCGCCAAGGATGGCGGGAGCGACGTTATCGGGATGCCCCTCGACCGCGGTGGCGATGCGGACGAGCTCGGCACGGTCGACGGTGTGGCCCGTCAGCGCGGCGGCCGCCATAATGCCGGCGACGACGCAGGTGGAGCTGGAGCCCAGGCCGCGTGCGACGGGCACATCGGTTTGAATGTCGATGGCAACGGGAAAAGCCGGCTCGCCCCATGCGGCCAGCGCATCGACAAAGCTGACGTAAACCAGGTTGTTCTCGTTTTGGAACTCTTCGGGGCAGCCCGTGATGGTGAGCTTGTCGGCGCGCTCGAAGGTGAAGTGCGAGTAGAGGCTGACGGCCATGCCGAGGGTGTCGTAGCCGATGCCTAGGTTGGCGCTGGTTGCTGGGACGGTGATTTTGATCATGTGGGTCCTCCTGGGCGGGTCTGACCGTTTAGTTCGCTGCTCGGGCAGTCCTGGCTCGCTCGGAAAGCACATTAAGTGCTTTCCGGCTCGTGCGGAACTCGCGACGAACTAAACGGCCAGATCCGCTCGCATGCTCGTCATCATCCCGAAAGCTAAATAAAAAGAAGGTGCGCCGGCTTTCGCCGGCGCCTTATATGGGGTTTAGTTGGTAGCCATCTTTTTTGCTGCAGACTCGACGTAGCTGGCCATCTCATCGACGTCGCAGACGTCTTCGAAGCGGACGGGCTTGGACTCGAGTTCGGCGAGCTGGGTCGGGGCGACCGTATTGGTGGCTTGCCCGAGTACGCGCATGGCCTCAAAGTCGTCCTCGGGAACGTTAAGGCCCAGGGCGTCGCAGCAGGCGCGCGGGAACTTGTAGGGGCTTGCGGTCGAAAGCAGCACGCGGGCCTTGGTGCCCTCGGCGGGGGCGACCTTTTCAAAGACGTGATAGCCGCAAGCGGTGTGCGGGTCGATTACGTAGTCGTTCGCGTCCCAGCAGCTTTTGATGGCAGCGCGAACCTCGTCTTCGCTGGCCCAACCGCAGCCAAAGACGCTCTGGATCTTGGCCAGCAGCTCGGCGGGCACCTCGTAGCGACCAGTCTGTGCCAGCTGCTCCATAAGGCCGGCAACGAGCTCGCAGTCGCCATCGGACAGGAAGTACAGCATGCGCTCCAGGTTAGAGCTGATGAGGATGTCCATCGACGGCGAGATGGTCGTGAAGAACGGACGGTTGCGGTCGTAGACGCCGGTGGTCAGGAAGTCGGCGAGCACGTTGTTCTTGTCGCTGGCCACGACGAGTTTGGCGACGGGCAGGCCCATGCGCTTGGCATAGTAGCCGGCCAGGATATCGCCAAAGTTGCCGGTCGGTACGCAGAACTCCACGGCGTCGCCGGCCTTGATGGCGCCGGCACGCAGCAGCTGCGCATAGGCGGCAAAGTAGTAGACGACCTGCGGCACCAGGCGGCCGACGTTGATGGAGTTGGCGCTGGAAAGTACCGTGCCGGCGGCCTCCAGACGCTCGGCAAGCTCCTTATCGGCAAAGATGCGCTTGACGGCACTCTGGGCATCGTCGAAGTTGCCGCGAATGCCGCAGACGGCGACGTTATCGCCCTCCTGGGTGGACATCTGCAGATTCTGCACGCGGCTGACTTTGCCCTCGGGATAAAAGACGGTGATGCCCGTGCCCGGGGCGTCGGCAAAGCCGGCGAGTGCTGCCTTGCCCGTGTCGCCCGACGTGGCGGTGACGATCATGATGCGCTCGGCGCCGCCGTCCTTGGCGGAGGTGCGGGCCATCAGGCGGGGGAGCATCTGCAGGGCGACGTCCTTGAAGGCGCTCGTGGGGCCGCCAAAGAGCTCCATCACATAGGTTTGAGGAGCGTCGGTGCCCGGCGCTGCGTCGAGTTTGACGAGCGGCGTGACCTCTTCGCTCGCGAATGTGCCGCGGTATGCCTCGTCGACACACGCCGAAATTTCTTCGGCCGTGTAATCATTCAGTAACATTCCCAACACATCTTGAGCGATTTCAAAGTACGATTTATCTGCAAGCGAGCTGATATCGACCTGCTGGGTGCCGAGCTCGTCCGAGACAAACAAACCCCCGTCGGGAGCGATGCCAGTACGGATTGCCACCTTACTTGAGCACGATAAAGTGCGTCCTCGTGTACTATGATAAGTTCCCATATAACACTGCTCCTCGGATGCCTTGGTCCCAATCGGTGAAACCATGGTATCAGAGCGCGCAAAACAGGTTTGCAGAGGCTTTTAGAAAGGTAACCTCAAGCCCATGATTAAGATTGCCAAGTTTGGCGGCTCGTCGGTCGCCGACGCCGAACACTTTAAGAAGATCAAGGCCATCGTCGATGCCGACCCTGCCCGCCGTTTTGTGGTGGTTTCCGCCTGCGGCCGCCGCTTTAAGGGCGACACCAAGGTGACCGACCTGCTCTACCTGGTTAACGCGCACGTTAAGTATCACGTTTCGTGCGAGGAACTGCTCGAGGACATTGGCCAGCGCTATTTTGATATCGCTGACGAGCTGGAGCTCACCTATCCCATCCGCGAGGAGTTCGCGGCCTTTGCCGAGCGCGCCCGCTCGGGCGGCTACTCCACCGAGGAGCTTGTGAGCCGCGGCGAGTACTTCACCGCTCGCCTGATGGCCGAGTACCTAGGCCTGCCGTTCCTGGACGCCGCGACGGTTGTGGCGTTCCATCACGACGGCACGCTCAGCATGAATCGCACCTCCGAGCTGGTGCAGGAGTATGGCCAGCAGGGCGGCTTTGTTATGCCCGGTTTCTACGGCGCGACGCGTGAGGGCCAGATCAAGCTGCTCGATCGTGGCGGCGGCGATATCTCGGGCTCGATTCTGGCCAAGTGCCTGGGCGCCGACCTGTACGAGAACTGGACCGACGTCTCGGGCTTCTATTCTGCCGACCCGCGTATTGTTCCCGAGGCTCAGCCCATTGCGCGCGTTACTTACGAGGAGCTGCGCGAGCTTTCGTACATGGGCGCAAGCGTCCTGCACGAGGAGGCCGTGTTCCCCGTGCGCGAGGCGGGCATTCCGCTGGTCATCAAGAACACCAATGCGCCGCAGGACCCCGGCACCATCATTAGCGAGACGGCTGACGAGGGCGAGGCAGAGCCCATCATTACCGGCGTGACTGGCAAACGCGGCTTTGTCGCCATCAACGTCGCCCGCGACCGCACCAAGCCCCGTGTCGGCTTTATGCGCCGTGCACTTTCGGTGTTCGAACGCTATGACGTTTCCGTCGAGCACATGCCCACTGGTGTCGACCGCTTTGGCGCCGTGGTGCAGGAGCAGGATGTGCACGATTCGCTGTACTCGCTTGTGGGCGACATCCAGCAGGAGGTCGAGCCGCTCGAGATCGAGGTCGTTGAGGGTCTGGCACTTATTGCTACCGTCGGTCGTAACCTGCGCGGTCGTGCAGGTATCTCGGGCCATCTGTTTGGCATGCTCGGCCAGGCCGGCGTGAGCGTGCGCATGATTTCGCAGAGCTGTGACGAGATCAACATCATTATCGGTGTCGAGGAGAAGGACTTCGACCTGGCGATTCGGACCATTTACCGTGCCTTCTCCGACGAAAATGGCATTGTGAAGGTCTCCGACCTGGAGGCTTCCGCGCCGGTTGATCCCGCTCTGGCCGCGCTCAAAAAGTAGCGACTGCTCGGTAGATTTTTGGGTCATGTCAAAAAATCTACGGCGGGGCGTTTCGTTTCGGTTTCGTTTCGACGGGGCGGGTTTCGTGCCTGCCCCGTTCTTGTATACACTGGCAACAATAATCGGCCTGCTTGGCGTGCGGGCGATAGCCACAACCTTTAAAGGGGGAAGCATGAAACAGTACACGGTTGCTATTTTGGGCGCGACGGGAGCCGTGGGCACCCAGATGCTCGAGTGCCTGAACGAGCAGGAGTTCCCGGTCGGCAAGCTCAAGCTGCTGGCGAGCGCACGCTCTGCGGGCAAGACCGTCGAGTTCCGCGGCGAGCAGGCTGTGATTGAGGAGGCTTGCCCCGAGGCTTTTGAGGGCTGCGACATCGTGCTCGGCGCTGCCGGCGACGATATCGCCAAGGAGCTGCTGCCCGAGGCCGTCAAGCGCGGCGCCGTCGTGGTCGACAACAGCCATGCCTTCCGTATGGATCCCGAGGTACCGCTGGTCGTGCCCGAGATTAATGCCGACGACATCAAGTGGCATCACGGTCTTATCGCCAATCCCAACTGCGCGACCATTATCGGCCTGGTTCCCACGTGGCCGCTGCATCAGCTCGCTGGCGTGAAGCGCATGATCGTCTCGACGTACCAGGCGGCTTCGGGCGCTGGTGCCCCCGGCATGGCCGAGCTTGAGGCCCAGCTGGCCGCCCTGGGCCGTGGCGAAGAGATTCCCGAGCCGCGCGCGTTTGCCGCCCAGCTGGCGAGCAACCTGATTCCGCAGATTGGCGGCGTCAAGGAAGAGGGCTTTACCTCCGAGGAGATGAAGCTGCAAAACGAGGGCCGCAAGATCATGCACCTGCCCGAGCTGCGCGTGAACTGCACCTGCGTGCGCGTGCCCGTGCTGCGCTCGCACTCCGAGAGCATTACGCTCGAGTTTGAGCGCGACATCACGGTGGAAGAGGCCCGTGCTGCGCTGGCTGCCGCTCCGGGCGTCAAGCTGGTTGACGACATGAGTGCCGAGGATGCGCACGATCGCTTCCCCATGCCGATGGACACCTCCGACCAGGACCTGATTTGGGTCGGTCGCGTACGCCGCGACATCTCGAACCCCGAGGCCGCACGTGGCATTACCTTCTGGTGCTGCGGCGACCAAATCCGTAAGGGCGCGGCAACCAACGCCGTCCAGATCGCTAAGCTGCTCTGCGAGTAGCGGTGGACCTGTCCGGCGGGGGCCGGGCTTGGTTTTCAGAGCGTCCTCGACCATGTGTGGCGCCTTGTCCTGCTCCTTCGGAGCTGCGGACAAGGCGCCACACTGGTCTGACGCTCCTATTTGGCAAGGTGTTTTTTAGAATCCATTT
>NZ_QSBV01000012.1 GCF_003465825.1 Collinsella sp. AF02-46-1
GGGCATGCCCCGCCTCTTACACCACATCTCTGTGCGCTACCCTTTATGACGCTCGGAATTGACAGAAGATGGCAAATTCAGCCAGATTGCGCTGTTACTAAACTGGTAACAGTACTCATATTTGCCATTTTTTGCCCAGAGGGTATCGCAAGGGGGTTGGACAAAGCATCGATCGCCGCCAATTTCTCGATTGGCTGGTTGGGCGGCAATGAAGTTGCGGCGTAATGGGAAGCGTTTCGCGGCCTTTTGGCTAAAACGGCCCCTTTTCCGCCGCGACTCCTAAAAAGACGCCGGCGCGCCTTGAGTTGCGGCGCGTCGGCGTGATGGCTTTGTTGTGGCTGGGTGTACTTCGGTTGTTCGACGGCTTTGGCATGTCCGATCTTGCCAGGCAAGCCTTGTTACCGTTTAACGTTTGCCCAGATAAAACCTGCCAAAATAAACCTGTCCCTAATTGGCAGGTTGGTAGCGGGGGCAGTAGCTGATGGCGATGGCATCGACGCCTACATGGGTGGCGATGGTGCAGCCGATGGGGCCAGTGCCGGCGTCTACGTAGTCCTGGCCCGCGAGCGCCTCGTTGACAAGTTCCTGCTCCTCGGCGGCGCCGGTCGTGAGCACGCGCACGCTTGAGCCCGGGTGCTCGTCCAAAAACGCGAGGCAATCTGCCATGGTGTTGGCGACGATGCGCTTGGCGCCGCGGCCCTTTTTGATTGCCTTGATCTCGCCCGATTTCCACTCCGGCGAAACGGCCAGGCGAATGTTGAGCATCTGCGTCAGCTGGCCGGCGAGCTTGGGGGCGCGGCCGTTTTTGACCAGGTTCTCGAGCGTGCGGGGAATCAGCAGCAGGTGGGCTTCGGGCAGCGTCGCGCGGATCTGCGCCTCGGTCTCGTCCAAGCTGCGGCCGTCCTCGCGCATGGCAAGCGCGTACTCCACCAGCAGGCCCTCGGCGCCCGAGCCGGTGCGCGAATCGATGCAGCGCACGTCGAGCTCGTGGGTCTCGGCGACCAGGCATGCGTTGGAATAGCAGGCGGACCACTCGCTGCACAGCGAGATAAAGATCGCGCTGTCGTGGCCATCGGCGCGTACGCGGTCAAACAGCGCCTTGAACTCGCCGGCGCTCGGCTGCGAGGTGTGCGGCAGCTGCTCGGAGCCGGCCATGCGGGCGACGTATTCCTCGGCGGTAATCTGCACCTGGTCGAGCAGGTCCTCGCCCTCGATAATCACATGCAGCGGAATCACGTAAATGCCGAGCTCTTGGGCACGGGCGGGGGAGATGTCCGACGTGGAGTCGGTTATGATGGCAAAAGACATAATTGCACCTTTCGTTGGGGCGCGGCAGCGCCGCCTTCTGAAAGCAAAGTGCGACAAGTATAGTGGAGTTGCTCTACATTGCTAGGTTCAATTGTTGAATAGTCAACAGTTTGAAGCGGTGGTGTGGAAATCATCAACTGGGGAAGAAGGGTGCCGATGGCGGCATTGCAACTTTGCGAGCGGCCGGTTGTGCTGTTCGATTTTGACGGCACGGTGGCCGATACGGGTCGGGCAGTGATGACCTCGACGCGCAAGACGCTGGCTGCGCGCGGGTTTTCGGAGACGCAGATGGGTGATCTGCGCCGCATGATCGGGCCGCCCCTGTGGAAGAGCTTTCACGACTTTTACGGCTTTTCCCGCGAGGAGTCGCTTGTGGTGGCCGATGAGTACCGCGCCTTTTTTGATGAACTGGGACCGGAGGAGTATCCCGTGTTCAATGGGGTCCCCGAGCTGCTGGATGGGTTGGTCGCCCAAGGCAAACGTATGGCCGTGGCGACGTCGCGCATGGAGGCCAAGTGCATCGACATGGTGCATGAGCTCGGGCTCTCTCAGTTTGAGGCGGTGATTGGCATGAATCCGCCGCAGGGACGCGAGACCAAGGCCGATTCGGTCCGCGATGCCCTGGCGGCGCTCGGCGCGACGGCCGACGATGCCGTGATGATCGGCGATCGCTTTAACGATGTGGAGGGCGCGCACGCAATGGGCGTGCCGTGCATCGGCATCTATTCGGGCGCGGCGGCGCCGGGCGAGCACGAGGCGGCGGGTGCCGATGCGGTGGTGCACTCGGTGGCCGAGCTTGCTAAACTTTTCGCTATCTAATGACGTAATGTGAGGGGCGAGCGCGCTCGCCGCTCATTGGTAAGGAGGTCGTCCATGAATCAGGTGGAGCAGAGCGTCGCCGAGTATGTCGACGAGGTCTGGGAAGATGTCGTCGCCGATATCGAGCAGCTGGTGAGCTATCCGTCCGTGGCAGTTTCTGCCGATGCAGAGCCCGGCGCGCCGTTTGGCCGCCCGGTCCGTGACGCGCTCGACTGTGCGCTCGGCATCGCGCAGAAGCTCGGCTATCAGACGAGCGACGACGAGGGCTATGTGGGCATTGCCGATATTCCTGGCCGCGGCGACAAGCAGCTCGCGACCATCTGCCACGTGGACGTGGTGCCCGCCGGCCCGGGCTGGAACACCGACCCGTTTGCGATGGAGCGTCGCGAGGGCTGGCTGCTCGGCCGCGGCGTTATCGACGACAAGGGTCCGGCGGTGCTGTCGCTCTACGCCGGCGCCTATCTGCTCAAGCACGGCATTGTTCCGCGCTACACCTTCCGCGCACTGCTGGGCTGCGATGAGGAAGTGGGCATGTCCGACGTTCACCATTATCTGGAGAACCACGCGAACCCCGACTTTCTGTTTACGCCCGATGCCGAGTTCCCGGTCTGTAATGCCGAGAAGGGCCAGTTTGGGGCGACATTTGTGAGCTCCAAGATCGACGGCGGGCGCATTGTGTCCTGGAGCGGTGCCGAGGCGAGCAACGCCATTCCGTCGCAGTCTATCTGCGAGCTTGCGATTGCCGCCGATGAGCTGCCGGCGCCGGTCGAGAACGGCGACCGCCTGGAGATCACGGCGCTCGATAACGGGCATGCGCAGATTTTCGCCCACGGCATTGGCGGTCATGCCTCGATGCCAGAGGGAACGATCAACGCCGTCGGGCTGATCGTGGCGTATCTGCGCGAGGCCGAGGACGCGTTTGGTGCACGCGACGAGCGCCTGCTGACGCCTGCCGAGCACGAGTTCGTCAAGTTCCTGGCCTTTGTGCATGCGGACGCCTATGGTCGCGGCCTGGGTATCGATGCGACGAGTCCGGCGTTTGGCCCGCTTACCTGCAACGCTGGCGTCATCCGCGTGGCGGATAGCCATATTGAGCAGGTCATCGACGTGCGCTTCCCCGACAGCACGAGTGCCGATACCATCCGCGAGCAGCTCGATCCGCTCGTGGGCCGTTTTGGCGTGACGTGCCGTGTGGGTCGTGCGAAGGTGCCGTTCTCGGTCTCTGCCGACGATCCGGCCGTGAAGGCGCTTATTGATACCTATAACGAGTTTACGGGCAAGCATGCTGAGCCCTTTGCCATGGGCGGCGGCACGTACGCGCGCAACTTTGCCCGCGCCGTCTCGTTTGGCCCCGAGGAGACCGGTCTGGAGCTGCCCGAGTGGGGCGGCCAGATGCACGGTCCCAACGAGTGCGCCAACGAGGAACAGCTCAAGCAGGCGCTCAAGATTTATATCGTGGCGATCTTACGTTTGAACGAGCTTGAGCTTTAAGGCTGCGGCGTTTTAACAACTTAGCACCCCTTTCGTCCGGGCTTTTTAAGTTGCGGTGGAATAGTTCCTAGAATGGGCCATTTGATGGCCAAGCAGGAACTATTTCACCGCAACTTTGTTTTTATTGGTGTAAAAGGCGGGTCATGCTTGGTGGCGGGTTTGTTATTCGTTTGTAAAGCCGAGCCGCGCTTGCGGTAAGGGTCTATCAAAAGCCAGTAAGAAACCGCAGTTGGTGCGGGCGCTGACCGGTCGGGGCCGTATCTTTCCAAACAGCAAAGCGGGCAGGGTGTCCGCGAGTCGCATGTATGAAAGGAAGATCATGCTCGATCAGGCTTATTCTCGTCGTCAGTTCCTCGGCCTCGCTGGTGGTCTTGCCAGCTTCGTGGGCCTCGGCCTCGTTGGTTGCGGCGGCACAGGCGCTTCCAACGCCGCCGACAAGGGCAGCGCCGCTGCTGCCGAGTCCGTCTCGGGCGAGGTGACCTACGACGGCGCCTCCTCGTTCCAGGCGCTCCTCGAGGCCGCTGCCGAGAAGTTCATGGATGCCAACCCCGACGTCTCCGTCTCCGGCTCGGGTAACGGTTCGGGCAAGGGCCTGACCGCCGTCGCCGCCGGCACCGTTACCATCGGTAACTCTGACGTCTTCGCCGAGACCAAGCTCGAGGCCGACCAGGTCAAGAACCTCGTCGACCACGAGGTCGCCGTCGTGGGCATGGGCCCCGTCGTCTCCAAGAACGTCAAGGTCGACGACCTGTCCCTCGAGCAGCTCAAGGGCATCTTCTCCGGCCAGATCACCAACTGGAAGGAGGTCGGCGGCGACGACGCTACCATCGTCGTCCTCAACCGCAAGGCCGGCTCCGGCACCCGCGCCACCTTCGAGGCTGCCGTCTTTGGCGACGAGGCCGTCGACTTTAAGGGCGACGCCGAGCTCGACAAGTCCGGCGACGTCCAGACTCAGATGGGCAGCACCGACAACGCCATCTCCTACCTCGACTTCTCGCACTTCGATGACTCCAAGTTCAACGCCATCAAGGTCGAGGGCGTGGAGCCCAAGAGCGCAAACGTCACCGACGACTCCTTTAAGATTTGGGCGACCGAGCACATGTACTGCGCAAAGGACGCCGACGAGGCCACCAAGGCCTTTCTGGAGTTCATGCTTTCCGACGACGTCCAGGGCAAGCTCGTCGAGGAGCAGGGCTTTATTCCCGTCTCTGCCATGAAGGTCGTCAAGGACGCCAGCGGCAAGGTCTCTGCTAAATAAGCAATCGCCCCGGAAAGGTTTGTAATGGCAAAACAGCTGCCAAAGCGCGACCTTGAGAACGTGGGCCTGGGCGTCACGGGCGCGTGCGTTGCGCTCGTGACGCTTGTCGTTGCCGCGCTCATCTTTATGGTCGCCCAAAAGGGCCTTTCGGCTTTTGTTAAGGACGGCGTCTCGATCGTTGAGTTCTTCACCGGCACCAAGTGGGACCTGGCCAACACGGCCGAAAACGGCCTGCCCTATACCGGCGCCCTGCCCCTGATCGTCACCTCGTTTGCGGTCATGGTGCTCTCCACGCTCATTGCGCTGCCCATCGCCATCGGCTCTGCCATCTTTGCGGTCGAAATCCAGCCTAAGTTTGGTTCCAAGGTCTTTCAGCCGCTTATTGAGCTTTTGACCGGCATTCCTTCGGTCGTCTTTGGCCTGATCGGTTTTCACGTGGTCGTCGGCCTTATGAAAAGCGTTTTCCACGTGAGCACGGGTCTGGGCATCTTGCCCGGCGCCATCGTGCTGGCAGTCATGATTCTGCCGACGATGACCACGCTTTCGGTCGATGGCCTGCGCGCCGTGCCCGACAGCTACCGTCAGGGCTCGCTCGCGCTGGGCTACACCCGCTGGCAGACCATCTGGCACGTGGTGCTCAAGTCCGCCATGCCGTCGCTCATGACCGCGGTCATCCTTGGCATGACCCGTGCCTTTGGCGAAACGCTCGCCGTGCGCATGGTTATCGGCGGCATCGAGGCCATGCCGACGTCGCTGCTGTCGCCGGCCTCGACCATTACCACCACGCTCACCACGTCCATGGCAGTCTATGCCGAGGGCTCGGCCCAGGACGACGTCCTTTGGGCACTTGGCTTGCTGCTGATGGGCATGAGCCTCATCTTCATCCTGATCATCCATCTCATTGGCCGCAAGGGGGCGAAGGCTCGTGGCTAGCACGCGCATCCATATCGATGAGGCGAGACTCGGGCGTGTCCAAAAGCAGGACCGCATCGCCACGGGCGTGCTGACGGCAATCGTCGCCATCGTCATGCTCATCGTCACCTCCATGGTGGCCTATATCCTGTTCGAGGGGATTTCGACGCTGTTTCAGCCGGGCTTTCTCACGCAGCCCTCGCGCGCCAACGGAACCCAGGGCGGCGTGCTCTACCAGCTGTTCGACTCGTTCTACCTGCTGCTGATCACCCTAGTCATCTCGGTGCCCATCAGTCTGGGCGGCGCGGTCTTTTTGGTTGAGTACGCGCCGGACGGGCCCATCCGCGACATCGCCTCCACCGCCATCGAGACGCTGTCCTCGCTGCCCTCCATCGTCGTCGGCATGTTCGGCTTTCTGGTGTTCTCGGTGCAGCTGGGCTGGAAGTACTCCATCATCTCCGGCGCCGTCGCGCTCACCATGTTTAACATTCCCATCCTAGTGCGCGTGATTCAGCAGGCGCTCGAGGACGTGCCGCAGGCCCAGCGCGATGCGTGCCTGGCCATGGGCCTTACCCGCTGGGAGGCCACGCTGCACATCCTGATCCCCGAGGCCATGCCCGCCATCGTGACCGGCATCGTGCTTTCGGCCGGCCGCGTGTTTGGCGAGGCCGCGGCACTGCTCTTTACCTCGGGCATGAGCTCGCCGGTTCGCCTGAACTTCTTGAGTTTTAACCTGTCGAGCCCCACCTGTGCCTGGAACGTGTTCCGCCCCGGTGAGTCGCTCGCCGTGCACATCTACAAGATCTATGGCGAGGGTAGCCCCGAGGCCCAGCAGATCGTCTGGGGCACCGCGGCGCTGCTGATGATTTGCGTGCTGCTGTTTAACGTAGTCGCCCGTATCGTGGGCAAGCAACTGGCAAGGAAGATGACGGCCGAATGAGCGAGATATATGCAATGCCCGCAACCGAGGCGGCCACGTCCGAGACCCAGGACTTTCTGTCGAGTGTGGGGGAGAGCGAGAAGCGCGTGCGCGTGAGCGGCAAGGCCGTGAGCGACGAGGTCGTGCTCTCCACCAAGGACGTCAACGTGTACTATGGCGACCACCATGCGCTGCGCGATACGTCGCTCGACTTTCACAAGGGCGAGATCACGGCGCTCATTGGGCCCTCGGGCTGCGGTAAGTCGACCTTTTTGCGCAGCCTCAACCTTATGAATCGTGAGATTCGCGGCTGCCGCGTGGAGGGCGAGATTAACTACCGCGGGCGCAACGTGAACACCAAGGCCGAGAACACCTACGAGCTGCGTCGGTCCATTGGCATGGTGTTTCAGCAGCCCAACCCGTTCCGCAAGTCCATTCGCGACAACATCACGTTTGCGCCCAAGCGCCACGGCGTCACCGACCGTGACGAGCTCGACCGCATGGTCGAGGAAAGCCTGCGCGGCGCGGCGCTGTGGGACGAGGTCAAGGACAAGCTGGACAAGAGCGCCTATGCGCTTTCGGGCGGCCAGCAGCAGCGTCTGTGCATCGCGCGCACGCTCGCGCTCAATCCCGACGTGATCCTGTTTGACGAGCCCTGCTCGGCGCTCGATCCCATCTCGACGTTGGCGATCGAGGACCTGATGTCATCGATCGTGGCCGACCGCGCCATCGTCATCGTGACGCACAACATGGAGCAGGCATCGCGCGTGTCCAATCGCACGGCATTCTTCTACATGGGCGATATGGTCGAGTACGACGAGACCGACGAGATTTTCCAACGGCCCAAGGATAAGCGGCTGAATGATTACCTCACCGGCATGTTCTCCTAGTCCGGGACATGCTTGAGGCCCGCGGCGGCCATGGTTGCCGTGGGACTGATTGGAGAGGCGGGTCATCTCTTTTGCGAGATGGCCCGCCTTTTGCTCTGCGACCGAAACGACCACCACAAAGGGGACAGGCGCCTTCGTAGTGGTTTGGGGTGGGGCTCGCTGCTATCATGGACAACGTTGAATTTCTACGAAGGAGCAGGGCATATGGCGATTCTTTTGGGATGCGATTCCATCAGCCTAGAGTTTCCCACCAAGCATATTTTCGATAGCGTGACGCTCGGCGTGGGCGAGGGCGACCGCATTGGTATTGTCGGTAAAAACGGCGACGGCAAGTCGACGCTGCTGAGCGTGCTCGCCGGCACGCTGGAACCCGACGACGGACGCGTGACGCACCGCCGCGGCACCACGATCGGACTGCTCGGCCAAAAGGACCAGCTTGTCGACACCGATACCGTACATCATGCCGTTGTGGGCGACACGCCCGAGTACGAGTGGGCCTCGAGCCCCCGCACGCGCCAGATCCTGGCTGGCCTCATTAGCGATGTGCCCTGGGAGGGCACGGTGGGCGAGCTTTCGGGCGGTCAGCGCCGTCGCGTGGACCTTGCGCGCCTGCTGATCGGCGACTACGACGTGCTCATGCTCGACGAGCCCACCAACCACCTGGACATGCGCACCATCAACTGGCTCGCGCGTCACTTAAAGGCCCGCTGGCAGCGCGGTCAGGGCGCCATGCTCGTGGTCACGCATGACCGCTGGTTCTTGGACGAGGTCTGCACCAGCATGTGGGAGGTCCACGACGGCCAAGTCGACCCCTTCGAGGGCGGCTACTCGGCCTACATCCTGCAGCGCGTGGAGCGCGATCGCATGGCCGCGGTTACCGAGGAGCGCCGTCGCAACATGGCGCGCAAGGAGCTCGCGTGGCTAAGCCGCGGCGCCCAGGCGCGTTCCACCAAGCCCAAGTTTCGCGTGGATGCCGCTCGCGAGCTGATTGCCGACGTGCCGCCTGTGCGCGACGAGCTGGAGCTCAAGCGCCTGGCGGTGAGCCGCCTAGGCAAGCAGGTTATCGACGTGATCGACGTGGACGCCGGCTATGCGGATGCCGACGGCGCGCCCAAGCAGGTGCTCTCCGATGTGACCTGGCTTATCGGCGCGGGCGACCGCTATGGTCTGCTGGGTGAGAACGGTGCCGGCAAGTCGACCTTGCTCGACGTGATCCAGGGCAAGATCGCGCCCCTTCGCGGCCGCGTGAAGATTGGCCAGACGGTGCGTTTTGGCGTGCTGTCGCAGCAGCTCGAGGAGCTCGAGCCCTACATGGGCGACACGATCCGCGAGGTGCTCAGCAACTATAAGAAGTACTACGTCATCGACGGCAAGGAGACTTCGCCTGAGAAGCTTTGCGAGCGCCTGGGCTTTACGACGCAGCAGCTCTGGAGCCGCATCGGCGATCTTTCGGGCGGCCAGCGCCGTCGCCTGTCGCTGCTGCTGACGATCCTGGACGAGCCCAACGTGCTTATCCTGGACGAGCCGGGCAACGACTTGGATACCGACATGCTGGCGATTGTCGAGGACCTGCTCGACGGCTGGCCGGGCACGCTGATCCTGGTGACGCACGACCGCTTCTTGATGGAGCGCGTGACCGACCAGCAGTGGGCGCTGCTTGACGGTCATCTGACGCATATGCCCGGCGGCGTCGACCAGTACCTGCGCCTGTGCAACGCCACGGCCGAGGGCGAGCCCGTGGGCGCGCCGAGCGCCAAGACCGGCACGTTCGACACCGGCGCCGCAGCGATTGCAGCCGAAAAGCCCAAGTCGAGCGGCCAGCCCAATGGCCTTTCCAATGCCGAGCGCCAGAAGCTCCGCCGCGAGGTGAGCTCGCTCGAGCGCAAGATGGAGACGCAGCGCGCCCGCGTGGAGGAGGCCGAGGCCGCGATGGCCCAGGTCGATCCCACCAACTACACAGCGCTCGGCGAGCAGCAGGCAAAGATCGACGAGGCCCATGCCGCCATGGACGAGCTGGAGATGGCGTGGCTCGAGGCGAGCGAAAAGCTCGAGGGCGAGGAGTAAACGAGGATGATCAAAGCCGCGTTTTTCGATATCGACGGCACGCTGCTGAGCTTTAAAACGCATCGGATTCCGGCGTCGGCGCAGCAGGTGCTCGACAGCTTTCATGAGCAGGGGA
This sequence comes from Collinsella sp. AF02-46-1, assembly GCF_003465825.1. Taxonomy (GTDB): domain Bacteria; phylum Actinomycetota; class Coriobacteriia; order Coriobacteriales; family Coriobacteriaceae; genus Collinsella. Next base: position 9,777 of record NZ_QSBV01000012.1, read on the forward strand.
TCGCGTGCGTGATCGCCACGGGCCGCCCGACCTATCAGATGCCCGATTGGCTGCTCGACTTGGGCTGGGATGCGTACATTACGCTCTCGGGCCAGCACTGCTTTGATGCCAAGGGCACCTACCGCAGCTGCCCGATCGATCCGGACGACGTCGCGGTGATTGTGGACCAGGTGGCCGAGGGGTGCTACGACTCGCTGTGCATGCAGGGCGAGAACTCGTTTGTGAATCGCCTGTCCGAGCGCGTGGTGGCGGCCGGCAGCAACGCGGGAATCGTCTATCACGAGGAGCCGTTTGACCACGCCTTTGACGCGCCGGTCTACCAGTTTTGCGCGTTTGTGGACCCGGCCGACGAGCATATCGTGGCCGACGCGGTGTCGCATTCGCTCACCACGCGCTGGTGCGACCTGTTCTGCGACATTATCCCCGCCAACGGCGGCAAGGACTTGGGCGTGGCGGCGACGCTGGAGCGCCTGGGTGTCGACGCGAGCGAGGCGATCGCCTTTGGCGACGGCGAGAACGACCTGTCGATGTTCTCGGCCGTGGGCACAAGTGTGGCCATGGGCAACGCGCAGGATACCGTGAAGGCCGCAGCGACCTACGTGACGACCGCCGTAGACGACGATGGCATCTACAACGCCGCGAAGCACTTTGGCCTCGTGTAGCTGCGACCCGGCACTTGGGGACGCTCCTTATCTGCCGGCAGCTGGGGACACTCCTTGCGGGGCGTTCCCATTTTGTTTTCATCTCGCACGTTTTGTGAAACGCGGCTAACTTTTTGGTCAATGCAGTAAGACATGGTCAACTTTTGCGGTAAAGTAAGCCAAGGAAAGTATCCAAAGGCTAACTAGCAATCATCGCGAAAGGCGGCCCATGGCCCTACGTGAATCCGGAGAAGACTATCTCGAATCGATCTACGTCCTATCGGAACGTCAGGGCATCGTGCGCTCGATCGACGTTGCCGAATAGTTGGGCGTAACCAAAGCAAGCGTCTCTAAAGCCATGGCGGCCTTGGAGAGCACCGGCTACGTGGAGATGGGCAAACGCGACGTGCATCTGACGGAACGCGGTCTTGAGGTTGCCCGTCAAATGTGGGAGCGCCACTGCTTTTTTGTAGGTCTGCTAGAGGACGCAGGCGTAACGCCCGAGGTCGCGTCGCAAGAGGGCTGCCACATGGAGCACTGCCTGAGCGAGGAGAGCTTCGAGAAGTTGAGGTCGATGTTGGGCCGGGGCGAGGCGACGGATTCAACCTCGGTATCCTAACGGATCCTCAGTAGCGCGGAGTTCACGCAAAGCGCGAACCAGCGACCGGGACCAGCGGCCCTTTCGGCCAAGTCCATTTCAGCAAAGGAGCACCGCCAGCAAGCGATGCCCAAGAACTGCCAGCTACGTCACTGCAGGCCGGGGTCGGGCTTGGTTTTGAAAACAATCCGCAGCGCGAGGCCCGCCTTTCCGTTGCTCCGCAGGAGCAGGAAAGACGGGCCTCATGCGCGAGGACGTTTTCAAAACCAAGTCCGACCCCGGCCGGAGGGACCACGGGTGCTACAGGTTCTTGACACCCATCGCGCGCATGGCGTTCAGGATGGCGATGATCGCCACGCCTACGTCGCCAAAGACGGCAAGCCACATATTGGCGATACCCAGCGCTGCCAGCACAAGGATCAGCAGCTTAATGCCCAGCGCAAAGATTATGTTCTGCCAAACAATCGACATGGTCTTGCGCGCCACGCGGATCGCGCGGGAAATGTTGGACGGCTTGTCGTCCATCAGCACCACGTCGGCGGCCTCGATCGCGGCGTCGGAGCCCATGGCGCCCATGGCAATGCCCACATCGGCGCGCGTAAGCACAGGAGCGTCGTTGATACCGTCGCCGACAAAGGCGAGCTTGCCCTTGCCACTTTCGGCCGCGAGTAGCGCCTCAACGCGCTCGACCTTGTCGCCCGGCAGGAGCTGCGCGTGGAACTCGTCGAGACCGAGTTGCTTGGCCACAGACGCTGCAACCTCCTCGCGGTCGCCCGTGAGCATGACGGTGCGGTTGATACCGGCGGCATGCAGGTCGCGAATCGTTTGCTCCGCATCGGCCTTAACGGTGTCTGCAATCACGATGTGGCCGGCGTACACGCCGTCAACGAGCACGTGGAGGATCGTGCCGACAACCTCACAGTCCGGTGCTTCAACGCCGGCCGCGGCGAGCATCTTTGCGTTGCCAACGACGACGTGCTTGCCGTCGATGGTTGCCGTCACGCCGTGGCCCGCGTCATTAGTGGAATCCGTCACGCGCTTGGGATCGAGCTCGCCCTGGAAGGCGGTGCGTACCGACTGCGCGATGGGGTGGTCGGAGAATGACTCGGCGAGGGCTGCGACTTCAAGCAACGATTGCTCGGTATAGCCTGCCTCGGGGTGCACCGCGACCACCGAGAACGTGCCGTTGGTGAGCGTGCCGGTTTTGTCGAAGACGACGGTGTCCACGTCGGCGAGCGTCTCGAGGTAGTTGGAGCCCTTGATGAGAACGCCCAGCTTGGACGCGCCGCCAATGCCGCCAAAGAAGCTCAGCGGCACGCTGATCACGAGCGCGCACGGGCAACTGACGACCAGGAAGGTCAGGCCGCGCAGGATCCAATCGGACCAAGCGCCAGTCACCAGGCCGCCGCCAAGCGCGAGCACCGCGGCCGCGCCGGTGACGGCGGGCGTGTAGACGCGGGCAAAGCGCGTGATGAAGTTCTCGGTGCGCGCCTTCTTTTCGCTGGCATTCTCCACGAGCTCCAGGACGCGCGCGACGGTGGACTCGCCAAAGGGCTTGGTGGTGCGCACGCGGATGAGGCCCGTCATGTTGATGCAGCCGCTGATGATATCGTCGCCGGTCTTGGCGGGGCGGGGGACTGACTCGCCCGTGAGTGCGGCGGTGTCGAGCTGGGTTTCGCCCTCGACGATGACGCCGTCGATAGGCACGCGCTCGCCGGGCTTGACCACGATCACGGTGCCGACGGTGATGTCATCGGGGAAGACCTGCTCGAGCGTGCCGTCGGTCTGCTCGACGTTAGCGTAGTCGGGTGCGATGTCCATCATGGCACTGATCGACTTGCGGCTCTTGCCCACGGCGTATGTCTGGAACAGCTCGCCGACTTGGTAGAACAGCATGACAGCGGCGCCTTCGGCCATGTGCGGGTCGGTGTCGGGGAAGAGCACCATGGCAAATGCGCCGATGGTCGCGACGGCCATAAGGAAACTCTCGTCGAAGGCCTTGCCGCGGCGAATGTTATTGAATGCCTTTTGCAGTACGTCGTAGCCGGCAATCAAAAATGGCACGAGGAACAGCACAAAGCTGGCGTAGATGTCGCCCGGGGTGCCGAATGCGGCAGTAAGGGTACCGAGCTCGTCGAGGGCGTACACCACCGCAAAGATGCCTAGCGCTACCAGGATGCGGTTGCGCTTATGCTCGAGTGACTCTTTTTTCTTGCGCTTCTTCTTTTTCTTTTTGGGGTCGGCGGCGGCCATGACTCGTATCCTCCCATTTGAATGTATGAACACTCGCTCATATAACTTCGCGAGCAAAGGCCGTGGCAAGCGCGGCCTTGTAGGTTGGCGTAAACCTGGGCTAGAGAATGATCTCGCAGTCCGGCTCGGCGTCGGCCGTAAACTCTACAACGCGGTTGAGCACCTCGTCGAACTCGGCGTCGTCGGCCTCGAGCGTCAGCTTCTGGGTCATAAAGTTGACGGACACGGATTTGACGCCCTCGAGCTTGGCAAGTTCGTCCTGAAGCTCGCGCGCGCAGTTGGCGCAGTCGATCTCGTCGAGTTTAAACTGCTTTTTCATGATGGGTTCCTTTCCCTGTTTTGCGGCTTGGGTGCAGGCCGCGCTGGTACCTCGGTTGGTTGCTATTCGCAGATATGGCTCATGCCCTGGTTGAGCATGGTGTAGACGTGATCGTCGGCAAGCGAGTAGAGGATGTTGCGGCCGTCGCGGCGGAACTTGACCAGGTGCGACTGCTTAAGCGTGCGCAGCTGGTGCGATACTGCCGACTGCGAGGTTTCGGTCGCTTCGGCGATGTCGGCCACGCAGAGCTCACGGCCCATGAGGGCATAGAGAATCTTGATGCGCGTGGTGTCGCTGAAGACCTTGAACAGGTCGGCGAGGTCGTAGAGAAGCTCCTCGTCGGGAAGGTCCTCGGGCGAGCAGGTGGTGGGGATCGCGGGCTCGGTGGCCTCGATGTCGGGTTTCGTTTCATCAACGCGGATGCTCATTGCAATATCCTTTCATATGAACATGCGCTCATATAACTTACTTCCGATTATATGAGCGCATGTTCATATGTCAATATCGTTTAGGCAATCCGTCGTACAAAATGATGAGGAAAAGCGGACGAGATTCCGGACTAAGCGGTTTTGATAGGTGATGCCGGGGTGGGTGCCCCTGCGCCGTGCAAAAATTGGAGTATTCTGCAACGATAGGGGGTCTGTTAACTTATCGCAGGCCAAATAATGCAGCTAAAGAGTTGTCTTAGGGTGGTAAACCGATGAGTTCTTCCTCAAATGTTGCCTAACGTTCTCACGCAAGAGTGATTTCGCTTCACTTTTGGATCCACTCGAGGGTGATGGACACCCGGCTTTGCTGAATACTCGCAATTTTGCACGTCGCTAGGGTACCCACCTTGTTAGTCAGCCTAGTTTCCGGCCCCGAAGACCCTGCCCTCGGGCGTGAAGCTGCTTGTTTGGTTGAGTGATGGGCTGTCGAGTCCGACAGTCTGCATGTCATCGATTGCCGGAGCCTTGTTAATCGTCGGATCGTCCAATGTGATGCCTTCGAGCATTGCTTTTTCGAGGTCGATTCGTTGACGCTCTTCGGAATCCTGGCGAAGCTCCTCCTGGATTCGTTTCTTCTCCTCAATAAACCGTCTGAGCACAAACAGTCTCAGGTCCTCTTGCATGATTTGAAAGTCTTTTGGCAGACGCGAGGGGCGTATGCCTTCTTTCCGCTGGATTGCCTCCATGACCCTAACGAAAGAGCTGGCATGCATAAAGGAATAACGGCTGACAGTGATGATTCCGTACCCCATGGACGCAAGCGCATTCTTGCGCTCCTCGTCGATAGCGCGGTCTTCTTCAGCGTCGTGATAAAACCCGTTGTATTCAATATCTGTTCGAGATTTCTTCAGATATGCATCCATAAAGAACTTTTTGCGTCTCGTGAGATTTTTTGCGGCGGCGGTGACCTTCACCTCGTAGTCGGTCTCAATTCCTTTAATGCCAAGCCCTCCTTCGCTTTTGGGCAACGTAAGCATCATGGCAAAGGCCGTTTCCATGGGAGACCGACATCCATCGCGTACACATTGAATCGACTTTCGGGCAAGGGCCAAACCGTCACATCTGGTAATGGAATTAAAGAACTGCTTTAGCCTCTCGGTCGAGGTAAGCGCGAAACGCTCGGTATAGGAGGTTGAAGAGCCGGTTCCTAGGGAATAAGCGCCGCACAGTTCAAAGTAGTACTCCACTAGTTCGCGAAAAGGGAGATAGGTGGCGGCCTGAAGTGCACAAAGCTCAACACCAACAACGAAGATGTCTTCTCCGAGCTCTATAAAGCGTGAGTTTGAGAATCGCTTTGACGAAACGTGGCATTGACAGTTCATCGCGTAGCGCGCGTTCCTGCGATCAAACACCGTTACCTCGAGGGGATCGTTTGCGTCGCGGGCAACATCATGTTTGGCGAGCCATTCTGCGGCTGCGTCGAGGAGTGCTCCGCTGGGGCATGATCCGTAAATTGCGGCAGGGCTGCAGGACTCGATGTCTTTCGCAGACACCGAATGCGCGGCTTGGTAGACCGCTTTTGCAGTGGTATGTGACAATACGATACTCATGGCATATATCGTGTCAGCTAATGCCGTGTTGATGGCGCTGAGTGGAAAAGTCGTTTTAGAGGTCTAACCAAATGCTGTCCAAAAGCTTGACGCAATTATGGGTCGGTACGCCCTAAATAAATGTTTTCGCAGCTTGGCTATAGCATGGAAACACTCAATTGCTGCACATTTGGTATCGGTGCATCGCCATCCGAGTACAAATCACGTGTCGGGAAAGTGCTGAAATAAGTAAAAAATAGGGTTCAGAATTTGTGAAGAGCGGGCCTGCTTATGGAACGTGGGGCGGCCCCGCTGCGGGGTTTCCCGCTGCGAGGCCGCTCGTGAGCAAGCAGTGTTTGTCGCAGGCGTTGCTATTTCGCAAACAGGTTCTTGAGGTTGAACTCGGCTTGGACGGTGCGGAGCATGAGGTCGGTGTCGTCGAGGCCCAGGTGCTGCTCGTTGGCGTCGACGGCGAGGGTGCCGCGGCGGCGCGCCCAGTTCTCGAGCGCAGCGGGCGCGGACTCGCGGGGGAGCGAGCGCACGTCGGCGTCCAGGCTGCGGCAGATCTGGCGCGAGTCGATGACGATGATCTTGCCTGCGCGGCGCGCCTCAGCGTAACCGTCCAGATGAATTTTGAACCAGCTGTCCTCGAAGGCGGCATTATGCGCCATGTACGGGTACTTCTTCATGAGCTTGAGCAGCTGCTTCTGCAGCTCCTTGTTCTCGCGGAACGGCTTTTTGCCGTCGATGTCGTCCCATGTGATGTGATGGATGTTCGATAGCGGCACATCCTCGCCGCGGTAGATGTCGGGCAGGCCGCAGTAGTGTGCCTCGGCGTCATGCGGCACGGCGTCGCTGGTGAGATCCATGATCTCCCAGCCCACGTTGATGATGTAGCCGCGCTCGGGCGCGCGACCGGTGGTCTCGATGTCGATGCCCAGCACCGTGCCTTGGATGGGCTTGCGGGCATAGGCCACGCCGAGTGCGTCGCGGTCGCCGCGGATCTCGCGCATAACGGACGCGGCGGTGCGCTTTTGCATCTTGCCGATGGCGGCGCAGGTGTCGGCGTCGGACAGGCCGCGCGAGAGCGTCGCGGGCGTCACGTTGCGCAGACGCGCCTCGCCAATCTGGTCGCACAGGTCGCGGTTGCGGTCGGCCAGGTCGCGCACGGTGGCAAAGTCGAAGCCGGGGTCGCCCTCGGCGGTAAAGTACTCGGTCTCGAGCACCTTGAGGGCCTCCTCGCCCTTCTGGCGCTCGGACTCCATGGCGCCGTGGTCGCCGTAGATAAACATGGGGATAAACGGCTGGCGCTCGTATTCGAGTGCTTGCGATACGTTCATATGCTACTCCTTGGACGGGCCGCGTTGTGCGGCTCGAGGTTACTGAGTTATGGCGAGATGATAGTTTGCCATAGGCAACTATTGGCACCGCGCCCGGGACAACTACAATACCCTAGTTGACCGCTAGGACTTTTACAATGCTGCCGAAAGACACGAAAGGTTCCGTCCGTCATGGATTTACTGATTGATATTCTGCTCGACGCCGGCAAGGACACGCTGTCGCTGGTGCCGTTTTTGTTGGTGACGTATCTTGCTCTCGAGACACTTGAGCACGTTGCGGGCGACCGCGTCAACGGCGCTATCAAGCGCGCCGGCGCTGCGGGTCCCGTGGTTGGCTCGCTGCTGGGCATGGTGCCGCAGTGCGGATTTTCGGCCATGGCAGCAACGCTGTACGCCGGCCGTGTCGTGACCTTGGGCACGTTGGTGGCGGTGTTCCTTTCGACCTCCGATGAGATGCTGCCGCTGTTGCTTGCCGAGCAGGTTCCCGTGCAGACTATGGCGATGCTTTTGGCTTCGAAAGCGCTGATCGCACTGGTCACGGGTTTTATCGTGGACGCTGCCATTCGCGGCCTGCGCCGTAACGCCCGCGCGCACGCGGCGATTCGCCGTACCGTGCTGGGAACCGCGGCCAATCCGGCCCACGTGAACTGCGCGCACGACGACCACAGCGGCGGTGACATCATCGACGAGGTGGCCGAGGCGGGCGTGAGCGCCGACCACATCCACGAGCTGTGCGAGCGCGACCATTGCGGATGTGATGAAGACGAAGACGAGCACGAACACGGACATGGCCACGATCACGGTCATGAGGGCGAACATGAACACCATGATGGTCACGGTCACTCTCACTCCCACGAAGGGACGCCTGTCCTGTCGATCATCCGCAGTGCGATCTCGCACACCGTGCAGGTCTCGGTATTCATTTTTCTGGTGACGCTGATTCTGGTCGCCGTGCTCGAGACGTTCGGCGAGTCCGCGATCGAGCAGTTCCTGCGCGGCAACGAGACACTCGCTGTCCTGGGTTCGGCGCTTGTCGGGCTGATTCCCAATTGCTCGGCGAGCGTGGTCATTACACAGCTGTATCTGGAAGGCGCGCTGCAACTGGCGCCGATGCTCGCCGGCACGCTCATTTCCGCCGGCGTGGGTTATCTGGTGCTGTTCCGCACCAACCGCAGCGCCCGCGAAAATGCCGTGTTCCTGATCATGATGTACGTCATCGGCGCTGGCTGGGGCCTTATCCTTTCCGCCTTTGGGTTCTAAGTGGATGTTTGGGGCATGCCGTAAAACTAGGACATGCCATAAATTCCACCGCCATGACCTGGGCGTTGGATGCGCGTCAATCGGCAAAACAAAAAGGTAGATTATTAGGCATGTCCCAAAAACCTACCTTGGTTAGTGCAGCAACTCGGTGAGGTTGCGTTTAAAGCGGGCGCGGTCTTCGCTGGTAAATGCTGCCGGACCGCGAGTGCGTCCGCCGGCGCGGCGTACCTTCTTTTCCTCGTGGCGAATAAACAGCTGCATGTCGATGGTTGCTTTGTCGTAGACGCGCCCGCGCACACCGATAGCGGCGGCATCGCGCCCGAGCACCATGCTCGCCAAGCCAATGTCCTGCGTCACGACCACGTCGCCCGCCTGCAGGCGTTCGACAATGGCAAAGTCGGCGCTGTCGGCGCCCACGCTCACGTCGAGCGTCGTGATCCAAAAGCCGCGTCGCGCGTGCTCGGCATCGCGCGGGTCGTCGCGGCGAATGTGCCGTTCCAGGTTTTGCGTGCTGTTGCCGGCGATAACAACGGCGACGCCCGCCCGCCGCGCGCAGTCAATCGACTCGCGCGTGACCGGGCAGGCGTCGGCATCAATAAAGAGCGTCTTTGGCATCTAGCGCACCAGTTTGCCAAACTGAATGGCGCGAACAATGAGCGTCACGCCAAACACCAGCAGCGCGGCACCGCTAAAGATGACGAGCATCTTGGCCGACCACAGCGGATAGATAAACACGAACATGCCCGCGATGATGGAGAGCGCGCCGCTCAGGATGGCGAGGGCGCGGTTGGCGGAAAGCTCGGATTCCAGAATCGACATGACGCCCTCGACGATCCAGCCAAAGCCGGCGACGACCACCACGAGCGTGGTGAGCGTCGCGGTCGAGAAGGCCTGGTTGCGCAGGATTATGACGCCGCCCAGAATGATGAGCAGGTTGGAGATGATGCTCGTAACGCGCCAGCCGGTGGGCAGCAGCGGCTCGAAAACAGCGGTAAACAGCCTGATCGCGGCCGTGATCACAAAGTAGATGCCCAAGACGGTCGTCAGGAAGACGAGGGATTTGGCGGGCGCAAACAGCAGTGCGATGCCGGCGACGAGCGCCAAGACGCCCGTGATGGCGTAAATCCAGCGCACGGCCTTGACGGCCTTGCCTGCCATGCTTTTCTCGTCAAATCCAAACGCGCTCGATTGCTTGTCATCGTTCTTAAAGATGCCCATGATGTCTCCTTTCCGTGCGGCGTAAGCCGTAGCTCTTGCAACCAGTATCGCCCAAGGGCGCCGTCGCGTGGGGCGGGAAGGGCGAATGGGAGCCTCATCTTCCCGAATTGTTACCTTTGTTCCCGTTTGGATGCGGAATATTCAACAGGTGTGGAACATTGCGCCGCTGTGTGTAATTGCCTACGTTTTAGGTTAGATTTTCTTAAGAACAATATGCTTTTATTGGGGGTCTTATGAACGAAGCTGTTCCCGCGGCGCCGGTAAGCGCCGAGTCGATGGCAAAGCAGGGTTGCGAAAAGCTTGGCCTGGACACGTTTGACGCGCTGGTCCGCCGCGCCCGTACGTGCCGCCGTTTTGACGAGTCCATGCGCGTGCCGCGCGAGTTTTTGCTCGAGCTGGCGGAACTGGCGCACCTGGCTCCCTGCGGCGCCAATGCTCAGCGTCTGCGTTTTCATGTGGTGAGCGGTGCCGAGGATTGCGCGCGTGTATTTGATGAGCTTGCATGGGCCGGCGCGCTTAAGGATTGGTCGGGTCCTGCCGAGGGCGAGCGTCCGACCGGCTACATCGCGATTCTTGCCGAGCGCGCTGTTCCGGGTAAGCCCGCCGCGCCCATCACCGAGGTCGACACGGGCATTGCCGCGCAGACGATGATGCTCGCCGCTCGCAGCGCCACGCCCGAGGTGGCAGCCTGCATGTTCAAGGCCTTTACGCCCCACGCGATCGATGCTATGGGGCTCGATAACGACAAGTATGAGCTCAAGCTGATCATGGCTTTTGGCGTGCCGGCCGAGACGCAGATGATCGATGCGATCGATTCCAACCCCGACGGCTCAATTAATTACTGGCGTGACGATGCGCAGGTGCACCACGTACCCAAGCGCCCGCTCGCCGACGTGCTGGTGTAGCTGAGCGTCACCGCGGCGTGATCAGACGGTAAACCACCACAAAGGTGCCTGTCCCCTTTGTGGTGGTACGAGGGGAGAGCGTGTGGCAGATCTGTATTTGGTGCGGCATGGGCAGACTGAGCTCAATGTGCAGAGCATTTTGCAGGGCTGGCACGATTCGCCGCTTACGGCGCGCGGGCGCGAGCAGGCGCTGACGGCGCGTACGGCGTTTGCGGCGCGTGGCGTGGCCTTTGATCATGTGTATTCCTCGCCGTTGGGCCGGGCGCGGCATACGGCCGAGCTTATCGTTGGCGAGGGCCGTTCCATTGAGCTGGTCGATGACCTGCGTGAGTGGCATTTTGGCTCGCTGGAGGGCACATCAAATCGCGAGATGCCGCCGCAGCCCTGGGGCGATTATCCGGTGGCCTTTGGCGGCGAGTCGGAAGTGCAGCTTCAGTCGCGCATGGTCGCGGCGCTGTCCCGTATTATGGCCCGGCCGCAGCACGACTGCGTGCTGGCGGTTTCCCACGGCTCAGCCTGCCAGGAGTTTCTTGAGTATGTGACTGGCGGGGGAGAGCTACCCGACAACGGTGCCGTGCTTCATTTTGGCTATTGCGACGGGGCGTTTTCGCTCTTGGGTTGGTAACGAACGAAAGGACCCCTATGAATAAAGATCTGTATCTGGTCCGTCATGGACAGACGATATTCAACCTTAAGCGTATCATTCAGGGGTGGAGTGACTCGCCGCTTACGCAGTTGGGTTGCGACCAGGCGGCGCGCGCCGGCATGTTTTTACGTGCGCGCGGCATTGAGCCCGATCATGCCTACACCTCCACGCTTCATCGCACCGAGCAGACTATCGCCAACTTGTGGCCGGGCTTGGCGTACGAGCGCCTGGACGGCCTGCGTGAGTGGTTCTTTGGCGACTTTGAGGCCGAGCGCGTGATGCTTATGCCCGAGCGCCCGTGGCGCGATTTCTATCGTCAATTTGGCGGCGAGGGCCAGATCCAGGTGCGCGAGCGCATGGTGGCGACGCTGACCGAACTCATGCAGCGTCCGGACCATACGTGTGTGCTCGCGGTAAGCCATGGCTCGGCTATCAAGGAGTTTATGGATCACGTGAAGGGTGCGGCGGCCGACGAGCGCGATCGCGTGCCGGGCAACTGCTCGGTGCTGCACTTTGCGTTTGACGACGAATCCGACACGTTTGAGTTGGTCGAAGTCTTTACGCAGGAGGATTACGCGCGCGAGCTGGGGCTTGAACCGCTTGTAGCGGTAGTAGGCCCGCAGCGCGGGTAGCGCTGGCGTTGCGGCGCGGTTTGCCGGCGAAATTGTTTGATGCGAAAGGGGCGGGGATGCATGCACGGGCATTGCATCCCTGCCCCTTGTTTGTTTGGATGCTGGGTTTTCCAGCTTCGCGTTTGAGTCCGCTAGAACCGTGAGATCTGGTGAGTGAGCAGACCCGTCGGAACCTGCGGCGCGCCGCCGCTGACCTGCGCGGCGGGGAAGAGCGCAGCTACGGCAAAGTTGAACGGCTCTTTGCCGGTGTACGTTCCGGCGGCACGGGCCTCATCGGCCAGAATCTGCGATGCCCCAGCCAGTGCGGCGGCATAGGCGGAGTCACCGGCGAACACGGGGTCGGGTGCCTGATCGAGCATGGCACGGATGGCAGCAACGGCGTCCTCGCGCTTGACCTCCCACACACGGTGCGTAATGCCGGCGGGGTCGGTGACGGCATAGAGCGACGCGCCTTCTTTGGCGGCGCCGAGGATGATATCCATGACGGGCGAGGCTTCGTAGGCGAGCGTTACAGGGCGAGGCTGCACCTTAAGCTCGGCGATTGCGCGGGCGGCTGCGGCCGCATCTGCGGAGGACGCGTTGTCGTCCGTCAGTACACCAACCGGGCAAATTGCCACAACGCCCGTCACGCGTCCCAGCTCTCCCGAACACTCGTACACGTAATACGCCGCGCCTGGATCCTTGAGCATTAGGCCGTCAGCAATGGCGCCGCGCAGGGCGTCGTTGCCGCTCAGGATACCGCCCATCGCAGGCAGCGCCTCGAGCACGCGGTCCTGAGCTGGGCGGATGCAGGGAAATGGAAGTGCTTTCATGGGCGGTCCTAACGCGCGAGTCGGTTTGTTCGCGGCTTATTATGCCCCAACTTGGCCGCTTGCGTCCCAGAGCGTGTTATCGGCAAGCGCGATGAGCACGTTTTGGCAGCGAACGATATCGGCATGGGGCACATACTCGTTGGGCTTGTGCGCGAGCGCCAACGAGCCGGGGCCGTAGCTCATACAATTGCGGTTGCCTGTCTTGCCGGCAATGACGGCAGTGTCGGTGTAGCCGGTAAAGAAGCCGACGGTCGTGTCTGTGCCCGTCACGTCATCGGCGGCACGCTTGAGTGCAGCCAGAAGGGGAGAGCTTGGATCGCGCTCGATGGCGGGGCGGTCGCCTGTCACGGTATAGCTTCCATGGCAGCCGGGGACCGCGGCTTCGGCGCCGGCGATGGCCTGCTCTACCATGCGCGTCGCGGCGGCCGTATCAGTCGGCGGGGCCAGGCGCATATCGACCCAGACCTTGGCATGGTCGGGCACGACATAGGGGCGGTAGCCGCCCTCGATCTGTCCAAACGTGATGGTCGATGGCCCCAGCTCATCGTGTACGGGCAGCGCCATGAACGCGCGGCGCAACGCGCAGACGACCTCTGCCATGGCGGCGACGGCGTCGGCGCCCTTCCAAGGCTGGCTCGCGTGCGCCGTGACGCCTGCCATCTCAATCTCGAACCATGTGCGCCCCTTGTGCGCCACCTGGATCTGTCCGTCGGTGGGCTCGGTGTCCAGCACCCATTCGCGCGAACCGACCCAGCCGGCATCAATGGCCGCCTCGGAGCCACGCATAAAGTCTTCCTCGTCGACCGAGCAGATGAGCGAAAAGCCACGTCGGGGCAGCTCACCGCTTGCCGCCACGCGCTCGAGCGTATGGACCAGTGCGGCAATGGCGCAGGCCAGGCCACCCTTCATATCGCAGGCACCGCGGCCATAGAGTTTATCGTCGCGCACAACCGCCCCAAGCGGTGCGATGTCTGCGTCCCAGCCATCGCCCAAGGTGACGGTATCCATGTGGCAGATATAGACCAGCCGCGGCTCGTCGCTTTGGCCCGGCACGGTGACTTTAAGGTTGCGGCGCCCGGGCAGCACTTCGAGCTCCTCAATCTGCACGGCATCGAGCGCAGAACTATCAAGTTGTGCCAGCTGCTGCTCAATGAGCCTCTTAATGAAGCGCTCAATTTCATCCTCATACGCGCCCGGGTCTGAGCTGTCAATCTTCACAAGGTCCTGCGCAAGCCGCCAGGCAAAGTCCTCATCAACCATATGCAACCTCACAATCAGTCTGCTTTCCAAACCGATTGTAAGCCTCTTGAGAGATCCGCGGCGTGCGCGCAGCGGTATTTACCGTTCGCAGGCCGAGCCAGCGCGTTTGCCGTCCAGGCGGGTTTACGAACGATGCGGTGGGTACGTACCCTTCATGGACGACATGCTGTGCGACATATCTGCCTTTCGGTATCACCGGATACCTCCACAGGTCTTGGCAATAATGCCGGACCTGCCCGATTCTGCGGACGATCCGCGCAGGGAGCACCTATGTGAGCATCCGCTCGTCACGCATTTCCTGGGCACCCCGTTACACGTGTTGGCGCAGGGCAGCTGCGGACGTAAGGGCGATCGCATTGTCAGGCATGTTTGGAACGGGGAGAGGCCGTTTGATTCCGTGCGGCAGACGGAGTTTGGCTTCGATGTTGCGTCCCCACTCTTTACCCTGCTGACCCTGGCTTCCTCGGTCTCAAACGAGCGTCTAATCATGTGCATGTATGAGATGTGCGGCACCTTTGCCGTGTGCAAGATTGCGCCTCAGGTAAAGTCGGCACTTGAGCAGGCATATGGGAGCCGATGGAGTGACGCACGGTCGGGCTGGGAAAACGTAAAGGATGTCTCGGGGAATCCAACGGACTTGTGGAAACGACCTCCCTTGATCGAGCTCTCTGAGCTTACAGAGTTCGTCGATAAGGTCCGGGGGCTCCGCGGCGCTAAATCGTTCATACGAGCCGCGAAATGCATTACGGGGGTGGCAGCATCGCCGCTCGAGGTCCAGGCTTCGATGCTGTTTGGCCTTACGAGGTTGCGCGGCGGCGAAGGGCTGCGCCTTACCAATAACGTTGAGATTCGTATGACGCGCAGCGCCCGCCTGATTTCGGGGCTTGATAGGCGCTATGCCGATATCCTGCTGGCAAATAAGGACGGCAGCCGAGAGTGTCTGGTTGAATGCCAGGGTAAAGCCATTCACGGATCCATTGAATCCAAGATTTCGGACTCCGATCGAACGACGGCCTTGCAAGCCATGGGATATCCCGTCGTTCTGATGACCTATGGTCAGCTGGCCGACTTCGATGCCTTCCGCGTGGTGATGGAGCTCATCATGTCCTATCTCGATGTGCCGCTGAAAGACAAGACGCCGCGACAGCAGGAGCTCGAACGGCGGCTTCGTGAGGAGATTTTTATCGATTGGGCGGGAATGTAGTCGCGCGGTGGGTAAACGGTAGCGCGAGCTAGAGTTCTGGTCGCAAAAAGGCTTCAATTTTGCCTTGGAGGGACCCTAAAAATGCTATCTAGAATAAGTTGTTTCGGAAAATAGACAGTCAACTTACATTCGGCACATAGAGACCGATTTTTACCTACTAAAGTCCCTGATAAAGCTGTTTATCAAAGCGGGTGTGCTTAGCGACTGGAGCCTCACTATCGATTATCTGAAAAAACTTGTTCTGGGTATCATTTTAAAGTCGTCCGGAGCAACAAAATCGCCCCCCCCGTTTCGTGAATACGGGGGGGGCGAATGGGCTTCGTGGTCTGTCTGGCAGGCTTGGCACCGGCGCTATTTAATCACGCGCACGCGATACATCGACGGAATCTGCTTGAGCGCCTCGATCGTGCTGCCGTCCAGGTGCTCATCGGTGTCGAACATGGTGTAGGCGTTCTCGCCAGCGGACTCGTTGGTCATGCGCTGCACATTGGCGTTGTCCTTGGCGAGAATGGCCGTGATCTGGCCGATCATGTTGGGCACGTTGGCATGCAGGCAGGCAATACGGCTTGCGGCGCGCGCCTTGCCCATGCTGCAGGCGGGGTAGTTGACGCTGTGCGCGATGTTGCCGTTTTCCAGGTAATCCTTGAGCTCGCTGATGGCCATGTCGGCGCAGTTGGCCTCGGCCTCGCCGGTGCCGGCGCCCGAATGCGTGGTGATAAACGTATTGGGCATCTTGACGGTCTTGGGCGTGGCAAAGTCGCAGCTAAACCAGCTGAGCTTGCCCTCGCGCAGGGCGGCGTCGACGGCGTCTTCGTCAATGATGGTCTCGCGCGCGTAGTTGATGAGCACGGCGTCGGGCGCTAGCAGGTTAATCTGCTCGGTGCTGATCATACCGATGGTGTCGGCCTTGCTGGGCACGTGCACGGTGAGGTAGTCGCAGCCGCGGCACAGATCCTCGAGCGTGCCCACGCGCTGCACCTCGCGGCTCAGCACCCACGCGTGCTCGACGGAAATGAACGGGTCGTAGCCGTAGACGTCCATGCCCAGATCGACACAGGCGTTGGCGACCTTGGAGCCCACGTTGCCCAGGCCGATGACGCCAATGCGCTTGCCCTTGAGCTCGCGACCCACAAAGGCCTTCTTGGCCTTCTCGGCGTCGACTTGGATATCGGGGTCGTCGGCGTTGTCGCGCACCCAGTTCATCGACTGCACCACGCCGCGGCTCGAAAGCACCAGCATGCCCAGGACGAGCTCCTTGACGGCGTTGCTGTTGGCGCCGGGGGAGTTAAAGACAACGACGCCCTTCTTGGCGTACTCCTCGACGGGGATGTTGTTGACGCCGGCGCCACAGCGGGCGATGGCGCGGATGCCCTCGGGCAGCTCGTAGCCGTGCAGGTCGGTCGAGCGCATCAGGATGGCGTCGGCCTCCTCGGCGGTGCTCACAAATTCGTAGCCCTCGCCAAACTCGACTTCGCCGTCTTTGGTGATGTCGTCGATGGTCTTGATCTTGCGCATGGAAAGCTCCTTAGCAGGTTTGTTTAAAACAAGTGGTTTGAAGTGGCTGGTCGGCCCGCTCGTTGCGGGCTAGTTAGATCGCGGGCTCAAACTATGCTGCGCTTCGAAGTCCTTCATATACGTGGCCAGCGCCTGCACGTCCTCCATGGTGACGGCGTTGTACACGCTGGCGCGCATGCCGCCGACGAGGCGATGGCCCTTGACGTTTTGAATCTGGTGCTCGGCTGCGCCTGCGACAAAGGCGGCGTCGAGGCCGGCATCGTCGGTGCGGAAGGTGACGTTGGCGATGGAGCGGCTGCCGGTCTGCGCGGTGCCATGGAACAGCTCGCTGTGCTCGAGCAGATCGTAGAGCAGATTGGCCTTGGCCCAGTTGCGCTCGGTCATGGCGGCAAGTCCGCCGGTTTGCTCCACCCAACGGAACACCTTGCCGCATACGTAGATGCCAAAGGTGTTGGGCGTGTTGAGCATGGAGCCCTTGGCGGCCTGGGTCTTAAGGTCCATGTACTGCGGCGTCTGCGCAAAGGCTGGACCGTCGGCGATCAGGTCGTCGCGCACGATAACCACGGTGACGCCCGCGGCGCCGGCGTTTTTCTGAGCGCCGGCGTAGATGAGTCCGTAGCGCTCGACGTCGAGCGGCTGCGACAAAAAGCAGCTCGAGACATCGGCGACCAGCGGTACGTCGCCGAAGTTAGGCAGCTCGTGGTACATGGTGCCAAAGATGGTGTTGTTCTGGCAGATGTAGACGTAGTCGAGCCCGCCGCCCGCGGCCTCGGCGGCAATGCGCGCGTTGATGTCGGCCATGGCGGGAATGCGGTCGAAATTGGCGTCCTCGGAGCTCGCGAGCAGCACGGCCTCGCCGTACTTGGCGGCTTCCTTGTACGCCTTGTTGGCGAAGTTGCCGGTCACGACGTAGCCGGCGCGGCCGCGGCGCATGAGGTTCATCGGGATGCCCGCAAACTGCAGCGTGGCGCCGCCCTGCAAAAACAGAACACGGTAGTTATCGGGGATGCTCAGCAGGCGGCGCAGGGTTGCCTCGGCGTCGTCGATGATCTGCTGGTACATGCTAGATCGATGGCTCATCTCGAGCACGGACATGCCGCAACTGCGGTAGTCCATCATCTCGTCGGCGATCTCGGCGAGCACGCTTGTAGGCAGTGCGGCCGGGCCAGCTGAGAAGTTGTGCACACGTGCCATCTTCTAGTTCCCCTCGTAGTCGTTTGAACGTTCGGGATACTTTAGCACAGTGGAGCGTCAGGCGCGACCGCATCACGGTAAAACTCGAGTGCGCCGCTATGATTTACAGGATGGTTACATGGGGGAGGGGTGCTTTACTCCTCGGGCAAATCCAAATCTGCGAGCGAAGGCATGAGGTTCTCTAGGCGCTTGATTTCTTCGTCGCAAATTAGCTAACCCCTGGTCACTACGACGCCAGCGTGGCGATGACGGCTTCGTCGCCGGCGTATATGAGGGTGTTGCCGTCGGGGATGATCGTTTGGCCGTCGCGCTTGAGCATCACGACGATAAACGGGTGCTTGCCTTGCGGCACATCGCGCAGGCGCTGGCCGGCCAGGCGACCGTGGGGGGTCACGGTGACCTCGCGCAGCGTAACCTCGGCACGCTCTTCAAACGTCGGGGCGGCCATAACCAGAAGGTCGCCTTCCTCGATCACGGTATCGCCGTTGGGCAGCACGGGGTGCGCGCCGTCGCGCAGCACCAGAACCACAAGCATGTCCGTCGCACTGCCAATGTCGGCGAGCGAACGTCCGGCAAACGGATGTCCAGCTCCCATCTTGAGCTTGACGAACGACATGCCGTCCTCGTCGCGGTAATCGTTAAAGGTGCGGCGCACGTCGCCTTCCGCATCGATCATATCGAGCTTCTTCGCCACCGCCGGCAGCAGCGAGCCCTGCACCACAATGCTAGACACGGCAATCACAAACACCAGGTCAAATAGGTCGTGTCCGCCGGGAACACCTGCCACCACGGCAAAGAGACTAAAGACGACCGAAGCTGCTCCGCGCAGACCCGCCCAGCTTACGAGCGCGACCTGGCGGGGGTTCGTCTTAAAGGGCGCCAGGAGCATGCCGACGGCGATGGGACGGCTCGCAAAGAGCATAAACGCCATGAGCGCCAGGCCCGGCAGCAGCATTTGCGGCAGGCGGGCGGGCGTCACGAGCAGGCCGAGCAAGAAGAAGATCGTCATCTCGGCCATCTCGGTGAGGGTGTCAAAGAAGTGCGCCAGCTCGACCTTGCCGGTGATGTCGCTCGCGCCCAGCACAATGCCGGCCAGGTACACGGCCAAAAAGCCGTTGCCGCCCAGGTAGCTCGGCAGCGCGTAGGCGACGATTGCCACGGCGAACAAAAAGATGGTCTGCGCGCCCTCGGCTGTTGCGCGTGCGCGTTCAATCAGGTGGCCCGCCGCCCAGCCGATGGCAAGGCCCAGGCCCACGCCCAGGATAATCTGCTTGGCCAGCAGTGTGGGAATGTTGATGTCGCCGCCGGCTGCGAGTGTGGCGAGCACGGCGGTGAGCATGTAGGCGACGGGGTCGTTGGAGCCCGATTCGACCTCGAGCAGCGAGTCGGTGCCGCCCCTCAGCGAAAGGCTGTGCTCGCGCAGAACGCTAAAGACGCTGGCCGCGTCGGTGGACGCCACAACCGATCCCAGCAGCAGGCCGCCGATCCAGTCGAAGCCCAGTACAAAGTGCGCGAACACGCCGGTAATGCCGGCAGTGATGACGACGCCGAGCGTGCTCAGCAGCACCGCAGGCGCGGCGACGGGCTTGGCACGGTCGATGTTGGTGTTAAAACCGCCGTAGAACATGATGAACAGCAGCGCCGTGCTGCAGACGGTTTCGGTGAGCGCGTAGTCGCTAAAGTCGATGTGAGCCGGGCCGTTGACGCCCAACAGCATGCCGAGCGCGATAAAGATGAGCAGGGTGGGGAAGGGGAGTTTTTTGCCGACGGGCTTGATGGTCAGGCACAGAATAATAACGAGGCCGATAAAGAGAAGGATCTGGTTCATGGATGGTGTCCGCTCCTGGGTGGTTGGCGTGGCACGGTCAGTTGTCTGCGGTTATTTGTACCCAAAGATGGTGGGTTTATGGGGTTGGATTGCGGGCGTGCGCGATATCGTCATAGACGGCTGCCGTCTTTGCCTCTGCTTGGAAACCCTTTCCAGCTTTATTGCAACGGAGTACAATGGGTAACGTTTAAGTTCAACTTGAAGTTTTAGTTGCGGCGCCGGGCTTCGGCCGCAATGCAAGGAGAGGCGTACCATGGCGATCTATGTGACATCTGATGCTCACGGGCACGTGCGTGCGCTTGACGAGGCCCTGTCTAAGATCTCGTTGACGTCCGACGACACGCTGTACGTGCTGGGCGACATGATCGATCGCGGGCCCGATCCGGTCGGCGTTATTAAGCTCGTGCGCTCGCTGCCCAACGCCCACGTGCTCAAGGGCAATCACGAGCAGATCATGCTCGATGCCATCATTGGCCAGGATCCGCTCGATGCCGAGACCTGGGATATCAACGGTGGCTGGACGACGCGCGAGCAGCTCAACGACATGGAATTTGAGGCATACGAGGAGCTCGTGCGATGGATGGCCGCGCTGCCGCTCTACGCGGTGGCCGAGACCGAGGAGCGCCCGTACCTGCTGGTGCATGCCGGCATCCAGACCGAGGCGGCGCGCGCGTTTTTGCTTGAGCATGGTGTCGATTGCGGTGACGGCAGGGGAGCGGTCGATGCCGATAGCGAGCTGCTGCGGCAAATGCTCGCCGTGCAGTCGTTCGATGACCTGCTGTGGATTCGTCACGGCTATTGGGATGCGCCGACGGGACTGCTTTCTGCCGAGGGCGAGGGGCCGGTCGTGGTGAGCGGCCACACGCCAACGGTGTCGCTCGGGCGTTATTGCGAGGTAGGTGGCCTTGCGGGACTCGATGAGGAGTCGGGCCGCGGGCAGATTGTGCGTCTGGGTGGCGAGGATACCGCCGGCGTGCCCGATCGCATCGATATCGACTGCGCCGCCGCCACCGGCTCCGAGTTCGGTCGCGTGGGCATCCTGCGCCTTGATGACGGCGCCGAGTTCTATGCGAACATCAACCCAGGCGAATAATCGGTGCAAAGGGTAGCTAATTTGGGACGGAGCTTTTTTGACTACTTTCGGAGAATAGCGCCTTTTTGCTCGGTAAGCGCGAGAAATGAGGAGCGTCTGCGTCCTCGGCAGTGCGAAAATGCTCAAAAAACCGTCGCAACGGAGTCAAACGACGTTGCGACGGTTCTTTTTTGGCTGCCCGCTGGCTAAGTGAGTAGACTTTTTTGGAAATGCCGAGCAGCCGGCAAATTTGCCTCAACAAAACCGCAGGTCACTGACTTGTGTTTTGCCGGTGTGGTCAGGGATTCGGCAAAAGTCTACTCACTTAGTTTTGCGTGTCGCAAATCGTCCGCAACGAGACCCCCCATTGCGCCAATTAGGCGCCGTACGGGTTGCGGTCGCGTTCGATGCGTTGGCGGATGTGGGCGTATTCGATAATCAGCAGCACCAGGAGTAGGGCCATGATGGCTAGGTAGCTCACCACGGCGCCCATCAGACCCAGCAGCTTAATCAGGATCACCGGCACCACCACGCTTACGGCGAAGCAGATCAGGTAGATCTTGGTGACATCGCCGGCGTGGCGCAACACCGTGATAATGGCATAGATAAAGTCGATTGCCGCGGTGACGCCGCCGGCGACAACCATTAGCAGTGCAAGCGTGCGGTAGCGCTCAAAGTTGAGGCCGTACATAAAGCTCATGAGGGGAATGCCGGGGCCTGCCATAAATGCGGCGCACGCTCCAGTAATGACTACGATCAGTGCCATAACGGCAACAATAATCAGATCAAAGCGGCGACGCTTGCGCGGATTCGCCCAAATGCTCGACAGACGTAGGAGCTGCGGTTTATAGATAAATCCAATGCTCAACAAAATGGCCTGCGCCGGAAAAAACAGTGCATTAAAGTACAGCTGATATTTGTATGCCAGCGTGCCCTCCATCACAAACTTGGGCATGCTCTCGATAAGGTTGAACAGGAACAGCGCACCAAAGAGCGGGGCGCACTGGACAAACAGGTGGCCAGCCTCGCGCAGACTCATGCGGCGTGATTTTTCGGTTTCGAGCAGGGCGAGCGGGGCGGTGACCAGCACGAGCGAGGCAATCGCGGCGATGCCCATGGCCATGGCGGCGATGGGCATGCTGCGCGTGAGGAACAGTGCCACGCTAAAGACCGCGATGACGCCGACGGATCGTAGCGTTTGGCTCATGCCGGCCAGGTAGAGTTTGTCGGCCTGCTGCAGGCGGCCCTCGTACACGTCGGCAATGCCGTCGATCACCTTATACAGGTAGACGCCCAGGCCGATTGTGGCCATCTGCGCATCGTAGCCGCGGGCGCTGCTGTACACCAGGCCGCATGCCAGCGCGAGCGCTCCGCAGAGCCAGCGGTTGAGCTGGTAGGAGGCGAAGGAGGTCTTTTCGTCGATGTCCGAGACCTGAAAGTTGCGCACGCCGTAGTTGCACGCGATCATGATGAGCGTGCCGGTGACAAAGGCGATGGAGAATTTGCCAGCCTCCTCGGCGCCCACGAGCTGTGTGGACACGATGGTGAGCAACGGAAACACCATGCCCCACACGGCGGTGCCCAGGGTATTCCAAAGGTAGTCGCGACGGGTGGCGTGATCTTCGTACTCGGCTTCTTGCGTGGAGAAGCCGCCGCCGTAGACGGCTCCGAGCAGGCGGTTCCACCAGGCATTGACCATGCGGTGGATGGGGCCGGGTTGGCGATCGCGCTCGCGACGACGGCGTGTGGCCTGGCTGCTGTCGGGACCGCCGGCGTTACGTTGGCTTAGTTCTTGGATTCGCGCGAGCTCCTCGGCGGTGTGCGATGCGGGGAACAGGCCGTTCTCGATGCGTCCGCCCTGGGCCTTTGCGGTGCCGCTGCTCGCTATGGCGGGGTCGGCGACGCCATTGCGGCGGGCGATGGCGCGGCGGATGCTATCGAGGGGCGTGATGCTCAAAGCGGAGTCCTTTCTATTGCTACGCTCTAGTATAGACGCGACGGTGTTCGTTCGTGTTTTTGAACAGGTTGTTCGATAATTTCGGCGGCGCCATTCAGTAGACGGCATTTGGGGACGTTCCTTATGTGCCGGCACTTTGGGAACGTCCCTAAGTGCCGGCATCCGGGGTCGCTCCTTGGTTGTTGCCTGTTCAAGAGTGTCTCTAACGACTAGGCCGCTTGCCTGCGATTTTTGACCGTTGGGCGGGCGCTTCGCCGTTGCCGCAAAAACGTTTTTGCATATCGGGTACAACGGGCTTTACGTGAGTAAAGTGCGCGCCGCGTCCACGTGTCGCGCTTTTAAAGGAGGCCCCATGCCTGGTGTTACCCCTGCAGAAGTTCTGTCCAACTTTGGTATTGCGCTGGTCGAAGATCCCGCCGAGAATCAGCCCCGTCTGCTGGTCGATCTACCCGCCGCGGAGCTCGTCGAGCACGCTATCCGCCGCGAAGAAGGCCGCATGGCATCCAACGGCGCGCTGGTGATCGAGACGGGGGAGCGCACTGGTCGTTCCCCCAATGACCGCTTTATCGTCGACACCCCCGATGTCCACGACAAGATTGCCTGGGGCGCCGTCAACCGCCCGCTGTCCGTCGAGAGCTATGAGGCCATCAAGGCCGGCATCGTCGACTATCTCAACGAGCGCGACGTGTTCGTTACCCGTGGCATGGCAGGCGCCGACCGCAACCACACGCGTCGACTGCTCGTTGCCTGCGAGCGTGCCAGCCAGGCACTCTTTATCAAGCAGATGCTCGCCCGCCCGCTCGCCCGCGAAATCGCGCGCACCGGCGAGCCCGACTTCTGCGTGCTCGCGGCGCCCGGTTTCCAGTGCGATCCTGCCATCAAGGGCCTCAACTCCAGCGCCGCCGTGGTCATCAATTTCCAGGAACGCGTGATTCTGGTCGCCGGCACCGGCTACTCCGGCGAGATTAAAAAGTCGATCTTTAGCGTCATGAATTACCTGCTGCCCGTCGAGGACGACGTGCTACCCATGCACTGCTCGGCCAGCATGGATCCCGTCACGCACGAGACCGCCGTGTTCTTTGGCCTTTCGGGCACGGGCAAGACCACGCTTTCGGCCAACCCCACGCGGCTGCTGATCGGCGACGACGAGCACGGTTGGTCCGACATGGGCATCTTCAACATCGAAGGTGGCTGCTACGCCAAATGCGAGGGCCTGGACGCGTTCCACGAGCCCGAGATCTTCAACGCTGTCCGCTTTGGCGCGATCTGCGAAAACGTGGTGCTCGACGAGAACCGCAAGCCCAACTACGACGACATCTCGATCACGCACAACACGCGCGTGGCATACCCTGTGGAGCACATTCCCAACGCGTGGACCAAGGGCATGGGCACCACTCCAAGCGTCGTGCTCTTCCTGACCTGCGATGCCTTTGGCGTGCTGCCGCCCATCTCGCGCCTGACGGCCGACGCCGCCATGTATCACTTTGTGACGGGCTTTACGGCCAAGATCCCCGGCACCGAGGTCGGCGTCACCGAGCCCACGCCCACGTTCTCTTCGCTGTTTGGCGAGCCGTTTATGCCGCTCGACCCCATGGTCTATGCCAAGATGCTCGGTGAGCGCATCGCCGACGGCCGCACGCGTGTGTACCTGGTCAACACCGGCTGGATCGGCGGCGGCTACGGCGTGGGTCATCGCATCGAGCTTGCCTACACGCGCGCCCTGGTGGCCCGCGCCCTCGACGGTACCATCGAGGACAGCGAGTTCGTGCACGACGACATCTTTAACGTCGACATTCCCACCACGTGCCACGGCGTACCCGACGGCATCCTGGTGCCGCGCCAGTATTGGCAGAGCACCGCTCGCTACGACGAGGCCGCGCACAACTTGGCCGTGATGTTCGAGGAGAACTTCGAGAAGAAGTACTCGCACCTGCCCGAATCCGTCAAGGCCGCCGGTCCGCACGCTCAGGTGCACGCCGACGCCCGTCATCGCGGCCACGGCCTGCTGGGACTTCGCCACTAGCGTCGCCTCAGACCCAAAACCATCATAAAGGGGACAGGCACCTTTGTGGTGGTTTTACTCGCGCGGATGACTCGGGTTATAATACGCCTAACATATCGCTCCCTTCTCCGGATGGGGGCAGCGTAAGCGCTCTTGTGGCGGCACCGTAGGACTTTGAAGGTGGCCGTCGTAAGGGCGCTTTTTGTTTAGGCACCCGGGCTCGGGCGCATGCTATGAAGGGAGAGCACATGAAGAGTTTCGTTGCCGAGGATTCGTTTTGGGAGCTATTTCCGCAGGCGGCTGTCGGTGTTGTGGTCGTAAAGGGCATGAAGCCCGCGGCTCAGATTCCTCAAGAGGACGTGGACGCGATTGCGGCGTTGCTCGACCGCGCCAATATCGACGCGGAGCGTCATCTGACCAGCGATACTATCAGCGAGAATGCGCCGGTTAAGGCATGGCGCGAGGCATATCGCCTATTCAAGACCAAGAAGGGCGCGCGTTGCTCAATTGAGAACCTGCTCAAACGCGTGCTCAAAGGCAAGCCGGTGGGCCACATTACGCCCGCGGTGGACATTTACAACACGGTGTCGCTGACCTACGCGTTACCCGTAGGCGGCGAGGATTTGCATGCGATCGAGGGAGACCTTCGCTTGAAGGTGACCGACGGCGGCGACGCGTTCCTGCCGCTTGGCGAGGAAGCGGATGACCCGACGCTGTCCGGCGAGCTGGCCTACGTCGATGATGCGGGCGCCGTGTGCCGCTGCTGGAACTGGCGCGACGGCGTTCGAACGGCCCTGTCCGACGATTCGGCGGACGCGTTCCTGGCGATTGAGTGCGTAGAGCCCGAGCGAATGGGGGACTGCCAGGCCGCCATCGATCGTCTTGCCGATTTGCTCGAGCGCTATCTGGGAGCGACGGTTGTCGTTAAGACGCTTGTGACTCGCGACAATCCCTGCGTGGAGCTGTAGCGGCGCCTGCGGATCATGTTCGCCGGTCAAAACCGCCACAAAGGTGCCTATCCCCTTTGTGGTGGTTTTTATGTTGATGGGTTAACAAATGGGGTATTTGGGTACGGGTGTCGGCTTATGCGACTAAGATGTTTACCCGTAAGCATTATGCAAGCGAAAGGCGGTCGTCTCCCATGCAGCAGAACGACGAGACACGTTTCGAGGACTTTGTTGGACTGATCAGCGGGCTCTACAAGGAGATTCAGCGTATCAAGACGTCCGAAGGCGCAAGGCTGGGCCTCAAGGGCTCCGACGTTATGTGCCTGTACTATCTTGAGCGCAGCAAGGACGGCCTGACTGGCGCCGACCTCGCCCGCATGGCCGGCGTTACCCGTGCCGCCGTTTCGCGCACACTGGCACATCTGGAGGAGGGCGGCTACGTCGAGGTTGACGACTCGGGTGATGCGGCCGTCAAGTATCGTGCTCCGGTGCGCCTGACTGCCCTGGGCGGCGAGAGCATGAGCGAGGCCGATCGCATCATTCGCGAGGTGCTCGATACCACCGGCAAGGCCATGGGCGTGGAGCAGCGCGAGCAGATGTATGCATCGCTGCGCACGATCCTCAACACCCTGCGCGAGATCTAGAGCCGCGCTGGCGCTAGCTTTCAGCCAAGAACTGCATCGTCCCGTTTGAGCGCGTACGCCGTGCCGGGACATTGCTGTCAAAATTCCCTGCGCGGGACCTGCGCAAGAAAGGATTCGCTATGTCCGTCCGCATTATTACCGATTCCGCAAGCGATATGTCGCCGGCCGAGCACCCGGCACTGGACGTTTTGCCGCTGTCCGTCACCTTTGGCACCGATGTGTATATGGATGGCGTCGACATCGATCACCAGCGCTTTTACGAGATGCTTGTGGAGCGCGACGAGCTGCCCAAGACCGGCCAGGTCAACCCGTACGCGTTTTCGCAGGCGATTGCCGAAGCACGTGAGGCCGGCGACGAGGCTGTGATTATTACCGTGGGCGCTAAGCTATCAGGCACCAATCAGAGTGCCCGTACCGCACTTGCCGAGGCGCCAGGTGGCGACGTGTTCGTGGTAGACAGCAACAACGTCACCCTGGGCGAGCGCGTCCTGGTCGAGTATGCGCTGCGCTTGGTGGACGAGGGCCGCAGTGCATCTCAGATCGCGGCGGCTGTCGAGGCCGTGCGCGACCGTGTGGTGGTTATCGGCCTGCTCGAGACGCTGGAGTACCTGGTGCGCGGCGGTCGTCTGTCTGCTGCGGCCGGCGCCGTGGGCACGCTGCTCAACGTGAAGCCCGTGGTGGCTGTCGAGGACGGTCTGATCGTGCAGCTGGGCAAGGCGCGCGGTTCCAAGAACGGCCGCAACCTGCTGAACCAAAAGGTCGAAAAGGCGGGCGGCATCGACTTTTCCATGCCGCTGGCGCTCGGCTATACGGGTCTTTCGGATGCGGTGCTCAAGAAGTATATCGAGGACAGCGCGGCACTGTGGGCTGGTCACACCGAGGGCGAACTGCCCGTTCACACCATCGGCGCCACCATCGGAACCCACGTTGGCCCCGGCGCCGTGGCAGTAGCCTTCTTCCAGCCCGCCAACTAACCGACCTGCCATAAACCATCACAAAGGTGCCTGTCCCCTTTGTGATGGTTTATGCTTTTCCGGGTGGAAGGGAGCGAGCAATGGCGTCTGAGGGCTTTTTTGATCGGGTGTACGGGGTGGTCGAGCAGATCCCCGAGGGGATGGTCGCCACGTATGGTCAGGTGGCACTGCTTGCCGGTCGTCCACGAAGTGCGCGGTACGTGGGGTATGCCCTTCATAGTAATCCGCGCCCTGGCCAAATTCCCTGTCATCGCGTGGTGTTTGCCGACGGCCGTATCTGTGAGGGCTTTGCCTTTGGCGGCCCCGATGCTCAGCGCGAGCTCTTAATGGGGGAGGGCGTGACGTTTGCCGATCCCATGCATGTTGATCTGGCCGCCTGTCGTTGGCCTGCTGGACTCTAACAGCTCTGCCGTGGTCAAAGCCACCACAAAGGTGCCTGTCCCCTTTGTGGTGGCTTTCCGTTGCAGGTTTACCTGGGCTAACTTATGGAGAAGGTGTGTTGGGGTAGTTTGACGCTAGAAAGTAAGCCACGGTGAACTATATTGGTTTCAGCAACGGAGCAGGCAATAGGCGATGAAAAAGCCTGCCCTGTTGAGTTTGATTCGCATCCCTCCCCTCTGTGCGATTCAACGGTGTACTTCGGGAACAGGCCCGCTGGCAGCTAACTGCCGGCGGGCCTGTTCCTGTTTGTCGGGAGAGTGTGATGGATGGAGCTGAAGCGGTCCGGCTCCAAAAAAGGCGGACGCCGTAGCGCCCGCCCTAAAGCAATCGAAAGCTCAAGCCAGCAAATCGGTCTAGTACACCATGCCCATGGCGTCCTGAACCTCGGCCAGGGTCTGCTCGGCGATCTCATTGGCGCGACGGTTGCCCTCATGCAGGACGTCCTTCACATAGTCCAGATCGTTCTCGTAGCGCTGGCGACGCTCGCGGATAGGTGCGAAGTACTTGTTGACGGCCTCGGTCACGTACTTCTTGAGCTGGCCGGAGCCGCCCATGCCAATCTCCTCGGCAATCTCGACTTCGGAACGGCCGGTGCAGATGGCGGCTGTTGAAAGCAGGCCAGACACGCCGGGGCGGTTCTCGGGATCGAACGTGATCATGCGCTCGGAGTCGGTCTGGCTCTTCTTGATGCGTTTGGCCGTTTCCTCGGCGGTCATCGAGATGTTGATGGCGTTGCCGTAGCTCTTGCTCATCTTGCGACCGTCCAGGCCCGGCAGCAGCGGGGTCTCGGACAGCAGCGCGTCGACCTCGGGGAACACCTTGCCGTAGCGGTTGTTAAAGCGGCGGGCGATGGTGCGGGTGAGCTCGATGTGCGGCAGCTGGTCGCGGCCGACGGGCACGACGTTGCCCTTGCAGAACAGGATGTCGCAGGCCTGATGCACCGGGTAGGTGAGCAGAAGGCCGGTGAGCTCGTGGCCCGAGGCCTCCATCTCGGCCTTGACGGTGGGGTTGCGCGCCAGCTCGGCCTCGGAGACCAGCGACAGGAACGGCAGCATGAGCTGGTTGGCGGCGGGCACGGCGGAGTGCGCGTAGATCATGGTCTTGTCGGGATCGATGCCGCAGGCAAGGTAGTCCATGACCATGTTGTACACGTTGTCCTGGATGTGCTCGGTCGTGTCGCGGTCAGTGATGACCTGGTAGTCGGCGATGAGCACGTTGGTCTTGGCGCCCATGTTCTGCAGCTCAACACGGCCCTTGAGGGTACCGAAGTAGTGGCCCAGGTGCAGACGGCCGGTGGGGCGGTCGCCGGTGAGCATGGTGAACTTCTCGGGCGTTTTGGTCAGGCCCTCGCGAATGGCGTTGCTCTTTTGCAGCGCGACTTCGTAGCTGTTCTCGTTTGGCATGATTGCTCCTAACGTATGTTCATGGGTCAAGATGATAACGCGTTTATTGGAGGGGCGGTGCGTAAGTAGGCGAGGGCGGGAGAGGGACGCGCGTGGTGCGGCTTGTGCGATGGGCGCGGCGCGGCCGCGCTTGGCCAACGGTGCCTTGGCACATCCTCGGCAGCTTGCCCTAGAGCTTGTGGTGGCGCTCTTCTTTGCGCTCCTCGGCTGCCTGCTCCTCCTGCTTAAAGGCGGGGTCGTCGGGGGTGACGAGCTCGTCCTCGTGCGTGCGCTTGTTGTAATGGTGGCGTAGCACGGGTTCAAACAGGTGCAGGTGCTTGGCGAAGGCCGCCGAGCCAATGGCGAGCACGGTAAAGATGAGCACACGCATGGGCACTTCGACCTGGTTAATCGCGGCGGCGCCGGCCGAAAGCATGATGCACCAGGCATAGATGAGCAGCACGGCCTGTTTTTGGTTGTAGCCTTCTTGGATTAGGCGGTGGTGGATGTGGCCCTTGTCGGCCTGCCCAATGCTAATGTGGGCGCGCCTGCGGCGCACGATGGCGCTAAACGTGTCGATGATGGGCACGCCGGCAACGATGAGCGGGATGATAAGCGAGGTGAGCGCGGCGGTGCGGCTCACGTTGAGCAGCGAGATGGAGCCCAGTGCAAAGCCCAGAAGCAGCGACCCCGAGTCGCCCAAGAAGATGCTTGCGGGGTTGAAGTTGTAGCGCAAAAAGGCCAGGCAGGCGCCAAAGAGCGCAATGGAGAGCGCGGCGGCGTCGATGCGGCCCGAGAGAACGGCCATCGAAAACATGGTGAACGAGGCGATGCCGCAGATGCCCGTGGCCAAGCCGTCGAGGCCGTCGATGAGGTTAATGATGTTGGTGAATGCCACCAGATAGATTACGGTGATGGGGTAGGCGAGCCACCCGAGCATGATTTCGCCGGGGGCAAACGGGTTGACGATGACGCCGATCCGCAGGCCGCCGATACAGGCGATGAGCGCGGCGAGGACCTGCCCGGCCAGCTTTTGCTTGGGCTTGAGTTGGAAGACGTCATCGATAGCGCCGGTCGCAAAGATGACGGTAAAGGAGAGCGCCAGCATGGGATAGCTAATGTGAAGGCGCGGGTGCGGCACCAGGACGGGTGGCCAGCCTAGGTGCCAGGTGCCTAGGATTTGCACAATGCAGGCAACGACCAGGCCCAAAAACACCGCCGTTCCGCCCAAACGCGGGATGGGCTTTGTGTTGATGCGGCGCTTAGAAGGATAGTCGACGGCATCGAGCTTAATTGCCAAGCGCTTGACCAGGGGCACCGCGAGGAAGGTCGTGATAAAGGCCGCCGCTGCCACGCATAGGTACGGTATGTAGCTCGGGGATGAAGCCATGAATCTAAAAACCGCCAAGCGTCGAAGGAAAAGGTCAGAAGAACGCCATGCGCAAAGGGCATAGCCGAACCATAATACTCGACCAAGGGGGGTGCATGTAATTGCACGCAGCGATAATCACGCGCTTACCAGATATTGGGATGTTGTCGATGGCTTGTCGGGATGCCGACGGGGATCCATATGGACCGTGATGGTGATTTTCGGCAAAAGAAAACCACCCCCCACGTTACGAAAATGAACCCACCTAAAACAGGTGGGTGCCCTCATCGACTGTTCCAGCGTCCTTAACAACGAAGGATACCTGTACTAGGTACGACTGTGTGGGCTCCCTAAATAAACGCGACGGTTCACCCAGTTGCTCCGCGGGGGGCGGAATACCTACATCATAAAGCGGCACTTTATCGATTCCAGTCTTGACATTACAAAAATCGTGTCGGACGATTACGGCGCCTTGGGGCTCGAGCCGTCTACGCGGCCTGGCCCTTTACGTTTGAGCTGCTGAATCGTTGTTTTGGAGCATGTTTTTATGCCGACGTCGTTGACCGAACTTTTTTCGCCCGCCTGCCATTTGTGTCCCCGCCGTTGCGGTGCGGCGCGCGATGAGGGCGTGCGCGGCGTATGCGGTGCTAACGACACGCTCAGGGTGGCCCGCGCGGCGCTTCATATGTGGGAGGAGCCGCCTATCTCGGGCGAGGCCGGTTCGGGCACGATCTTCTTTAGCGGCTGCTCGCTTAAATGTATCTACTGCCAGAACCACGAGATCTCGACCGGCAATTTTGGCCTTGAGATTTCGCCTGAGCGTCTGGTCGAGATTATGCTGGAACTGCAGGACCAGGGAGCCAACAACATCAACCTGGTGACTGCGACGCATTATGCTCACCTGCTGCCGGCCGCGATTGCCGCAGCGAGGGAGCGCGGGCTGGACATCCCGATCGTTTACAACACGAGCGGCTATGAGCGGGCGAGTGCCGTAGCTGCCCTGGGTGACCTGGTCGATGTGTGGCTCACCGACTTTAAATATGCCGATGCCGGGCTTGCGCAGTCGCTTTCTCATATTAAGGATTACCCGCGCGTGGCCGTGTCGGGCCTGGCACAGATGGCGTGCGAGATCGAGCGCCGCGGGGGAGAGCTGGTGGACGAGGACGGGCTCATGAAGCGCGGTATCATCGTGCGCCACCTGGTGCTGCCGGGGCATGCGGACGATTCGTGCCGCGTGCTGGACCTGGTGTGGCAGACGGTGGGCGACGTGCCGATTTCGGTTATGAACCAGTACACGCCCAATGCACTCATGCGCGAGCAGGGCGGCGAGTTGGCCCGTGCCGTAACGCGCGAGGAGTACGAGCAGGTGCTCGACCATGCCGACGACCTGGGCTTTACGACGATGTTTTGGCAAGAGGGCGGCGCGGTAGACGAGAGCTTTACCCCGGCGTTTGACACCACCGGTGTTCTTACCAGCGCAAAGTAGCTCTGCTGAGTAGTCTTTTTGGGACGGGGCTTTTTTAGCCCCAGCAGAGAGCGCACACGTTTTGGCCGATTAACGGCAGGGGCAGCTAAAAAGCCCCGTCCCAAAAAGACTACTCTCGGCAGGGGTCGAGCCGGCATCTGAAAGTAGCTAAAATAGCCCCGCCCCAAAAAGACTGGTTATTGGGCGTTGACAGTTGGCGAGCCGTAGGTAAAATATCGACTTGTCCTGGGGACGTAGCTCAGTTGGGAGAGCGCTGCCGTCGCATGGCAGAGGCCGAGGGTTCGACTCCCTTCGTCTCCACCCTTGGATTTGATAAGCCGCTGACATTGTGTCGGCGGCTTTTTTTAAAAGAAAGGGCTGTACCATGGCCGAGCTTGAGTCCCAACCATTGTCCGACGAGGAGCGCGCTGAGTTGGAAGAGCTCCGCGCTGAGAAGGCACGCCGCGAGGCTCGGGAAGAGGCCCGTCGCGAGCGTGAGGAGCTGGCTGCCCTGCGTGCCGAGCGTGCGAAGGCCGAGGAGGTCGCCGCGAACGCCGCACCCGCACCGGCGCCCGCGCCCAAGCCCGCTGCCGCGAAGCCTGCACCTGCCGCGCCCAAACCTCAGCCTAAAAAGGCCGCTCGTTCCAAGTCCGTCGAGCCCAAGCCGAGCCGTGACGAGATGACCTTTGCCCAGCGCATGGTTACCTCCAAGGAGCCTACGGGCGAGAACGAGATCCCTGGCATGGCGCCGGCTCAAAAAATCATCATTGTCCTTGCCCTCATCGCGTTTGTCATCTTTATGGGCTACACGATCCTGACCAGCATGGGCCTGCTCTAACCGATTTACATCGGGCGTCATGTCCGAACACTCTGCCCTTGTCCAACCCTCAACCTCTGCACAACGCATCCGAAAGGTCGCCCCATGGCTTTGACCGATATCTCTCATCCCACCGACATCGCAATGCTTACCGATCTGTACGAGCTCACTATGGCCCAGGGCCTGTGGGAGAGCGGCAAGGCCAATGAGCAGGGTTGTTTTACCGCGTTTTACCGCGACCATCCCTTTGGTAGCGCCTATGCCGTCATGTGCGGTACCGCCGAGCTGCCCGAGCTGGTCGAGAACCTGCGCTTTACGCCCGAGGACATCGACTACCTCGCCTCGCTCCAGGCCCCGGCCGGCGGCGCGATGTTCAAGCCTGAATTCCTCGACTACCTGCGCGATTTTCGTGCGCATGTAAACATCGACGCCGTCCCCGAGGGCGAGCTCGTCTTTCCGCGTGAGCCCATGGTGCGCGTTACCGGCCCCGCGCTGGAGTGCCAGCTGCTCGAGACGGCGCTGCTCAACATCGTCGGCTTCCAGACGCTTGTCGCCACCAAGACGGCGCGCGTGGTGCTGGCGGCGGACGGCCGTCCCGTGGCCGAGTTTGGCCTGCGCCGCGCCCAGGGTCCCGATGGCGGCCTGGCCGTCGCGCGCGCGAGCTACGTTGCCGGCTGTTCCTCTACGTCCAATGTGCTCGCCGGCCGCCGCTACGGTATTCCCGTCTTTGGCACGCATGCGCACAGCTGGGTGATGAGCTTCGATTCCGAGCTCGAGGCCTTCCGTGCCTTTGCCAAGTCGAGCCCCAAGAACTGTACGCTGCTCATCGACACCTACGATGTGCGCGAGGGCTGCGAGCATGCCATTACGGTTGCCAAGGAGATGGAGGCGGTGGGCGAGCGCCTGTCGGCTATTCGCATCGACTCGGGCGACCTCGCCAAGCTCTCCAAATATGTGCGTGGCCGTTTTGATGCCGAGGGCCTGCCCTATGTAGGGATCTCGGTTTCCAACGATCTGGACGAGTACACGATTCAGTCGCTGCTCGATCAGGGTGCGCCCATCGATAGCTTTGGTGTGGGTACCAAGCTCGCGACCTGCTACGACCAGCCGGCGCTTGGCGGTGTGTATAAGCTTTCCGCCCGCCGTGCGAGCGAGACGGATCCGTGGACGCCGGTGGTTAAGCTCTCCGAGCAGCCCTACAAGCGCACGATCCCGGGTGTGCAGCGCGTGCGCCGTTATTACGACGGCTTTGGCGGCCCGATCTGCGACATGATCTATGACGAGGATCATCTGTCTGGGGAGGGCGCCGCGCGCGGTAATACCCTCGTGGCCGTGAACGATGCTGCGCTGGTGACCGATGTGTCCGAGCTCGAGTATCGCGAGCTGCTGGCGCCGATCGTGCGCGATGGCAGCGCCGTTGCCCCGCGCGAGAGCATTGAGGACGCACGCGAGCGTTGCACCTGGGCACTGGACCATCTGGATCCGGTCTACAAGCGCTTCCTGTACCCGCAGACTTATGTGGTGGGCATGGAGCAGGGCTTGGCACAGGTGCGCGACGAGCTTGTGCGCAAGAACATGGCCGCGGCTTCTGCCTTTCCCTGGGCTCACTAATTCCTTGGGCGGTAGGGGCGAGTCACGCTTCCTTGGCCGCCAGCTCGGCCGTTCGCTGAACAGTTGATTGGTTTGACGTATGACGACTTCTTATAAAACGATGGTGGTAAAGATCGGTTCGTCCACGGTGGTGGGCGCCGACGGCAAGGTCAACCGCGCCTTTATCGGCGGGCTTGCCGACCAGGCCGCAGCGCTGCGCGAGCTTGGCTGGCGCCTGATCGTGGTGAGCTCGGGCGCCATTGCCTGCGGCTATCCCGTGCTGGGCTTCGACCGTAAGCCGGTCGGCGACCTGCCGAGCCTGCAGGCCTGCGCCTCGGCCGGTCAGTGCATCATCTCGTCGGCCTACGACGAGGAGTTCCATGCGCGCGACCTGCTCACCTCGCTCGTGTTGCTCACGCGTCACGACACGGCGCGCCGCACGTCCTACCTGCACGCGCGCGACGCCCTGCTTCGCCTGGTGGAGCTCGGCGTGGTGCCGGTCGTCAACGAGAACGATACCGTCACCGTCGATGAGATCAAGTTTGGCGACAACGACACGCTGGCGGCGCTTGTGAGCTGCCTGGTTTCTGCCGATCTGTGCGTGACGCTCTCGGACATCGATGGCCTCTACACCGCCAATCCGCATGAGGATCCGACGGCCGAGTTTATCCCGGTCGTGCATAAGATCGATGCCAAGATTATCGCCTCGGCGGGCGATTCTTCCACATCGGTGGGTACGGGCGGCATGATCACCAAGATTCGCGCGAGCCGCATTCTCATGACGGCGGGCATTCAAAGCGTGATTTGCTCGGGCGAGGAGCCCGATGCGCTCGTGCGTCTGGCCCGCGGCGAGAGCGTGGGTACGCTGTTCGATCCGCCGGCGGAGCGCCTGGACATTGCGCCGCGCAAGTTGTGGATTGCACTGGGCGACAAGGCGCACGGCTCGGTGACGGTCGATGACGGCGCCGCGAAGGCGCTGGTCAGCCGCGGATCGTCGCTGCTCGCGGTGGGTATTCGCGAGGTCGATGGCCAGTTTGCCGAGGGCGATGTGCTCGACGTGTGCGACCCGAGCGGCATGGTTGTCGCCCGTGGTATCGCCGAGGCCGATTCGGACGTGCTGGAGCTTGCCGCCGGCCGCCGCCAGGACCAGATTGCCAGCAACCGCCTGCTCGCAGACCTGGCCGAGAAGCCCGCGATCCATAGGGACAACTTGATAGTGTTTGCATAAAGAGAGGCAGCGCTGCGGCTCGTTTTGCCAGCAGTGCTGCCTCTCCTTTTCCGGCACTTGGGGACGTTCCTTATGTGCCGGCACTTTGGGACACTCCTTTGCTAGAAGATCTGGCGCAGGTCTCCGCGGTTGAGGGCTTCGTCGAAGAGGTGCTTGAACACCACGCTGCCGTGCAAGCCGTCGTGCTCGAACTCGTTGGTCACCCAGGCATGCGAGTTGCCCACGCGGCTGAGCGTATCGAGCTGCATGCCCGAGTCCACGTACATGTCATCGAAGTACACCGCGGCCTGCAGGGGCACCTCGTTGCACGCCAGGCGCTGCGGGTCATAGATCTTGTCCCAGCTGGTGTCTTCCATAAGCAGATCCATCGCCGGCTTGAAGGGCTTAAGTTCGGGCATCTGCTCAAACATCCACGGGAACATGGCCTCGCCGGTAAACATGAGCGGTCGCGTGAGCGTGTCGAACTCGGCACGATGGGCCTTCTCTTCTGCCGCGGCCCAGCGAATGGGCATGGTGTCGCCGTCGGCGTAGATGAACTCCTGAAGCGTCCAGTACAGCGGATTCGTGCGCGTGTTGGTGCGCTCGAAGGCGCGCATCAAAAAGCTGTCAGATACCGAGGCGCCGCAGGCCAGCGTGCCGTCGCCGTCAACAAAAGCATGATCGATAATCCAATGCATGCGCTCAAAGCTCGGCTTCATGCCAAAGTCGCTGCCCATGAGCTGCAGGCGTTCGACCGTCATCGGCGAGCCGTCGGGTAGCACGGGCTTTTGCTCCTCGAGGGCATCTGCCAGGGCCGCCACGCGCTCGACGTCGGCGGGGTAGCGGTTGTAATACTGCTGCGTCTTGGCAGCCATGCGCGGGAAGGTGTGCGCGTAGACCTCGCTTGCGCTCGCCGGTACGTGGGGGATGCCGCCGCAGGTAAAGCTTGCCGCCACGCCCTCGGGGAAGAGCGACAGGTAGCTCAGCGTCAAAAAGCCGCCGTAGCTCTGCCCGAGCGTGACCCAGGGCCTGCCGCCAAAGCCCACCAGGCGCAGGTACTCAAAATCGCGCACGATGGAGCTGGCGAGGTGGCGCTTGAGGAAGTCCGCCTGCGAGCGGGCAGCATCGGAGCCGGCCGCCTCGGCGCGCTCGCCCAGTGCGGCAATCGTGCGCCCGTCTACACAGCTGCTGCGCCCGGTACCGCGCTGGTCGGGCAGCACGACGCGGAAATGCTTGACGGCCTCTTCGATCCAGCCATCGCTTGTGGGCGACAGCGGACGCGGGCTCTCGCCACCGGGGCCACCCTGCAAAAAGAGAAGGAGCGGCAGGTCGTCGTTGATGCGGTCGGGTGCGCAAACCACGCGGTAGAAGAGCTTGATGCTCTCGGGCGCACCGGCGATGGGTGTCGGTATAGCGCCGCGGCGCATGGTGCTGCCGACGGCCAGGAGCATCGGCTCCAGGCCGCGCCAGTCGAGGGGGACGTCGATGCTGTGGTCCTCGACATACAGGCCGGGGACGTGGTACGAAGTGATGAGGGCCATGTGAGTCTTCCGTTCGTTGCGGTGTTTCGGGTTGACCAATTCTACCGCCGCGGGCGAGGCCATGCGCAAATCGGCTACCATGGTTGCAAACTTCTAGGAGAAAGGGCCGCCCATGTCGGTCGATATAGCCACGTATGTCCACGATCTTGCCGTTGCCGCCAAGGCAGCGTCGGCCTCGCTTGCCACGGCGAGCGATGAACAGCGCCAGGAGGCCGTGCGCGCCATGGCCGCGGCGCTGCGCGACGGCGTCGACTCCATCGTCGCCGCCAACGAGCTCGATATGTCCGCTGCGCGCGATGCGGGTACCTCGGCCGGACTGCTCGATCGTCTGCTGCTGACGCCCGAGCGCGTCGAGGGCATGGCCGCCGGCCTGGAAAAGCTCGCCGAGCTGCCCGATCCCGTGGGCCGCGTGCTCGACCACCGCGTGCTTGCAAGCGGCGTGGACCTGACCCGTGTGAGTGTGCCGCTGGGCCTGGTCGCCATGGTTTACGAGGCGCGTCCCAACGTGACGGCCGACGCCGCGGGCATCTGCATCCGTACCGGCAACGCCTGCATTCTGCGCGGCGGCTCGCTGGCCTATCACTCGTGTGCCATGATTTCTGAGCTGCTGGCCGATGCGCTCGAGGCCAAGGGCTTCCCGCGCGAGGCCGTGTCGATGATCGAGTCCACCGACCGCGAGGCCACTGGCGAGCTCATGAAGCTCCGCGGTGTTGTCGACGTACTCATTCCGCGCGGCGGTGCAGGCCTGATCCAGCGCTGCGTGCGCGAGTCGCTCGTT
Organism: Collinsella sp. AF02-46-1; assembly: GCF_003465825.1. Taxonomy (GTDB): domain Bacteria; phylum Actinomycetota; class Coriobacteriia; order Coriobacteriales; family Coriobacteriaceae; genus Collinsella. Next base: position 47,605 of record NZ_QSBV01000012.1, read on the forward strand.
CCGGTGATCGAGACGGGCACGGGTAACTGCCACATCTACGTGCATGAATCCGCCGACTTCGATAAAGCGCTCAATATTATCGTCAACGCTAAGACGCAGCGCGTGGGCGTGTGCAATGCCGCCGAGTCGCTGCTGGTCGACCGTGCCGTGGCCGATGCGTTTTTGCCTGCGGTCGTGGCCGTGCTGCATGACCACGGCGTGCTCATTCACGGCGACGAGGCCACGTGCGCCGCATGCGCCGACACCGGGCTTGCCGAGGGCGATGACTACGTTGCCGCGACTGAGGAGGACTGGGGTCGCGAGTATCTGGCGCTCGAGATGAGCGTGAAGGTCGTGGCGAACGAGGACGAGGCCATCGCGCACATCAACCGCTACGGCACGATGCACTCCGAGGCCATCGTTGCAGAGGACACGGATGCTTGCGAGCGCTTCCTGGACGAGGTCGATGCCTCGGCCGTGTATGCCAACGCCAGCACGCGCTTTACCGACGGCGGCGAGTTTGGCCTGGGCGCCGAGATTGGCATCTCGACCCAAAAGCTCCACGCCCGCGGCCCCTTTGCCGCCGAGGCCCTCACCACCTACAAATACAAGCTCCGCGGCACCGGCCAGGTCCGCCCCTAAACCTGTTGCAAACGAAAAACCACCACAAAGGCGCCTGTCTCCTTTGTGGTGGTTTTAGGTGGCGTGGGCGGTTAGGCCTGGAAGGTATCGCGATCGGGCGCGAAGGATTGCATGGCCGCGATGGTACGGTCGAAGAGCTCGGGAAGCTCCCAGCCCAGCATCTCGGCGCCCTGCGAAATCACGTCGCGTGAGCAGCCGGCGGCAAAGCGCTTATCCTTGAACTTTTTCTTGAGCGACTTGGTCGTAAAGTCCATGACGCTTTTGCTCGGACGCATGATCACGGCAGCACCGATTAGACCGGTGAGTTCGTCGCAGGCAAACAGGATCTTCTCCATCTGCAGCTCGGGCTTGGGTAGCGAAGAGTTGAAGTCGGACGTATGCGTCTGAATTGCGCGGATGAGCTCGGGCGATGCGCCCTCGTCCTCGAGGATCTCGGCCGCATAGATGGTGTGGTTCATGGGGTCATCCTCATGCTCCTCCCAATCCAGGTCGTGCAGCAGGCCGACGATGCCCCAAAACTCCTCGTTCTCGGGGTCGAACTCGCGCGCAAAGTAGCGCATGGTGCCCTCGACCGTCTCGCCATGGGTGATGTGGAACGGGTCCTTGTTGTGCTCGTTGAGCAGTTCGAACGCGCGGTCGCGGGTGATTCCGGCGGTAAGCGGCTCTGCCATAAGAGACTCCTTGTGCTCGTGGGTATCGCTAAGAATGAATACTACTGGAACAAGAAAACCACCACAAAGGTGCCTGTCCCCTTTGTGGTGGTTTTTGGCGCGGATGGGTTAGTTGAGGGCGGCTTGGGCTAGGCGAGCTTCGGCGTCCTCCTCGGTGACGCCCAAGGCCACGGCGAACTCCTCGATGGAACGACGCTTGGCCTCCTTGAGTACGCGCATGTAGTAGGAGCTGGGCTTTTTATCAGCTTCCTCGGCCTGGCGAATGCGGTGCATCATGGTTTTTGCCACACGGACTGTCTCGGGTGCACCTAGCTTAAGCTGCTGCTTAAAGTGCGTTTCCTCAAGCGAGCTGTTGCGCTCGGTAAAGGTGTCGCATTCCAGCTCGTCGTAGTGGCTCAGCAGGTGCTCGGCATCCTGTTGAGAGATGGCGGCATGTAGACGGTCGGCCTGCGCCACGGGGTACATGAGAATCGTCTGCGCATGCCCCTGCTTGGTCTCGAGCAGCAGCATGGGCTGCGGCGTGTCGTCCCTAAAACCGACGACGGTGCAGACTCCCTGACCCGGATGAATGACGTGTTGACCGATTGAGAACATGCTACCTCCAACTTATACGAATTTGCGTATGTCTAGAATACCACGCTGACGTGCGGAAACCCTTACTTTATGCAGGAAAAGCACACAATTCTGATAGGTAAGAGTATTCGATAACAGACGCAGCTCATTCACACCTTTATGCATTTTCAACGCCTGCATAATCTGCAGGCAGACCGGCATCTTTGAGTGACTCCATGCAAGCTGTAGTCATTTTTGTGCATATGCAATATCTATTAGCTTTACCCTGCGACAGTGCCCGTCGCTTGTGATAGAGTGCTACAAACTCTGGCTTTTGCCCTACGAGTGACCAAGAGCTCGGGGGCTTTAACACAAGGAGGATCTATGCCCGAGAAGATTGAAGAGCTGGTACGCGCTGCGCTTGCTGCGGCCCAGGAGGCCGGCGACCTTTCCGCATTTGAACTTGACGATTGCGCTATCGAGCGACCGGCTGACACTTCTCATGGCGAGTGGACCTCTACCATGGCCCTGAAGTCCGCCAAGCTGGCCCACTGCGCCCCGCGCAAGATCGCCGAGGCCATCGTTGCCCATATGCCCGAGGACCCCGCGATCGAGAAGGTCGAGATCGCAGGCCCCGGCTTCATCAACTTCTACCTCTCCGTTGCCGTCAAGAATGCCATCTTTGGCGAGGCTCGCGAGAAGGGCATGGACTTCGCTAAGTCTAACGTCGGTGGTGGCCTGAAGACCCAGGTCGAGTTCGTTTCCGCCAACCCCGTCGGCCCCATGCACATCGGCCACGGCCGCTGGGCCGCGCTGGGCGATTCGCTCTGCCGCGTTATGGACCACGCCGGCTATGAGATCCAGCGTGAGTTCTACATCAATGACCACGGCTCTCAGATGAACACCTTCGGCAACTCCATCAGCACGCGCTATATGCAGCTTGCCGACATCATCGCCAAGCAGGGCGTTGATATCGACGAGGCTCACAAGCTGCTGATCGCCGATCGCGACGCCTTCGTTGCCGACGAGAACGACGAGCATCCCGAGACCCATCCGTATCAGGACAACTTTGCCGAGACCCTGGGCAAGGACTCCTACGGCGGCGACTACATCATCGATGAGGCTGCCGAGTTCTGGCGCACCGACGGTGACAAGTGGGTCGACGCCGATCCGCAGGAGCGCATGGAGAGCTTCCGTGAGCGCGGCTACGTGAAGATGGTCGACAACATGCGCGACCTCTGCCACGCCGTCAACTGCGACTTTGACCGTTGGTACTCCGAGCGCTCGCTGTATGTGAAGGACACCGAGGGCGAGACCGCCGGCACCTCCGCCGTCGACCGCGCTTTTGAGAAGCTCGACAAGATGGGCTACCTCTACACCAAGGACGGCGCCCTGTGGTTCCGCTCCACCGATCTGGGCGACGACAAGGACCGCGTCCTGATCAAGTCCGACGGCGAGTACACCTACTTCGCCTCCGACGTCGCCTATCACTGGGATAAGTTCCAGCGCGTCGATCACGTCATCGACATCTGGGGCGCCGACCACCACGGTTACATCGAGCGCGTCCGCTGCGTCTGCGACGCTCTGGGTTACCCCGGCAAGTTTGAGGTTCTGCTGGGTCAGCTCGTCAACCTGCTGCGTAACGGCAAGCCCGTCCGTATGTCCAAGCGCAAGGGCACCATGGTGACCCTGCAGGAGCTCGTCGACGAGGTCGGCTCCGATGCCGCTCGCTACACGCTCATCTCCAAGAGCTCCAACCAGATGGTCGACTTCGACATCGAGGCCGTTAAGAAGCGCGACAACTCCAACCCGGTCTATTACGTGCAGTATGCTCACGCCCGCGTGTGCTCCATCCTGCGCCGTGCCGCCGACGTTACCGCCGAGCAGGCCGACGAGATGGGCATGAAGGCCGTTGCCGCCAAGGCCATCGGTGAGAACGTCGATTACTCGCTGCTGACCGACCCGACCGAGCTCGCCCTTTCGCGCAAGCTCAACGAGCTCACCGACCTGATCGCCAGCTGTGCTCGCGATCGCGCTCCGTTCCGTCTGACCCACTTTGCCGAGGAGCTCGCCGGCGACTTCCACAGCTTCTACGCTGCCTGCCAGGTTCTGCCGAGCGAGGGCCGTCCCGTCGACCCCGAGCTTTCGCGCGCCCGTCTGGCAGCTTGCGACGCTGTCCGCGTGACGCTCGCCCTGGTGCTTACCCTCGTTGGCGTTTCCGCGCCCGAGCAGATGTAATCTGCGGGTCATTTGACCGTGTAGGTTTGGTTTAACTGAGCCCTATAAGCCCGATCTCCTACGGAGGTCGGGCTTTTTTCGCAAACGCCGACGTATTGATGAATTTGGAGCTGCTAGAAATACGAAACTATGCCGGTTTACTACGATGAATTGAGGAATTCTAACCACGCCGGCTTTTTGCTAAAAAGTGCAAGGCATCTACCTGCGGTTTTAGTTCAACAAGTTTCGGAGTGGTCGCGGTTGAGCGATTCATCGTAGTAAACCGCCATAGTTTTGGCGGAGGCAGTCAGATTTGTGGGTGGCAAACAAAGAGTGTCCCTTTTGACTAGTCGTTTAAGAACGTCCCCAATGACTAAGTTGCAGGTGGCGGCGGTTGTGTTACACTAACGCTGCGTAGTTGACGCAATCATCTCGATACAGATCAATGATGTCCGTCGTTTTGAACGGAACTAGACTGTTTAGCCGCCCTGAAGGTTTATGCAGGGAGCATGTGATCACAGGGCTTGAAAAGAAAGTTGAGCAAACACTGTGTCTGATCAACAGCAAGAAAACGAAATAACGACGACGCAGGCCGCTCCCGCTGCACCGGTTGCGTCGGACCAGGTCGCGGCGCCCGCGCAAGCCTCGGCTCCTGAGACGCCTAAGGCTGCTTCGACGCCTATGCCTGTAGCGGCTGAGAAGGCCGTGCCTGCAACTGGTGAGGAGGCTGCTCCGGCAAAGCCCAAGCGCACGCGCCGCACGGCCAAGCCTGCCGCTGACGGCGAGGAGGTCACCAAGCCAAAGCGCCGTACCACGCGCACGACGCGCGCCAAGCTCACCGTTGCAGCTGACTCCTCGGCGCCGATTTCCGATGAGGTCGCGCAGGCACGTGCGTTGGCGCAGATTAGCGAGGCTCAGGTGGTGCGCGCCCGCCGTCGTGCTGCCGAGCGCGAGGCCGCGGCTCTGACCGAGCTTGCAGCTCCGTCTGTGCTCGAGACGCCTGCCGCCACCGAGACTCCTGTCGCCGACCAGCCGACCGAGAAGCCGGTACCGCGCACACGCCGTCGCACGGCTGCTAAGGCCGAGCAGGTTGCTGAACAGGTAACCCCCGAGCTCACTGAGGCTTCGGTCCGTTCCGCGGCAGGGGAGGGCACATCGCCTGTTGAGCCCGCTGCGCCTGTCGAGGCCAGCGAAGTTCCCGTTGTCGATCCGGCTTTGCGCCCGCACCGTCGCGGTCGCAAGCCCAAGGCCTTTGTCGAGGCCGAGAAGGCCGCAGCCGCAGCCGCCGCCGCTCGGGATGCTGCGGCGACCGCCAAGTCCTCAACTGCTGCCGATGAACCCGTCCAGGATGCTACGACTTCCGAGGCCGTTTCTGCCGATGCCGAGCCCGCCGACGTCCGTCCCGGTCGCAGGCGTCGCACTGCTGCTAAGCGCACGTCCAAGGCTAAGGCTGCCAAGAAGGGCGCGTCCGAGGATTCCACCGAGACGACCGCCGATGTATCGACTGATGCCGCCGAGCCCCAGGACGTCGAACAGCCTGCATCCGAGAAGCCCAAGCGCGGTCGCAAGAAGTCCGTTAAGGCCAAGGCCGCCGAGCAGCATGCTGATGTCGAAGCGCAGGTTGATTCTGGCGCCGAGGCCAATGACGCCGCTGCGGCCAATGTTGACACCACCGCAACCGATGGTGCCGCCCCCGCCGAGAGCGAAGACGGCGCTCGCCCCAACCGTCGCCAGCACAAGCGCAACGAGGAGCGCAACGAGCGCAAGGACGAGCGCAACAACGACCGTCGCAACCGCCAGCGCGATCGCAAGCAACGCAACAAGGAGCGTAATGCCGCTCCCACCGAGCCTACGCTTTCGCGCGAGGAGCTCGCTGCCATGAAGGTTGCCGAACTTCGCGAGAAGGCCAAGGAGTTCGAGATCGAGACGACCGGCAAGAAGAAGGCCGAGCTCGTCGAGGAAATCTACGTCACCGCTGCGAAGGCCGAGGGCTTCCGCGACATCAAGGGCATTCTGCAGATTCGCCCGGACAGCTCCGGCATCATCCACGCCCATGGCTACATGAAGTCCAACGACGACGCCTTCGTGCCCGCCTACCTCATCCGCTCCGCGCGCCTGCGCACGGGCGACGTCATCGAGGGCTCGCTGCGTCCTTCGCGCGGCGGCGACAAGCGCGCCGGCCTCGCCAAAATCACGACCGTCAACGGTCTGGACCCCGAGCAGATTCGCAACCGTCCCAAGTTCGGCGACCTCACCCCGGTCTATCCCAACGAGCCGCTGCGCATGGAGCACGGCAAGGACTCTATTACCGGTCGCGCCATCGACATCGTGTCACCGATCGGCAAGGGCCAGCGCGGCCTGATCGTGTCCCCGCCCAAGGCCGGCAAGACCACGATCCTCAAGAAGATCTGCCAGTCTATCTCGATTAACAACCCCGAGGTGCACCTCATCTGCCTGCTCGTCGACGAGCGCCCCGAAGAGGTCACCGATATGCAGCGTTCCATCAGGGGTGAGGTTGTGGCGTCGACCTTCGATATGCCTGCCGACAACCACACCCGCGTGGCAGAGCTCGTCATCGAGCGCGCCAAGCGCATCGTAGAGCTGGGTGGCGACGTCGTGGTGGTGCTCGACTCCATCACGCGCCTCGCCCGCGCCTACAACTTGGCGGCGCCTGCCTCGGGCCGCATCCTTTCGGGCGGCGTCGATTCGGCGGCACTGTATCCGCCCAAGCGCTTCCTGGGTGCAGCCCGCAATATCGAGAACGGCGGCTCGCTCACCATCCTGGCCTCTGCCCTCATCGACACCGGTTCCAAGATGGACGAGGTCATTTTCGAGGAGTTCAAGGGCACCGGCAACATGGAGCTTAAGCTCGACCGCGACCTGGCCGACCGCCGCATCTTCCCGGCTATCGACCCCGTTGCCTCCGGTACGCGTAACGAGGACCTCTTGGTCGACGAGCAGATGCGTCCGTTTGTCTTTGGTCTGCGTCGCATTCTTGCCGGCATGAACAATACCGAGCGTGCGGCGGCGTCGTTTATCAAGGGTCTGAAGGGCACCAACACCAACCAGGAGTTCCTGGTGCGTTCGGCCAAAAAACACAGCGACTACGAGCAGACGTTCTAGGTTGTCATCCACGCGCTGCGATAGTCATCAATGCGATAAAGGGTCGGGGCTTTGAGCCTCGGCCCCTTTCCATTGCGCCGCTCCGCGCTTATTTTTGACCGTAAGACCGACGAGCAGCAGGTTTCCCGTTTCAATCCGACATCGTCGCTTGCAATCGGCAGGGTGGTTTCGCATAATAGCTTTTAAGCTTCGCGACGGAAAACGCAGATGAAACGAACCATATACCGTTGCTTTGGGGCATAGCCCCGCTTCATCTTCTCTCGCGCAGCCAACTGAATGATGCGATTTGGGTGCTGGAAGATGGGGAGAGCTCATGGCTTCTTCTGATGCAACACAACGAGCAGTCCTTGCCGGACTTTCGTGCGGGATCGGCCTTGCCGCTCCCGTGGTTATGTATGCCGCGACGCTGCCGTTTTCGTCGGTGAACGAGACGGTCGTGGCGGGTGCAGTTCCCTTCGCCGTGGGCGCGGTGGCGGGCGTGGGTATCTATGCCGCCTCGCTGGGTATCTCCGAGTATCGTGCGCAGCGTGAAGAGCGTCTGTTCCAGCCCGATGCCATGGGCGGTGCCGCCAATCTCAATCAGCATCAAAGCGAGTTCAAGACCGCCTCGATTCCAGCTCAGCAGCAGGATGCGATTCCGTACGCTGCGGCTTCTGCTTCTCAGGCTCAGTCGGAGCAGTCTACCTCGGCATTCCTTTCCGGCCTGACTGGTGCGTTCCAGCGCCGTCATGCCGATGATGGTGTCCCTACCATCGCTCGAGCCGCAGATGCTATGGACGAGGCCGAGGCTTGGTCCATGATCGACAGCATGCTCGACGACGATTCGCCGGTTAGCTGCGACCCTGCGCGCTCGCGCGACGTCTATCAAGTCGCCATCGACGAGCTCACCAACGGCGGGCAGACCGGCTCCTTCAATCGCGACGACATCGCCGCCGCGGCGCGTGCCGTGTCGGGCTCCCAGGCCGCCCCTGCGGGCAGCACGGCGGCTTTTGTGGCACTCGTTGCCAACGCGGCAGCCAATAACGCCTACAGCGCTACCTCGGCGGACGCGAACGTTTCTGCCGATAATTCGTACGTTGATGAAGCCATGACCGCGGACGAGGAGGCCGTTGCCGCCCGCCGTGCCGCCGAAAGCTCGCTTTGGGGCGCTCCTGCCCAGCAGCAGGCGGCTGAGGCTGCGCCGTACAACGCAAACCTCGCCAGCATGCCTATCATTTCCGGTGCCGCGGACATCGATCTCGATGACCTCGATGAGCCTGCAGCCATCACCGCATCGATTGATGCCCAAGATCGCATCGACACCGGCGACCTTCCGGACGCCTCGCTCGAGGTTGATGTCCCCATGGCCGATTACTCGGGCCACGAGGACATGTGGGCCGCCGCCACCGCGATTCTGGATGAGATTGACGAGCCTGCTCCTGTTGCAGCCCCCGCTCCCGTCGCTGCCCCTCAGCCTGCTGCCCCCGCCTATGTCGGCCGTCACAGCGCTGTGTTCCCCGAGGATACTGCCCGTATCTCGCGCGAGAGCATCGAGCGGGCCGAGGCTATTGCCGCCGGCATTATGGAAAACCGTCGTCACGAGCGCGTCAATCAGATCCTCGAGGAAGAGATCGAGCGCCTGCAGTCCTCTACCGCCAAGCGTACGGGCCGTGCCTATCTGAGCGTTATCGAGGGCGGTACCGCCAGCTTCGCGCCGCTCCGCGCGGAGGCATAACTTCTGCATGGTTAAGATCAATCGAAAATGGGCGGTCGTGACCTGCCTGATGGCGCTCTTGATCTGGGGCAATTCGCTGGTTCCCGGCTCGGGGTCGGGCTCGCTGAGCCTAACGGTCATGGAAGCTATCCGCGGTTTCCTGCACAGCGTGGGACTTCCATATGAATGGGTGACCAACTTTGTTGTTCGCAAATGCGCGCATTTTACCGAGTATATGGTGCTCGGCATCTTGGCAACGCACGCCTTTGATTTTGAGGGCCGGCGCACCTTTGACGTGCTGCTGCCCACGGCGGTGTTCCTGCTGCTGATTCCTTCGATCGACGAGACGATTCAGCTCTTTGTGCCGGGACGCGCCGGCATGATCACCGATGTGATGATCGACTGCTGTGGTGCGGCAACGGGCGTTGTGCTCCGATATCTCTTTCGGTCGCTGATGTGCGCCAAAAAAGCCGCCTAGGACGTATTGTTTGGTCCTAGGCGGCCTTTTTTATTTGAGAGCTTATATGAGGCGTGGTGGCGTCGTTCCGTAGGTCGGATTTGCCGGGCGCGCCACGCCCTGTGGGTGCGTCTGCTACTGAAGCGCCTGTGCGCCCAGGGCCAGGCAGCCCATAATGCCCTGCTTGCCCTCGAGGCTGTTGTTGACGATGTAGCTATCGATGTCGGCCATCTCGGGCGTGACGATGTAGCCGTTGAGCATCTCGGCGCACTTCTTGCGTGCGAGCGGCACGATGGGGGTGTGGTCGGCCACGCCGCCACCGATGACGATCTTTTGCGGTGCGTAGCACAGGATGTAGGTCATGAGCGCCTGCGCCAGATAGCCGGCGAGCAGGTCCATGGCCTCCGGGTCATCGGCCATCTCTCCGGCGCTCTTGCCACCCCAGCGCTTTTTGACGCCGGGACCGGCGATGAGGCCCTCGAGGCAGTTGTCGTGGAAGGGGCAGCCGCTGTGCTCGCCGATGGTGTCGCGCGGGTCGCGCGTGACCAGGATGTGGCCGGCCTCGGGATGCATCATGCCGTGCACGAGCTTACCGCCCGAGAGCACGCCGGCGCCCACGCCGGTACCGATGGTCAGATACACCACGTCAGTGAGGCCCTGGGCGCAACCAAAGGTGACCTCGCCCAGGCAGGCGACGTTGACGTCGGTGTCGTAGCCGCAGGGAATATTGAGCTCGTTTTGGATGGTGCCCAGCAGGTCAAAGTAGCGCCATGCCGTTTTGGGCGTCTCCAGGATCTTGCCGTATTGGGACGAGGCAGAGTTGACTGCGGTGGGGCCAAAGGCGCCGATGCCCAGCGCGGCGATGTCCTTGTCGGCAAACCATGCGTTGACGGCCTCAACGGTCTCCTGCGGGGTCGTGGTCGCAATCTGCTCGCGTTCCAGGACCGTGCCGTCTGCATAGCCCGTGGCGCAGACCATCTTGGTGCCGCCGGCCTCGAGCGCTCCGATAAGCTGCTGCTCTGCCATAGTATTCCTCTCTGGACGAGTTGCTCCGTGACTAAAGTATAGCGCTCTAAAAAATAAATGAGGTCGCTATAAAAAGAAACCTCATGGCCCAACGGGTTCACGAGGTTTCTTTAGTGCCTTTAGTTACTGACCGTCCTTACCCGCGCGGGTTGATTTTATCACGTAGCGACTTGAGGTTCTCAAGCGCAGCGTTGAGCGTCTCGTCTCGCTTGGCAAAGTGGAAACGAATCAGATGGTTGACGGGCTCGCGGAAGAAGCTCGATCCGGGAACAGCGCCCACGCCCACCTTGGAGGCCAGGTCCTCGCAGAAGTCGAGGTCGCTGTCATAGCCAAACTCCGAGATATCCATCATCACGTAGTAGGCGCCCTGCGGCACGTTGTGCTCAAGACCGATGCTATCGAGCCCCTGACAGAATAGGTCGCGCTTGGCGGTGTAGAGGTCGAGGACCTCCTGGTAATAGCTGTCGTCGAAGTTGAGGGCGGTGACGACGGCCTCTTGCAGGGGAGCGGCGGCGCCTACGGTGAGGAAGTCGTGAACCTTCTTGATGCGCTCGGTGATTTCGGCAGGGGCGATAGTGTAGCCCAGACGCCAGCCGGTGATGGAGTAGGTCTTGGACAGCGAGCTGCAGCTGATGGTTCGCTCGAACATGCCGGGCAGCGTGGCCATATAGACGTGCTCGTGGGGCGCGTAGACGATGTGCTCGTATACCTCGTCGGTGATGCAGTAGGCGTCGTACTTTTTGCACAGGTCTGCGATAAAGGTGAGCTCCTCGCGGGTAAAGACCTTGCCACAGGGGTTGGACGGGTTGCATAGGACGATTGCCTTGGGATCGTTGTCTCGGAAGGCTGCCTCGAGGACCTCACGGTCGAAGTCAAAGGTGGGCGGGTTGAGCGGCACATAGATGGGCTCAGCGCCCGAGAGGATCGTGTCGGCGCCGTAGTTCTCGTAGAACGGCGAGAAAATGACGACCTTGTCGCCGGGGTTTGTGACCGTCATCATGGCGGCCATCATGGCCTCGGTGGAGCCGCAGGTGACCACGATGTTCTCGTTGGGGTTGATCGGCATGCCCATAAAGTGCTCCTGCTTGGTGGCAAGCGCCTCGCGCATGGCCTGGGAGCCCCAGGTGATGGAGTACTGGTGGTAAAGCGGCTTGGGGTCGGTGGCAATGGTGCTGAGGCTATCGAGCAGCTGCGCCGGGGGATCGAAATCGGGGAAGCCCTGCGACAGGTTGACGGCACCATACTTGTTGGAGATGCGCGTCATGCGGCGGATGACCGAATCGGTAAACGCCGCCGTGCGGTTGGAGAGTTCTTTCATGCCTATCCTTTCGAGCATTGGGTGGAGCAAGTTTACTCCTATGGAATCGATGGGATTTGCTTGAAATGGTCTCGAAAAACTCTTTTCAAAATTCTTGAAAATTGGGGCTTGCATCGCGTGGCGTTCCTTGCAATAATAGTCGAGCGCGAAGCGCACAGGACACGGTGGGTGTAGCTCAGTTGGCTAGAGCGACGGGTTGTGGTCCCGTAGGTCGAGGGTTCGAGTCCCTTTACCCACCCCAGTTCTTGCTTCGTGTTGATATCGGGTCGTTAGCTCAGTTGGTAGAGCAGGGGACTCTTAATCCCAAGGTCCAGGGTTCGACCCCCTGACGGCCCACCACACGATATCTCCTCTAAAGTCCGCCACCACGGACTTTAGCTTTGGGTCGTTAGCTCAGTTGGTAGAGCAGGGGACTCTTAATCCCAAGGTCCAGGGTTCGACCCCCTGACGGCCCACCCAAAGTATGTTAAAGCGATTGGCTTAGGCTGGTCGCTTTTTTGTTGACCTCGCATGGGGTCGAACCCGTCGGGGCGCGAAGCTGAGGAAATGCGTAAGCATTTACCAGCGCAGCGCGCAAGGCGCAAAGCGCCGAAGCGGCCGCCTGCAAAGCAGGCTGACCCCCTGACGGCCCACCAAAGCATGTTAAAGCGGCTGGCTTAGGCTGGTCGCTTTTTGTTAACCTCGCATGGGGCCGAACCCGTAAGGGCGCAGACGCTTTACAAGTCGAGCCTGCCCTGGGGGTCGGTGAATCCGTCTGTACCCTCCTTGAGCTTTTTCTCGTCTGCTTTCACGCGACGTTCGAGCTTCTTTGTATCTTCGGCAGGCGGTAGGTTCTCGGGTACAATTCCGCGGTCGATGAGGCTGCCACGCACGCTTGTGTTGTTCTCGACGTGCTCTTGCTTGATCTGGTCCAGACCGTACAGGTCGTGTTCCTCGGCGTTGAAGGCCGTCATCGAGTTCGTAAGGTCCTTTGCTTTGATGAGAACATCGGCTAGCCTGTCCGCCAATGCCGAGCTCTTGGATACGCCGAGCTGTTGCTTCATTTCCGCCGTGCTTCTGCCGCCGAATAACGCTTCATCGCCCTTCGACTTGATGATCGCGAATCCTTTGGAGTCCACGCCGCGTTTGAACGCAATACCCGAGAGCTGTTTCTCTGAATCAGATAGCGAGTGGCGCGCCTGCAAGCGCTGAATCTCTGCGAAGCGCTGCTCTATGAGCTCTTGGCGGCGCGTCTGCACGGCGAAGTATGCCTGGGCGAGCGCGATTTCTTGCTTGTTTGAATCTCCGTTCTGGGCGATTAAATAGCATGCATAGCGCGTAAGTTTGTAGTCTTTAACCGCACGAGCGGCGACACCGGCAGTTACCATTTTCGTGGTGTCACGAAAATGGGAATCAACTGGAGTTTTGTTTGTTTCGCACGAGACTTTTGCCCTCTTAACAACTTCGGCAAAGTTCTCCCATCGAGTGTACCCCATGGGTTCCATTAAATCGCGTGCGAGCCAATACTCAACGCCGTCTTCCACATTGGCGTAGCTATCAAGTTTGACACGCCACTTCTCGATATCTCTACTGTCCATATCTCCTCCTCGCTGGCCTATTGTCTATGCGGGCTTTGCCCGCTCTGTATTCAGAATTAGGATACGCTGCCGTGCGGACACGAATGGGCCCCGTGCCACTTCGAGTTCACGGGGCCCATAGATATCGATTAGTTGTGTTTTGCTTTAGATAGGTGTCCAGTTTAATTCGCTCGATAGTGCGATCCGAGACTTTCGGTTCGCTTGCGCATGGCTTTGACCATTTCCTGTGCTAGTTGAATCTGCGATTGCAGGCGGGCGAGGGCTGCGATTTCGCTGTCATTGGCGTGTGGCTTGCTCAGCGCCGTTGCGTCGTCTTGCAGGCTTTCAAGCTGTTGCAGGGCCTTGGATAGACCCGCTTCGGTCCTGTTGATCATGCAGTAGGTACTCATTGTGCGTTTGAGGCAGCGGGTCAGGCGCTCGGCGTCTGCTGTAGCTATGCCATGCTGGGGGAGGGCGATATCCATCGGTGCGGCCGCCTCAGGAGCGTCCAGCGCTGCCTGGGCTGCCGATGCGCCCGCGATGCGTCCGAACACGATGCCGTTGGCGCTTGACAAGCCACCAATGCGGTCGGCGCCGTGCATGCCGCCTGTCGCCTCACCGCAAGCGTAGAGGCCCTCAACGCCCGTGTGCGCGGTCTTATCGATCTTGATGCCGCCATTAGCGGCGTGGGCATACATCGCAACGCGCATCTCGTCAGTCGGGGCGATGCCGTGCTCGTCTTGCAGCCAGGTGGCAAAGGTCTGCACAAACTCTGGGACATCCTCGCGGGGGAAGTCGTAGTGGAGTGCCAGGCCTTCGACACCTGCCTGATCGATGACGAGATCGATAGCGCGGGAGGCCAAGCGTGACGTGAAGGGACCATATCCAGAGCGCTGCTCGAGCAGGTCGTCCAGCTTGTTGTCGGCAATATCTACCGGCTGGTCAAAATGTACGTAGCGCCAGGTTTTCTCGTTGAAGACCAAGTTGCGCTTGGGCTCGATGAAGCCGGGCATCATCTGCATGAACTCTATATTAGTAAGTGTTGCGCCGTGCGCCAGCGCGATGGCCTGCGAAGAGCTGAGCACATCGGCGGAAGTGAGGCTGCGCTCGAACAGGCCACCCGTGCCGCCCGCAGCGATGATCGTGGCCTTGGCAGCAAAGGGCACGATTCGATTTTCGGTGAGGTCGTAGAGCACGGTTCCGGTTATTCTGCCGTTCATGTCCTCAACAAGGTCGATAAGCTCATGGCGGGGGAGCAGGCGAATGCCGAGCGACTCGATCCGGGTCGTCAGAGCGTCCTCAAGGGGCTTGCGGGTGAGGCCGCGCCACATGCGCGTCTTGTGGTCAAAGCAGGGGATAAACTGCTTTTGCTGAGCGCTTTCGACGCTTTGCGGACGCTGAAGCTCAACGCCCAAGTCTTGCTCGAGCCATTCAATTGCCTGGGGAATGCCGTGGACGAACGTCTGGACGAGTTCAGGGTCGGCAACGCCGCCACCAACGGTCTGGATGGTATCGATGAGGTCTTGTTCGTCGTCTTCGTTAACGGGTCCGATAAGCCCCAGGCCCCAGGTTCCGGGGAAGAAGCTCGATCCACTCATAGTCTTGCCGGCGCTTGCCACAGCGACGGTTGCGCCCGTGCGTGCCGCTTCGATGGCGGCGCAAAGGCCCGCAATGCCAGATCCAATTACCAGTACATCAGTCGATTCCATCGGATTCCTTTCTCGTCCGGCGCATTGTCGCATGGGTGATCGGCAATGGAGCCGCAAAGACTCGGCAAATCGGTAAAGGGCAAATATGGCAGGTGGGCGTCATGGACGTTCTGACGCTCCGTCTCATCACATCTCGTATTTCGCCCCAACTGATATATCGGCATTAGCTGCCCTGCGACAGCGTAAACAAAAAGAGCCGCCACCTTAAAAGGTAGCGGCTCCAAAGCTCAACTATGTGAGCATCGCGCGGGCGCGACTAGGCCTTGAGGGCCTCCTCGACGGCGACAGCGCAGGCGACGGTGGCACCGACCATGGGGTTATTGCCCATGCCGATGAGACCCATCATGTCGACGTGCGCAGGCACGGAGGAAGAACCGGCGAACTGGGCGTCGGAGTGCATGCGGCCCATGGTGTCGGTCATGCCGTAAGAGGCAGGGCCGGCGCCCATGTTGTCCGGGTGCAGGGTACGGCCAGTGCCGCCACCAGAAGCGACGGAGAAGTACTTCTTGCCAGCCTCGAGGCGCTCCTTCTTGTAGGTGCCAGCGACGGGGTGCTGGAAGCGCGTGGGGTTGGTGGAGTTACCGGTGATCGAGATGTCAACGTTCTCGTGCCACATGATGGCAACGCCCTCGCGGACGTCGTCGGAACCGTAGCAGTTAACGGCAGCGCGGGGACCATCGGAGTAGGGGATGGTCTCGACGACCTTGAGCTCGCCCGTGTAGTAGTCGAACTGGGTCTTCACGTAGGTGAAGCCGTTGATGCGGGCGATGATCTGAGCGGCGTCCTTGCCCAGACCGTTGAGGATAACGCGCAGCGGCTTCTTGCGAGCCTTGTTGGCGTTCAGAGCCAGGCCGATAGCGCCCTCAGCGGCAGCGAAGGACTCGTGGCCAGCCAGGAAGGCGAAGCACTCGGTGTCGTCGGAGAGCAGCATAGCGCCCAGGTTGCCGTGGCCCAGACCGACCTTGCGGTCCTCGGCGACGGAGCCGGGAACGGTGAAGGCCTGGATGCCCTCGCCGATGATGGCGGCAGCCTCAGAAGCGGTCTTGGCGCCACGCTTGACAGCGAGAGCGCAACCGAGGGTGTAGGCCCACTCGGCGTTCTGGAAGGCGATGGACTGGGTGTTGTTGACGATCTCACGCGGGTTGAAGCCCTTGTCGGTGCAGATCTGCAGAGCTTCCTCGAGGGAGGCGATGCCGTTGTCGGCGAGGCACTTGTTGATCTTGTCAGCGCGGCGCTCGTAACCTTCGAACGTAACAGTCATAGTTATTTCCCTCCCTTTCTACTCGTGAACCGGGAACACGCTGGCGACGGAGTGAGTCTCCTCGTCGGTGCGCGGGTCGATGTACTTGGCAGCGTTCTCCCACTGACCATAGTGGCCCATAGCGCCAGCGATGGCCTCCTCGGGGGTCTTGCCGGCCTTGACGGCGTCGGTGAACTTGCCGAGGTTCAGGAACTCGAATGCGATGATCTCGTTCTTGTCGTTGAGAGCCATGCGGGTGACGTAGCCCTGAGCGAGCTCGAGATAACGAGCGCCCTTGGCCTTGGTGCCGAACATGGTGCCGACCTGAGAGCGAAGGCCCTTGCCGAGGTCGTCGAGGGAGGCGCCCACGGGCAGGCCGCCCTCGGAGAACGCGGTCTGGCTGCGGCCGTAAACGATCTGCAGGAAGATCTCGCGCATAGCAACGTTGATGGCGTCGCAGACGAGGTCGGTGTTGAGGGCCTCGAGGATGGTCTTACCGGGAAGGATCTCGGAAGCCATGGCGGCAGAGTGGGTCATGCCCGAGCAGCCGATGGTCTCAACGAGGGCCTCCTCGATGATGCCGTCCTTGACGTTCAGCGTGAGCTTGCAGGCGCCCTGCTGAGGTGCGCACCAACCCACACCGTGCGTAAGACCGGAGATGTCGGAAATCTCCTTAGCCTGGACCCACTTGCCCTCCTCGGGGATGGGTGCGGGGCCGTGGTATGCACCCTTGGCAACGGGGCACATGTTCTCCACTTCCTGTGAGTACTGCATGCCTCTCCTCTCTATCGTGTTGGCGTCCCGTCTGGGGGTCGTGGCTGGCGATTGCCGGGCGACCCTTCGAAAGGGACATGACATGCAGCCCCTATAATACCGCGAAATGCACGGAATATTCGGCGAACGGCTCAGTTTTCGTAGCGAGAAGTCCGGAAGTTTTAATTGAAACGGTTTAACTATATGTTCTGTGGTCGCGAACTTCCGTAGAGGGGGTTCGTCTTGGGCAAGCTTTTGGTCAGCTCTTGTATGCGTTGCGGGGTCTGACCTGTTGCAACGGTGCCGTTCGCCGCCCGTTTACTGCCTTTGGCCGCGCGAGTGTATTGTTTTGCGTGAATGTTTTGATGGCACGCTTCAATCGTGCTGTATTGGATGGCAATCAGATCCCGGCGAAGGGAGCGCCATGCAGCGCGTTTGGAGAACGGTTACCGGCTTTTACCATGTCTGTGCCCGCGGTACGGGCAAGCAGCTCATCTTTGAGGGCGATGAAGACCGGTGGGAGTTTTTGGAGCTGATGCGCGAGTGCTGCCGCGAGGCGGGCGTGACGGTTATCGCCTGGTGCCTTATGGGCAATCACGTGCATCTGGTGCTTGCAGATTACGAGGACGCGATGAGCGCGGCGATGCACCGGCTGCTTTTGACGTACGCGCGGCGGTTCAATAAACGCACGGGGCGCACGGGGCATCTGTTCCAGAACCGTTTTGACCGGCGCTCGCTCGATACCGACTGGCAGGTGATGGAGGCTATTCGCTCCGTACACGCCGATCCACAGGAGGCGGGCGTTGGCCTAATCGAGCGTTATCCCTGGAGCAGCTTTGCGGAGCATCTGCGCGCTTACGACAGTGATGCGGCAGATGCCACGAGGGGATTTTCCGATCCTTCTTGCATGCTTGAGCTTTTTGGTTCTGCCGAGGCCTTTGCTGCCTATTCGCTTTCGACGCCCGAGGGCGGCGAGCCAACGCTGGGCGATATGAAAGAGACGGAGTGGGAACGCCACGCCTTTGCCGACAAGTTGGCGAAGAGCCTCGGGGTTCCGCTCCGCGGGGTTAAAGCCGCACCGCCGGCGCGGCGCGATACCGTTATTGTTGGATTACACGATGCCGGTTTCACGGTGCGCCAGATTGAGCGCTATACCGGGATTGGCAAAAGTACCGTCTCTCGTATTGTGCGTGCCCGCGCGCGGACGGCGATGCGGACTGGCGGAAACGTGATGTAGGGTCGCCTGTGCACCGCAGATGGGGTCGTCCATACGCCGCAACAAGCGTTCAAAAGCTTGGTGCGGTAACTGCACTTCTTAATATGCATAGAACAATCGCCATCTTGCATAAAATAAGGGCTCAGTCCGGGTTTGCCCGTGCCTACCCCCATCTGCGCCGTGCAAAAAACGGAGTTTTCAGCATCGCGGTACTGCCACTACCGTCGCAATTTTGCAACATACGGGCCCCCGAAACTATTTATGTCTGCCGATGCACTCCCGAAGCTCATGTTTGCGCCCCTGAGACCACGATGCTTGTTCTAAAACGCACTATATATGCGCCTGGAGACGTTGATTAACGCTTTCGATGCGTATACACATAGCTTGGCGTGCTGAATACTCGCAAAAATGCACGCCGCTCCCTATGGGACCCGTCTGCAGCAGGCGCGAAGCGAATCGGAGCCCAGCTGGATGGGGCATGGGACGATGCTAGGCGTGCTCGTGGCCCTGCCGCAGGCCTTTGGTGCTGTGGAAAACGCCCGTGTTCGCGTCTGGCTGTGTGGTAAATGACAGACGGGGTGCCGGACGCGCGGACTTTGTGCGTTCGCGCTCATTAGAAAAAACAGAGCCGCCCGTATCGGGCGGCTCGGCAATCAAAAACCTTGGATTCGGGGCATACGCTACTGGTTTGCTTGCCCCTCGAGCATGCCGTCGAGGGTGCGCCAGGCGAGCTCGGCGCACTTGACGCGGGCGGGCATGTGCGAGATGTCCTGGAGCTGGGCGGCTTCGTCCAGGTCTTCCAGGTCCTCCTCGGAGAGCTTCTCGCCACGGATCATGGCGAGGAAGAGCCCTGCCAGGCGGTGAGCTTCCTCGACGGTCTCGCCGGTGACGAGGTCGGCCATGATGTCGGCGCTGGCCTGGCTGATAGCGCAGCCGTGGCCGGTAAAGGAGGCCTCCTCGATCACGCCGTTCTCGACGCGCAGCTGCAAGGTGAGCTCGTCGCCGCAGCTGGGGTTGATGCCGTCGTGCTCGTGCGTGGGAGCATCCATCTCGTACTTATAGTCGGGGTGCGAGTTGTGCTCCATAAACGTGGTGGAGGTGTACAGATTACCCATTGAACGTGCTCCAAACGTGATGCAGGCCGGCGATGAACTTGTCGATGTCGGCCTTGTCGTTGTAGAAGGCCACGCTGGCGCGGCAGCAGGCAAGGTTCTCGACGCCCAGCCAGGTGAGCAGCGGCTGCGCGCAGTGGTGACCGGCGCGGATGCAGACGCCGTCCATGTCCATGATGCTCGCGACATCGTGCGGGTGGATGCCCTTGACATTAAAGCTCACGACACCGTGGTGGTTATCCCAATAGATTGAGCCGATGATCTGGACAAAGTCGAGCTGCATGAGCTCGCCCATCAGGTAGTGGACGAGTGCCTGCTCGCGTGCCTGGATGTTTTCGTAGCCCACCGTGTTGACGAGGTAGTCGAGGGCGGCGCCTGTGGCGAAGATGCCGGCGGCGTCCTGCGTGCCGGCCTCGAACTTCTCGGGGACGGGAGCCCAGACGGCGTCCTGCTCAGTAACCGAGTCGATCATCTCACCGCCGGTAAGCATGGGCGGCATGGCGTTGAGCAGGTCCATCTTGCCCCACAGCACGCCGATGCCCATGGGGCCCATGGCCTTGTGCGCACTAAAGGCAAAGAAGTCGGCGCCCAGGTCGGCCACATCGACCGGCATGTGCGGCAGCGACTGCGCGCCGTCGACGACCAGGTAGCCGCCGTACTTGTGCACGAGTTTGCCGAGGTTCTTGACCGGGTTCTCGACGCCCAGCACGTTGGAGACCTGTCCCACGGCTAGGATCTTGGTCTTGGGACCCACCTTGGCAAGAACCTCCTCGGTGGTGAGCTGGCCGGTCTTGGTGGGGTAGAGGTAGACGAGCTTGGCGCCGGTCTCGCGGCAGACCTGCTGCCACGGAATCAGGTTGGAGTGGTGCTCCATAATGGTGATGAGGACCTCGTCGCCCGGTTCGAGCACTGTGGGCGCAAAGCTCTTAGCGACCAGGTTGAGCGACTCGCTCGTGTTGCGGGTGAAGACGACCTCGTTGGCCTGTGAGGCGCCGATGAGGTCAGCGATCTGCTGGCGGACCTTCGCGATGGCGTCGGTGGCCTCGACGGACAGCGAGTACAGGCCGCGCAGGGGGTTGGCGTTCATGCGCTGGTAGAAGTCGCGTTCGGCGTCGAGCACACAGGCAGGGCGCTGCGCGGTGGCGGCGCTATCGAGGAAGGCGATCTCGGGGTGCTGCTGGAACAGCGGGAACTGGCCCTTGTAGGGGTTGGTCTCGATGTCCACGGTGGGCCAGCCGCGCGAAGCCTCGTCGCTGGCGTCGAGCTCCATGGGCTCGGGGGCAGTACAGGTATCGCATTTAACGTGCTCGGTGTCGATCATGCGAGCTCCTCTTCAAAGTTGTCGATCAGGTTGTTGCCTAGGCGGACGACGGCGGCGCGGGTGCGCTCGTCGGTGGCGGAAAGCGCGGCGTCCTCCAGCTTGGCGCGGATGAACAGGTCCTCGGCGGCGTTTTGGTCAAGGCCACGGCAGGCGAGGTAGAACAGCTGCTCGTCGCGGACGTGACCGATGGTGGCGCCGTGGTTGCCGGCGACGTCGTCCTCGTCACAGAGAATGACGGGAACGGTCTTGTTGTCGACGCCCTTGTTGGCCAAAAGCACCGTCTCGCGTTCGGTGCCGGTTGCACCCTTGCAGCCGTGCACGAGGTCGATGGTGCCACGGTAGACCTTCTTGGACGTGCCGGTCAGCACGCCGTTGGCGTCGATCTCGCACTCGGTCTTGCGACCGCGGTGGCGCAGCTCGTAGTTAAAGTCGCGCACCTGCTCGCGGGCGCCCAGGTAATCGGTATCGATGGTCACCTTGGCGGTGTCGCCCAGCAGGTCGCCGGCAAGGCCGGTGGCGCTGGCGCCGGCACCCAGGACGGTGTGCTGCACGTTGACGCGCGCGCCCTCGTCCAGGAACAGGCCGGTGTCGTCGAGTGCGATCCAGCTGTCGTCGAGTGTCTGCGTGCAGGTCACGTTGACGGTGGCGTACTCGTGGGCGCACACGCGTAGCACGGAGCCCACGACACCCTCGCCGGTAACAGGAGAGTCTAGGGCAATATGCAGGTCGAGCGTTGCCTGCGGGCGAGCGACGACGTCGATGGCGGCGATGGCCGCGGCGGCATCGACACCGCTCACACGCACGGTAACCGTGGCGTGCTGGTATGCGGGCACATCGATGACGATGCGCTTGGTAGCGTGCTCGGCCAAGTAGGCGTAGGCAGCCTCGCCCATGCCGGTTTCGAAGGCTTCAGCAGGGGAGAGCTCCTCCTCGAGCTTGATGGCGCCGGCCTGGTAGACGGAGGTGGCGGGCACGTCGAGCTCGGTCTCGGGCGTGATGCGGGCGCGGTCGGCGGCATCACCGGGGGCGGAGGAGCGGCGCTCGGGGAAGCGCTCGGCCATGGCGTCCATGGCGGCGTCGAACGCGTCTGTCACGCCAATAAACTGCTCGCCCAAGCCTTCGACCTCAACGGCCTCCGCGGGAGCGGCGGCAAGCTCGTCAGAGAGCTCGAGCTTGGTCTGATTCATCTTCAGCCAGCCCCAAGTGGCAGCCGGCATCGCGTTGACCTGCTCAAGGGTGGTAGCAGCGGTGTTGGTTTCCTGTTTCATTATCCGATCGCTCCTTCCATCTCGAGCTTGATCAGGTTGTTCATCTCGACGGCGTACTCCAGCGGCAGCTCCTTGGAGACCGGGTTGGCAAAGCCGTTGACGATCATGGTGCGGGCCTCTTCCTCCGAGATGCCGCGGCTCATCAGGTAGAACACCTTGTCGTCGCCGATGCGGCCGATGGTGGCCTCGTGGCCGATGTCGACGTTCTTGGCGCGGATGTCCATGGCGGGGATGGTGTCGGAGCGGCTCTGGTCGTCGAGCATGAGCGACTGGCAGCTCACGGTTGCCTTGGAACCCTCGGCCTTGGGCGTGGCCACGATGGAGCTGCGGAAGGTCTGAATGCCGCCGCTCTTGGAGATGCCCTTGGTCTCGACGGTTGCCGAGGTCTCGGGGGCGTTGAGCACGACCTTACAGCCGGTATCGAGGTTCTGCCCGGCGCCGGCAAAGGTGATGCCGGTAAAGCTCGACCGGGCGCGGCGGCCGTTGAGCACACTCATGGGGTAGAGGTAGCCCACGTGGCTGCCGAAGGAGCCACTGATCCACTCTATGTCGCCATCCTCGTCCACGCGCGCACGCTTGGTGTTGAGGTTGTACATGTTTTTGGACCAGTTCTCGATGGTCGAGTAGCGCAGGTGCGCACGCTTGCCCACAAAGAGCTCGACGGCGCCGGCGTGGAGGTTGGCAACGTTGTACTTGGGCGCGGAGCAACCCTCGATGAAGTGCAGGTCGGCGTCGTCCTCGACGATGATGAGCGTGTGCTCAAACTGGCCGGCGCCCTTGGCGTTAAGGCGGAAGTAGCTCTGCAGCGGGAAGTCCAACTTGGTGCCCTTGGGCACGTAGACAAACGAGCCGCCCGACCATACGGCGCCGTGCAGGGCCGCAAACTTGTGGTCGGTGGGCGGGATGAGCGTCATAAACTTCTCGTGGATGAGCGGCTCCCACTGCGGGTCGTGCAGGGCCTCCTCGATGCCGGAATAGACGATACCCATCTTGGACGCGGTGTCCTGCATGTTGTGGTAGACCAGCTCGGAGTCGTACTGCGCGCCGACGCCCGCCAGGTAGCTGCGCTCGGCCTCGGGGATGCCCAGGCGCTCAAAGGTGTTCTTGATGTCGTCGGGCACCGACTCCCAGTCGTGCTTTTGGTCGGTGTTGGGCTTGACGTAGGTGACGATGTTGTCCATGTCCAGGCCCTCGATGGAGGGGCCCCACGTCGGGTCGGGAAAACGATTGAAGATCTCGAGGGACTTTAAGCGCAGATCGAGCATCCACTGTGGCTCGTCCTTCTTGGCGCTGATCTCGCGCACGATGTCGGGCGTGATGCCGGCGTCGAGGCGCTCGAATCCCTCCTCGCCGTAGGTGAAGTCGTAGAGGCTGCGGTCGATGTCCGCGACCTCGGTGCGGTTCTTGGTCATTGCGTCGCCCCTTTACGCCTGCTGCTCGGCAGCGGCGGCCTCGGCCTGGGCGCGCTGCTCGGCGGCCTCGCGCTCGAAGGTCTCAAAGCCGTTCTTGTCGATCCAGGGGATCAGCGAGGCGTCGTCCTCGCGCACGATATGACCCTTGACCATAACGTGGACGCGGTCGACATCCAAGTGCTCCAGGATGCGCGTGTTGTGCGTGATGATGAGCATGGAGCCGTCGCAGCTCTTGCGGTAGGCGTCCATGCCGTGGCTGACGGTGGAAAGCGCGTCGACGTCTAGGCCTGAGTCGGTCTCGTCCAGAATGGCGAGCTTGGGCTGCAGCAGCAGAAGCTGGAGCATCTCGACCTTCTTCTTCTCGCCGCCCGAGAAGCCCACGCCCAGCTCGCGGTTGAGATAGGCGGTATCCATGTTGAGCTCGGCCGCGAGCTCCTTGACGCGGCGGCGGAACTCCTTGCCCTTCATCTCCAGACCGGGGCGGCCGGCGATGCTGGCGCGCAAAAAGCTCGACAGCGGCACGCCCGGGATCTCGACCGGGGCCTGAAAGCTCAGGAACAGGCCGGCACGCGAGCGCTTGTCGGTGGTGAGCTCGGTGATGTCCTGGCCGTCAAAGATGATGCGGCCGTCGTTGACGGTGTAGACGGGGTCGCCCATGACCAGGTGACCAAGGGTGGACTTACCCGCGCCGTTGGGTCCCATCAACACGTGGGTCTCGCCGGCGGCGACGTTAAGGTTGACGTTGTGGAGGATGGTCTTCTCGTCCACGGAGGCGGTTAGACCTTCGATGGAAAGCAGCGGATTTGCGCTCATGCTGTCCCTCTCTGTATATGGTGTACTCATGGGTGTACGAAACCCTAGGAATCTTCTCGGAATAAAGTTACTATGGGTTCGGCGTTAGTCAAGGGAAAACCCGACTAATCCACTCGACTTTTCTAGATGTGGGACAAAATAACCTGTTGTGTTTGTCCCACTTACTTAAGATTTGGGACAAACAAACCTGGTTATGTTGTCCAAGATGCGATGGGAGGGTAGGTATGCTCATTTCTTCTAAGGGCCGCTATGCCCTCCGACTGATGATCTATATCGCAGCGCTGGGCGACGCCGAGGGCAAGATCGCTCTGCGCGAGGTCGCCGACCGCGAGCGTATCTCGCAAAAGTATCTGGAGCAGCTGGTTCGTCCGCTCATGAAGGCGGGCCTACTTAAGAGCGTGCGCGGCAAGGGCGGCGGCTACATGATGGCCAAGGACCCGGCCGAGGTGCGTGCCGGCGACATCCTGCGCGCCGTCGAAGGCAGCACGGCTCCGGTGGCGTGCGATGGCATCGACAACAGCTGCGCCCGCAGCGATCTTTGCTCGACCGTCAAATTCTGGCGCGGTCTGGACGACGTGATCGAAAAGTACGTCGACGGCGTGACGTTGGCCGACCTTGCTGCCGTCCCCGAGATCAACTTCGACATTAAGCTGTAGGGCTGCAGATGGTATCTCTCGACAAGGTGTACAAGCAAATTGAGATTTTTGCTCGGGAATGTGACGCCGAGAGGGTTGTGCTGTTTGGTTCTCGTGCCCGCGGTGACAACTTGCCTAAGAGCGATATTGATATTGCTGTAGCAGGTTGCCGGGATTTCGACCGTTTCTCATATCTGATAGAGGAGCGTCTTGATACTCTTTTAGATATAGACGTCGTCAATCTGGATGAGTCCTTATCGCAGCAATTGCTCGATGAAATTGCCAGGGATGGTGTGATTCTGTATGAAAAAATATGAGAACTTTGCCAGCGCCTTGGCGAATCTTGAGGATGCACCCAATCAGGATCTTAGCAATGATTTTGTTCAGAGTGGATTGATTAATAAGTTCAACCTTCAGTTTGAACTGAGCTGGAAGCTCCTTAAACGTCTGCTCGAGTATGAGGGCGCCACGCTTGCTGCATCGGGGTCTCCTCGTGCCATCTTGAAGGAAGCCTACCGATTCTACGACTTTATTGATGAGGCGGCATGGCTAGATATGCTCAGAGACCGCAATACGAACGTCCATATCTATGACAACAAGCTCGCTCAAGATTTGATTCAGCGTATCTTAAACGTCTATATCCCCGCTTTCTGTCGGTTGAGAGACGGGCTGATGGGACGCTACGGCGATCTTCTTCTGGTGCCCGACGACCAGTTTGTTTAATTCCTTTAGATTTCGCGGATTTCGCGGAGGGTTGTTGCCGTTTACCGAGGGGTTGTTGTGCAACAACGGGTGAGCTGCAATACTTAATTCTATCTTTGCAAACCGCACTTTAACTACACCAATGCAGGGAGGATCTTATGCAGCCCAAGCATTCTGCTATTGTCGCGGGCCTGACGCTGGCGCTTTCGTTTGGCGCCGTTACCGCACCCGCGCCCGCCGCCGCCGAGGAGCCCACGCCGGGCGTTGCCTCGGATGCCACCGATATCGACAAAGGTCTCTACACCCAGCAGTCCTTCTCGGGCGTGCTGAGGTCGGTCCAGGGCGTTTCGTTTGTCAACGTGACTCCCGAGATGAAGTACTTTACCAAGTACGAGAGCCATGGCAACTACAACCAGGGCTTTTCGTATGGCGACGGCTACAACGCGCTGGGTTATTACCAGTTCGACCGTCGTTGGTCGCTCATCCCGTTTATGAAGCAGGCCTACAACTACAACCCCGAAAAATACTGCATGCTCAAGGATGCGATTGATCGCGGCAGCGAGATTTCCAACACGAGCAATGCCATGTACGAGAACGGCCAGCTCACCGAGCTGGGCCATATCGCGCAGGATGCCTTCCAAGGTGCTTATAACACCGATCCTGTTGAGTTCTCAGCACTTCAAGATGCCTATGCGTACAACTCGTACTATGCGGTGACCGAGGCGTGGCTTAAGAGCGCTCTTGGCATTGACATCTCCGGCCGCGCCGATTGCGTCAAGGGCATGGTGTGGAGCATCACCAACATGTGCGGCACCGGTGGTTGCAGGGACTTCTTCCGTTGGGCAAACCTTTCTAACAGTATGACTGATCGCGAGTTTGTGACGGCGCTTTCCAACAGTGTGGTCAATAACGTGGCGACCAAGTATTCGAGCCAGCCCCAGTATCATGAGGGCTGGAAGAACCGCTACCGCAACGAGCTGAAGGACTGCTTGGTTTATATCGCCGAGGACGAGGCCGCTGCCGCTGCGACGCCCGTGCAGCCCGAGCCCACGCCGGCGCCCTCGCCGACGCCTGATTCGAATGACGACTCGAGCGACGATGCCAACGATGACAGGATGGATTCGCCCTCGACCGATGCTGACGGTGATGGCTCTGCTGGTGGCACTACCAACAACGGCTCTACCTCGAACGGCTCCGTTTCGAACGGCTCTGCTGCGGGCGATTCGTCTTCAAGCTCTGCAGGCAATACGGACAGCGACGCTTCTGGTTCGACCGGCGCTGGCACCTCTAACTCATCCACCGGCTCGAGCGATTCGTCCGTTGGCACCGGCTCTAACAACGGCTCCGGCTCTGACGCAACCCCTGGTTCCGATGCTTCCAAGGATGACTCGAATAAGGCGCCGGACGTTCCCGTTGCTTCGCCGGACAAGAAGCCTTCTTTCTCCGAGCAGCTTGGTTCTACGCTGGGCTCTTCGCTGATGGCTGGCGTCAATAACGGCTCGACCCAGAACAAGGGCAACTCTGATCAGGTTTCCACGGAAA
Source organism: Collinsella sp. AF02-46-1 (assembly GCF_003465825.1). Taxonomy (GTDB): domain Bacteria; phylum Actinomycetota; class Coriobacteriia; order Coriobacteriales; family Coriobacteriaceae; genus Collinsella. Next base: position 74,562 of record NZ_QSBV01000012.1, read on the forward strand.
AGATCGAAGCCGCAAAGGGCGACTCCAAGGACAAGGCTTCCGAGAAGACCGAATCCGATAAGGGTTCTAGCTCTGAGGAGAAGAGCGACAAGTCCGAACAGAAGAAGGACGAGGATAAGAAGTCTGAATCTGAGGAGAAGGACAAGAGCAAGGCCGAGGGCGAAAAGAAACAGTCCGAAGACGACGACAAGAGCGGTGCTGACAACCAGGTCCAAGAGCAAAATGACTCCAAAACGGTGACCACCACGACCACGACGACTACAACTACCAAGTCCTCGGGCGGCAACATGCCCAAGACGGGCGATCTGATTGTGATGGCGAGCCTTGCCAGTGCAAGCTTGGCCACACTGGGCGCTACGTCTATCGTAAGTGGTAAGCATAAGCTCGATCAGCAGAAGAAGGCTTCTGGGGAGGACGGCTTGGAGGAGTAATCTTCCAGATCGTTTTCTATAAGAGTTTGGGACGGGGTCCGGTGCGGCGGCATCGGCCCCCCTTTTTTTGTTGTGCAACGATTTGTTATGCCCCCTCGGGGGTCTGTTGCTACCGCTGCCCGAAACGTTTGCATGTCGATATTGTTGCGCTCTACCCGCTCGCTACAATGGGCATCGTGCTGCGTTAGAAGGAGAGTTTACGGTGTCTGAACAGGTGAATTGTGGTTTTACTCATGCGTTTGGTGCACGGTTGCTCAATCATGCGGATAGCGCAGCTCTACCGGTTGATGCACGCGACTTTTCCGATGCAATCAATCGGTGTTTACTCGTCGATAAGACTATGTTTATTGCCGATATATTGGACAGTGAAGCACCTGTTGCGCTTTGCTGTCGGCCCAAGGGTTTTGGCAAGAGCATGAATTTATCGATGCTCAAGTGCTATTTGGAACGACCTGATCGCCGGCTGCCGGATCGAAGCCTGTTCGCTGGTACCCAGATTTGGCAGGCGGGCGGCGGTCGCTATCGTGATGAGTACGCGAGTTATCCGGTCATCATGCTCGACTTTACAGCTGCCGCTTCGAGGCATGGTGCTGGTGCTGCGGCAGCAATTCGCGGGGCTGTCGTGCGCGAGTGCGCCCGATTACTGCCGCTGCTTGCCGCGCCTGATCTGTCAAGACGTGAGGTTCGTCTTATCGAGAGGGCGGCGCGTGGGGTGGCCAGCGATAAGGAGATCGATGCGGCGCTTGGCGTGCTTATCAAGCTGCTCCAGGCAGCTTTCGATGAGCAGGTTGTTCTTCTGATAGACGACTACGACGCGGTATGTCCAAAGCGTTTGGACGCTAAGGACGACGGTAGCGTGGATTCCCTAGAGTCGCTCAGCCGAATGCTGTTCGACACCATTGCCGACGCCGGCGACTCGTTGCGATTGACGTGTCTTATGGGCGAGCGCCCCGGTCCTGCCGAGCTTGCGTTGTCCCAACGTGGGGTTTCCTATCGGTCGGCGACGGCGTTGTCGAGTTGGTGTGATCGATGGTTCGGTTTTTCGGACGACGAAGTCCAAGTGCTGTTGGATTGCATCGGTCGCAACGGCTGTCTGGATGACGCGCGTGAGTGGCTCGAGGGCTATCTGTTTGGTGGTTTTTATTGCTCGAGCCCGGAGCGCGTGGTGGACTACGCACATCGCGATTGCGTCGCGCCCGTTCGGGCGGATCTGTATGGTTACGCCGACCGTCTGGGCGCATGCGTCGGCGACTGGAATCTCATTCGCCTGTCCACATTGTTCGATTTGGTTGAGCCGCATGGGTTTATTGAGGCGCCAGTGCATATGCATGCCGAGGAGGTCGATGCCGCCAAGCCCGAAGATATCTGGACTGCGCTGTATCTGTCTGGATTCCTTACGACGGATATGACGGGGCATTCGGAGGACGGCGCGTGCCTTCGTTCCCTGCGTCTGCCTAATAACGAAGTGCGTCAGGCGCTCCGTCTTGTAATTCTGGAATGGTTTGAGTGCGCCGTTGAGGACGTTGGAGTTATCGACTCGTTCCATGACGGGCTGTGTCGAGGAGACGAGGACACTGTAAAGCAAGCTTTGAGCTGTGCTATCGGCGATCTGGGCATCGATGTGGGCCAATCAGATATGCCGACAGCCTATCATCTGGCGCTTCAGGGGCTCTGCTTTGGACTGCCCGGCTATTGCAATCCCAGCTCCAAGCGAAGTGGCGTCTCGGATCGCTGGGATATCCAGGTGATTCCCACCGGTCGGGTGTTTGACGTGGCCGACACGCTCGGCATGCTTGATGAGCGACCGCTCATTACGGTCAACATGTTGTACGACCCTGGCGTCGATGCCCTGGGCCTGGAACTGTTGGCGGTTCAGGCGCTACTCGACATAGAGCGCGACGGCATCGATGATATCCGCGTGCCGCGCCCCGCCGTCGGGCGCATGCGTTGGGGCTTTGGCTTTGACGGTCAGCGTGTGTCCGTGGTGTGTCAACGACTGTAGCGGCGGGCGAAAGCCCTTTACTACTCGGCGTCCTTCAGGGGCGGCATGGGCTTCCAGTTGGGATCCTTAACGATCTTGCGGGCGTCCTTCATGCCGCGGCGCAGCGCCGGAATGCCGGTCTTAAAGCATTTGTCGACTGCTGCCAGACGAATGAACTCCTTGCAGAAGGTCGCGGCATTGCCCAGACGGAACAGCATGGGGTGGTAGTCACCGTAGATCTGCATATAGCGAGCGAGGAAGCCTCGGTTGCGCATGATGTAGTAGCGGTTGGTGTCGCTCGTGGAGTTGAGCTGTCGTTTGCCGGCGATATCCCAGTTGGAGACGGCGCGGGCGCGCTTGAGCACCACGTCGGCAACCACGGCGGCGGGGAAGTGCTGGCTGGCCACGTAGCCGTAGCAGGCATCGTCGCCGTAGATAAAGAAGCGCGCGTCGGGCAGGCCAATCTTGTCGACCACGCGGCGCGAGAACATGCCGCCCTCAAAGCACAGTTGGTTCATGGTGCGGTGGCCCTCGGGCCCCAAGTCCCACTTGGCGATGGGGTTAGGGATGCCGAGCGAAAGGATGAGCTGGTACTGCCAAAAGAAAGCGCCGCCGTCAAAGTCCAGGCGCGAACCCTGGATGACATCGTAGCGGTCGGTCCACTTGGCAAGACGCTCGATGCCTTCGGGGATGACGAGCACGTCGTCGTCCATCACCCAGAACCACTGGGCCCCCAGATCGTAGGCGCATTTAGTGCCAGCGGAGAAGCCGCCCGCACCGCCGCCGTTTTCGAGCTGCGGGGCGTAGATGACACGGTCGGTGCCGCCCTGCGCGTCGGGCTGCTCGGTGTCGATGCCCCACAGGCTGGCCAGGCGCTCGTTGAATGCGGTGCACATGGCCTCGGTCTCGCGCGAATTCTCGTTATCGACAATCACGATGCGCCAGGGCGTTGCCGTGAGCTCGGTCATGGAGTCGAACAGGTTGGCCAGGAGTTCCTGGCGCTTGTACGTAACGACAACGATGGCGAGCTTATCGATGGGAGCGGGAAGGGTTGAAGGCATGGGGCAATATATCCTTTCACGCGCGGCGGGCGAGCGCTGCGCGGAAGCTATCGAATACGTCCTTGGGACTGTTCTATTGTAAAGGCTCACCGCACCTTGTCGGCAAGCTTTGAATAAAACGCAGGAACCTGCCATGGGCCCGCCGCATGACGTGCGGCTACTTTGCCCGCAAGAGGCTCCATAGATTATATAAACGCCCGCTGGCGCGCTGACCCTTTGATACCATGAAACGACAGGTATTTCCTAAGGAGCACATTTGTCTACTAACGTCTCTGGCAGCCCTGTTCTGTCGCTGCTTATTCCCATTTACAATGTTCAGCGCTACCTGCGCGAGTGTCTCGATTCCGCCCTGGCACAGACGCTCAAGGATATTGAGATCATCTGCATTAACGACGGGTCGACCGACAACTCGCCGGCGATTATTCGCGAGTATATGGAGCGCGATAGGCGCGTCAAGATGATCGACAAGGCCAACAGCGGCTACGGCGACTCGATGAACCACGGTCTGGAGATGGCGCGTGGCAAGTACGTTGGCATCTTGGAGTCCGATGACTTTATGGCGTCCGACGCACTCGAAAAGCTTGTCTCGGCCGCCGATAGCAATAATGCCGACTTTGCGAAGGCGAACTTTGATTTCTACTGGTCTAAGCCCGAGGAACGCCGTTCGCTGCACGAGATGTTTAGACCTCAGGATTGTGGCAAGCCAGTGCATCCGAGCGATACGACGCAGTTCTTTAAGCAAAAGCCATCGATTTGGTCGGCCGTGTACCGTCGCGATTTTCTTGAGCGCAACGGCATTACGTTCCTGCCGACTCCGGGGGCATCCTTTCAGGACACGTCATTCGCCTTTAAGGTGATCGCGTGCGCCGATAAGGCTGTTTACCTGCACGATGCCGTGCTGTCGTATCGCCAGGACAACGAGAATTCCTCGGTCAATTCTTCGGCTAAGGTCTTTTGCGTCAATACCGAGTATGCCGAGATCGAGCGTTGGATTCGAGAGGATTATGCCCGTGACCACGCAAGTGATGACGTCGCGCGCATGCTCAAGTTCAATCAGCTCATTAAGTACGATTCGTATATGTGGAACTACGTGCGCTTGGCGCCTAAGTTCTATAAGGAGTTCCTGGTTCAGATGGCCAAGGAGTTCCAAGCGGCCTTGGACGCGGGGGAGTTTTCGCTTGACGACCTCAAGCCGTGGAAGCGCGCAAATCTCGCTGCCATCCTCAAAGATCCTGAGGGCTGGGTTGACGAGCATCCGAGTTTTGCGACGGATGGTGCCTTGGGGCGTGCTAAGTATTACGCCTCGGTTGGAGGCCCAGGCGTGGTTGCTGCCTTCCTCATCGAATCGCTGAGGGGGTAGGTCGACATGGGAGAGACTTTGACCCCCAAAGCGACCATTGTCGTCCCCGTTTACAACTCTGCGCGCTCCATTCAGCGATGCCTCGATTCGCTGTTGGCTCAGTCCGAACGCTCGATTCAGGTTGTCTGCGTCAACGACGGTTCGACTGATGATTCGTTGAACGTGTTGCGCCAGGTCGCGCAGGCCGACGATCGCGTACTGGTGATTGACCAGGAAAATGCGGGTGTCTCGTGTGCTCGAAATGCCGGTATCGATGCCGCCGAGGGCGAGACCGTCTTTTTTGTGGACGCCGACGATTATATCGATGCCCAGACGGTCGAGCGCGTACTGCATGCCATGGAGTCTGCAGATGCCGAGGCCGCCGTTTTTGGCGGCGTCTGTGAACCAGCCGATGCTGCCCCCAAACGCGTCCATCAACTCATGAGCCCCAAAGCCGGTACCTTCGACGCCCGTGATCCCCAACTTCTGTTCCATTCGAATGCGCAGCCCTATGCCTGCCGCGTGGCTTTTTCGCGCGAGCTGCTCAATCGCGAAGGCATTCGCTTCGCCCCCGGTTTGGCTTTGGGCGAGGACGTCGTCTTCCAATTTGCGGCTTATGCGCTTGCCCGCAAGACCGTCGTCATGCCGGACAAGTTCTACCACTACGTGATGGAGAGCGAATCGGCGACGCACGAGTTCAACAGTGCCGAGGCTCGCGCCAAAAAGCTTGACGCCCACATGAGAATGCTCGAGGAGGTCTTGGAGGGCTGGGCGGCCTACGGTCTTTTGGACCTGTGCCCCGGCGAGCTGATCACCTGGTTCCTGGACCTCATTGTGTTCGACCTGGCGCGCTTGGATGCCGATGACTTCCATCGCGTGGCGGCTCGCGTCAACATGGACCTCACGACGTTTTTGGGAACGGAGTGGGCGGATATGCCTGCTAAGGGCGCCGTTCGCCGTGTTGCCCACAAGCTCGTTGCGGCGACCTCGGGCGTTTCGATGGCAGATGCCGCGCTGTTCTATCTTTCGACTCGCGGTCTCAAAGCCTGCCTGGAGCGTTTTATCTAATTCCAAGCGCTGCCGCCCGCCGCAACTCGGCTGCTAAAATAACCCTGTTACACGCTATTCAACAGGAGGTTCTCTTGCAGAACTCTGATACCCCTAAAGTTTCGCTTCTTGTTCCCATCTGCAATGTTGAGCGCTACCTGCGTGAGTGCCTCGATTCCGCCGTGGCGCAGACGCTCGAGGACATCGAGATCATCTGCATCAACGACGGCTCCACCGATAGCTCGCCAGATATCATCCGCGAGTACATGGAGCGCGACCCCCGTGTAAAGATGATCGACAAGGCCAACAGCGGCTACGGCGACTCGATGAACCGCGGCCTGGAGATGGCGCGCGGCGAGTACGTGGGCATCCTTGAGTCCGACGACTTTATGTTTGAGGATTCACTCCAAAAGCTGGTCGCCAAGGCCGATGCCGAGCATGCCGATGTGGTAAAGGGCGACTTTTACCTGTATTGGTCCACGCCCAGCGAGCGGCGTGAGCTGTTTGGGATCATCGACGAGCATATGACGGGCGCCGCGTATCGCCCCGTCGATCGCCCGGGCATCTTCTACCGCAAACCTTCCATTTGGTCGGCTATCTACCGGCGCGAGTTCCTCAACGACAATCAGATTCGGTTTCTTCCCACGCCAGGTGCTTCGTATCAGGATGCGGGTTTTAACTTTAAGGTCTGGGCATGCGCCGAGCGTGCTGCGTTTATCGCGGACCCCATTTTGTGCTATCGCCAAGATAACGAGAAGAGCTCCGTTAATTCTCCTAACAAGGTGTTTTGCGTGTGCGACGAATATACCGAGATGCAGCGCTTTTTGGATGAACGCCCCGAGCTTAAGGCTCAGCTTCAGGGTATTTTAATGCGCATGAAGGTCGATACGTACCGTTGGAATGATGAGCGCCTGGTCGATGAATTGCGCGAGCAGTTTTGGGAGAAGGCATCTCCCGAGCTCAAGGCCGATTGGGATGCCGGTCGCTTTGACCTGTCTCTCTTCGACCCGCGTGGCGAGACCGACTTGCGACTGATGGTCAAGTCGCCCCGCGCCTATATCGATTCGCGCTTTGATTTTAAGAAGCCGGGCAAGCTCAATACGTTTAAACACTACTTTAAGATCGGCGGCCTGCCGCTGGTCTGGCGCGTGCTGACGTATCAGCGCGCCTACGGCGACAACCCGCACCCCGATGACGTTCCGGTCGCACAGTAGGAGCACTTGACTATGGCTACCCCCAAGATTTCCGTTGTCGTTCCTATCTATAACGTGGAGGAGTGCCTGGCCTGGTGCCTGGACTCCCTGCTTGCGCAGGACATGCCCGATTGGGAAGGCGTGCTGGTCAACGATGGCTCGCCGGACGGTTCGCGCGATATTGCGGCTGCCTATTGCGAAAAGGACGCGCGCTTTACGCTGGTCGATAAGCCCAACGGCGGCCTGTCGAGCGCCCGCAATGCGGGTATCGCTGCGTCCACGGCGCCTATTGTTGCTTTTTTGGATTCCGACGACCGCTTTACGCCCGATGCATGCCGCGTGATCGTCGATGCCTTTGAACGCGAGGATTGCGACGTGTTGACCTTTGGCGCGAATCCGTATCCGCTGGAGGCGGGGTATCCGTGGCTTAACTATGTGCTGAGCCCGCGCGATGTGTCGTTTGAAGGCTATAGCTCTGACCTGCTGTTTAAGGAAGCGTCTCGCCCCTTTGCATGGCGCACCGCCTGCAAGCGTGAGTTTTTGCTGGGCAACGGGATCGTGTTTGACGAAACCGTTAAGTATGGCGAGGACCAGGTCTTCGATTTTGCCGTGTACGGTCGTTCGCGTAAGACCGCGCTTATCTCGAACAAGCTGTATGACTACCGCGTGGCGCGCAAGGGCTCGCTTATGGACACCATGCGCTATGACGACGAGACGCGACTGCTGGAGCACGTGAAGATTTACTCCGCGGTGCTGGCTGACTGGCAACGCGACGGTCTCGATGTCCAGTATGCCGATGACCTGGCGTACTTCCTATGCGATCTGGTGCTGTACGATGCGCTCAGGTTGCTGGGTTCGGACTGCGGCAAGGTGTTTGCCGCCGTTGCCGCGGCGCTTGCCGGTTCTGCCGTGGGCAGCGATGCTGCGCTCGCACAATGCGCTCCTTCTGTTGCCGCTATGGTGCGTGCGGCGCTTACCAGCAAGGCCCCCAATGCCCGTGAGTGCAAAAAGCTCATGTTCGATTACGACGTCTTGAGGTTTGGACGCCTGGGTGCCTGCAAACGTATGGCAGCGAACGCCCTGGGAAAGCGAGAAGTGTAGATGAGTATCAAGCGTTTGGCACTTTGCCGCAGTCAGGGCCGTCTGTTTGTGCTGCTTCGTTTTGCCGGTCAGGATGTCGCCGCGCTTATTGAACGGGAGGGTTCTCAAGCGTTTGCCCATGCGACGACGAGCGGTTCTTGTGTGCCGTCGCTGGTGCTCCCGGTCGATCATGGCCGTGTGCTGGCGCTTTGCCCTTCCGTTTCCGATTACGAGCGCGAGCTCGCCGTCTTGGTGCTTCCCTTTTTGGACGGCTCTACGATTGACGTCGCATTTGCGTCCGATGGCCAAAAGCTTGGCTCCATTCGCCCCGATAGCCGCGTGGCCAAGCTGGAATCCAAGGTTAACTACAAAGCAAAGCCTGCGCTGTGCGCGCTTATCCGCGATGCGCAGCGTGGCGAATGCTGCGGTCGCTACGAGATCGATGCCATTCGCTATTTGCCGGCAGACGCCGGCGCGGTGTGGCGCTATGAGGTTACCTGGGCGGGAGACCCCCAGTGCACCCCTGAGTTCCAGATCTTCGATACACATATGAACGCCATCGATGTTACCGTGCATGTTTTTGAATCGCAGGTTGACGTGCCGCAGCAGAACGGATGCCGCGTCAATAAAACGTATCTGAGCGTAGAGATGCCTCAGGATATACGGGATTTTGTCGCGATTGCGGCTGATCCCACGGGCCTAATCCAGAGCGGGTTTTGCGCCATGGATGGTCGCCTGTACAACGGCATGGTCGACGACAGCTGGAACCGCATGAAGGACGCGCGTGCAGACGATGCAGCTTATCGACGTTGGTTTGAACAGCATCGCGCAAAGCCGGGCGATTTGGTGTGCCAGCGTGTCGCTTCGGCGGCCTTTGCCTATAGGCCGCTCGTGAGCATTGTGGTGCCGTGCTACAAGACTGATCGGGTCTACCTGCGCGAGCTGCTGGACTCGGTGCTAGCCCAGAGCTATGACAACTGGGAATTGCTGCTCATGGATGCCTCGCCCGAATGGGATGCGGTGGCCACTCTTGCGGCAGACGCCAACGACGAGCGCGTTCGCCGCATCGAGCTTTCCGGCAACGGCGGCATTGTGCTCAACACCAACGCAGGTATCGAGCAAGCGACAGGCGACTACATCGCGTTCTTGGACCACGATGACATCCTGGAACCGGACGCATTATTCCACTATGTTTCTGCGCTGAACAAGGCTGCCGAGGGAGAGCGTCCCCAGGTCCTGTTCTGCGACGAGGACATGTTCCAGAAAACGGGGGAGTGGGGCCAGCCGGTCTTTAAGACGCGACTCAACGTCGACCTGCTCTATAGCCATAACTGCGTGACGCATTTCCTGATGGTGGAGAAGGCGCTCATCGATTGCATTGGCATGTCGCCGGAAGACGTCGCGGGCGCCCAGGATTACGACCTGACGCTCCGCTGCCTTGCGGCGGGCGCGCGCTTTGAGCATATTGCGCACGTGTTGTATCACTGGCGCGTGCATCCGGGGTCGACCGCCGACGGATCCGCCGACAGCAAACCGTATGCCATCGAGGCCGGACGCCTGGCCCTGCAGCGTCACTTTGGCTCGCTGGGCGTTCATGGAGCGGTCGAGGAGTCCGAAACTCCGTTTGTCTACCGTATGCGCTATGCGCTGCCAGAGCCTGCACCGCTGGTGAGCATTGTGATTCCCACCAAGGATCACGTCGAGACGCTCGACGCCTGCGTGATGTCGATCGCTCAGAAGGCCACGTATGCCAACTACGAGATCGTTTTGGTGGAGAACAACAGCGAAGTCCCAGAGACGTTTGCGTATTACGAAACCCTGCCGGAGCGCGTAACCGCTGCATCTGGTGGCAAGGGCAGCGCGCGCGTTGTGTACTGGCCGGGCGAGTTCAATTACTCCCAGATCATCAACTTTGGCGTTGAGCATGCTAAGGGCGACTATCTACTGCTGCTCAACAACGATACCGAGGTCATAAGCCCGGACTTTATCGAAGAGATGATGGGTTATCTGCAGCGTCCCGATGCGGGCGTGGTGGGTGCCAAACTCTATTTTGCCGATCATCTGGTGCAGCATGCCGGCATTTTGGTTGGCGTGCGTGGTGCGCTTGCCCATGCTAACCAGGACTTCTCGGCAAAGCGCGAGGGCTATCTTGCCCGCGCTGTGCGCCCGGGCAACTTTAGCGCCGTAACGGGTGCCTGCCAGATGGTGCGACGCGACGTATTTGAGCGCGTCGGCGGCTACAACGAGGAATTCGCCGTTGGCTTTAACGACGCAGACTTTTGCCTGCGCGTATGGGAGGCGGGCTACCACACCATCTATACGCCTTATGCCGAGCTGTATCACTACGAGTTCACCTCGCGCGGCAGGGAAGAGGCCAACGAGGAAAAGCTGCGCCGCTGGAAGCGCGAGCAAGCGCTGTTTATGCAGCGCTGGCCGGAGTTTTTCTTGACGGGTGATCCGTGGTTGGGGCCTAACTTATCTGCCGAGAGTGAGTATTTCTCGCTTTAGACAATGGTTTAACTGCTGTCGAGAACCGCTAAGACCACTAAGGGCTATGCCTATCTGGTGCAAATGGTCGGTTACTCCATTTGGCAGCGCGCCAACTTGCATCGTGCCAAAAGTGCCATTGTGAGCGAACACGATGTCACCGAAGGCATTGCGCTGGCAGAGGCTCGTTTTCACGATGTTGTTCACGAGCCCGCGATTTCTGGACTGGGACTTAACGATATCAAATACCTTTTGGCGATGTGCGAGGATAAACAACAGTCCAAATCAGCCGAGATTGCTAAGCGCATGGGTAAAAAGACCAATGAGATCAGCTCTATTAGGGCCAAATTGCTACAAAGAGAGGTTATTCAGGCACCACAGAGGGGCTACGTGCAGTTTGCCGTGCCGGACCTAGATATCTATCTGCGAGAGAATGCTGCGGAGATTCTCGAGCGGTTCTAAATCGAGGCATGAATAGCCGCCGGTTAACTGCCTTTGTCGACTTGGCTCGCGTCCCCCCCAATCTAGTAGACTTTAAACCGTTGCTAGATTAGGGGGATTTTCAATGAAACGCTCCATGAAACTGGTTTCTGCGAGGACCTCGTGCTGGTGGGGGACGTCAGCACCGGCAAGACGCACATGGCCTCGGCGCTGTGCATGCTGGCGTGCGAGCGGAGGATGGAGGCCCGCTTCTTCACCGCGTCATCGCTCGTCATGCGGCTGCGGCGCGCCCGCGACGAGGGGCGCCTTGACCGTGAGGCCGCGCTCATCGGCTGCGCTAGGCTGCTCGTCATCGACGAGCTCGGCTTCCTGCCGCTGGATCTCGACGGCGCGCGCGCTCTTCTAGGTGTTCGCCGACGCCTACGAGCGGCAGTCGGTGGTCATCACCACGAACCTGGAGTTCAGCCGGTGGGGCGCGGTGTTCGGCGACGACCAGATGGCGGCGGCCGTGCGCATCGCCAGGGCCACGGCCATGTGGGTCTTGCCCCTGCCGGTCTTGCCGAAGAACACGAGGTCCTCGCGGGGGCCGACGAAGCCCAGCGAAAGCATGTCGTCGCGGCCCCAGCCCTCGGAGAACCGCACGTGCGACCAGTCGAACCCCTCGGCCGACTTGTGCACGGGGAGCCTCGCCTGCCTGAGCAGCCGTGCCCTCTTGGTCGCGTCCCTGTGCGCGAGCTCGGCCTCGAGCATGGCCCTGCAGCTCGCCACCTGCGTCCTCTATCTTGTCCACGTCGATCATTCCCTCCTGCCTTTGCTCGTTGCCGATACGACGCACCGACAACGTTAAGGCATGCGGTCTGGTCGGCGTGGCCGTGCTCAAAACCGAAAAACTATCGTGCTCAATTCTGAAAATCGGATGTGATCAAACCCGCAATCACGACGTTAACAAACACAAATGGTTGATTTCCGATCTCAGCCGAACACATTGAGCAAATA